>NZ_JBWKTH010000024.1:0-110684 GCF_059420225.1 Pseudomonas sp. GW821-FHT04D07
CACCACCGGCTACAACTTTACTGAGGTACTTCACTGAACAACTCCATGGCAGAAATCCCAGGATCCAATTCCGGGGGGCGACACTCTACCCGCCCCGCTGGCCATTTGAAAACAATCGATTCGAAGCGGGCCAAAGGTCAGAGGCTGCTTCTGGCCGTTTTCTGCCTGATGCAACAGGCAGCTATGGGTCGATTGTTACCGTTACAACTTGGGCGTCCGCTCAATGTAACGGAGGCGGGGTCCCACCAAAAGATTAGGTTCTGTACGAAATTCGAGGAAACCGCCCCACGCCCCCTATGGCATTGAGATTTTGTAGAGTTGGCGGCTATTCAAGGAAAGGAATCCTGTGATGGCAAAGCGTTATGAAATCTCTGATGAAGCCTGGGATCTGGTCGCGGATCTTTTCACTGAGGGGCGCCACAGAGGTCGGCCTCGTGTTGATGATCGGCTAATGCTCGACGGTATCCTCTGGATCCTCCGCTCCGGGGCGCCCTGGCGAGATATGCCTGAATGTTTGGGCCCTTGGTCAACGGTTTATCAGCGGTTTCGAGATTGGCGCAACCGAGGAGCGTTCGACAAAATGCTCAAGCGATTACATCTCAGGCTGAATGAACAGGGCCTGATCGATTTGCAAACGTGGATGATCGATTCGACTGCAGTACGCGCAACCCGAGCCTCGTCCGGTGCGGGAAAAAAAGGGGGCTTGATGAGCCTGATGAGCATGCGCTTGGCCGCAGCCGTGGGGGACTGACGACCAAGATCCACATGCTGAGCGACGCCAATGGCGTGCCGTTGCATTTCCTACTATCAGGCGGACACGCGAGCGACATTACCTATGCTGAACCATTGCTCGACGGCGCCAGTATTCCTGGCCGGCGCGGTCGCCCCCGCACGCGCTGTCGTTGGTTGCTTGCCGATAAGGGGTACGACGCCGAGGCATTACGTCGATACTGT
Source organism: Pseudomonas sp. GW821-FHT04D07 (assembly GCF_059420225.1). Lineage (NCBI taxonomy): Bacteria > Pseudomonadati > Pseudomonadota > Gammaproteobacteria > Pseudomonadales > Pseudomonadaceae > Pseudomonas > Pseudomonas sp. GW821-FHT04D07. The sequence continues at coordinate 955 of NZ_JBWKTH010000024.1, forward strand.
GATCGTTATCGGATGCAGTCTGTGATTCCGTTGCGCATCATGAAGCGCAAGCCCAAACCGGGTTTGCCGAGATTGTTTGATAGACCCAAGTACCGTCAGCGCAACATCATCGAGCGTATGTTTGGATGGCTGAAGGAAAGCCGTCGAATCGTGACACGCTTCGACAAGCTCGCAAAAAGCTACGCGGCAATGCTCTCCCTAGCCTGTGCCATGCGGTGTTTACGGCATCATTTTTTGTACAGAGCCTAGGAGTAAAACTAAAAATTAAGGATATTGAACGGCTAAAAGTAGCAGCTACTTCTATCGGCCGAACCCCGCACTGGTTGATCAAGCAAGCAACGCTGGACTGGCTGTCTCGGGTCGAGACTGGGGCTGCGGTTGCCGATTTAATAGGTATAGACCAAGTCGATGATGATAACCAAAAACATAGTGTGCGAAATAGAAGTCAAGAATAGTTTAGGTGATTTAAAGTGGGATTTGCTCTTGTGATTTGCTTCATCTCCACGTGCATAGGAGCCGGTTAATTCTATTGGCGACCAGGCTCAGAAACCAGATCACAGTAACTTGCATGAAGCCAAGCGCTTTAATAAGTTGCGGAGGCGGTAGGGTTGACCTGTCGCCTAGCATTAGTCTGCGAGAGATAACACTTTCAACGCCTGGAGCGGCAGCGCCCCGCCGGTTTTGATGGTCTTGGTGACGATATAGGTGAAATAGCGCTCGATTCCCAGGTCTTCCAGTAGTAACTGATCAATAAAACGCTGGTACTGATCAATGTCCGGCGCCTGGATCATTGCAATGTAATCCACACCGCCTCCAGTGGCGTAGCAGAACTCCACTTCGTCCGCAGCGCTCATGCGCTGTTCGAACCGGCGCATGTCGGATGCCGTGTGCCGGGCCAAGGTAATTTCCACCAGCAACCGTTGTCTTTTGAATACCTGGTTCCAGTCGATCAAGGCGCGGTAACCCTTCACCAGGCCCGCGCTTTCCAGCTTGCGCACTCGCTCCCAGGTCGGTGTCACCGACAGGTTGATGGCCTCTGCCAGATTCGACTTGGTGATACGCCCGTCCTCGGAGAGGATCCGCAGGATGTTCAGGTCATAGCGGTCTAACTTGTGCATCGTGAACGAACTCCGAAAGCGCAGGGGTGAGTGTCAGGCCGACTGCAACGTTCTCGCAACGGCTGCTTCAAACGGCGAAATCCCGGCTATCCGGGGTTTCGCCGTTTCTTTAAAACGCTCAGCGCCTTGGGAGACTCAGACCAGCACTTCACTGGCTACTTGATCGACCGCACGTTTGGTGATGTCGACGATCAGGTCGGCCTCTGCCTCGGTCAGGATCAACGGCGGGGCGAAGCCGAGAATGTCGCCATGGGGCATCGCCCGGGCGATCATGCCGAGTTCGAGACATGCCGCCGAGACTTTCGGGCCAACCTTCAGCGCGGCATCGAACGGCGTGCGCTGCTCACGATCCGCCATGAACTCGACCGCTGCCAGCATGCCGTCGCCACGCACTTCGCCCACCAGAGGATGCCCTTCGAGGGTTTCACGCAAGCGGCGATTGAGGTAGCTGCCGACTTTATCGGCGTTGGCCGTGAGGTTTTCTCGTTCGAGGATATCCAGGTTGGCCAGGGCCGCCGCCGCGCAAAGCGGATGCCCGGAATAGGTCCAGCCATGACCCATGGCGCCTTGGGATTCGGATGCCTTTTCGATGACGTCCCAGACTTTCTCGCCGACGATCACCGCCGACAACGGCGCGTAGGCGCTGGTCAGGCCTTTGGCCGTGGTGATCAGGTCCGGACGCATGCTGTAACGCTGACTGCCCATTTTCGAACCCAAGCGGCCGAACGCGCAGACCACTTCGTCGGCGATCAGCAACACATCGTATTTATTCAATACCGCCTGAATCGCCGCCCAGTAACCGGCAGGAGGAACCACGATGCCGCCGGTGCCCATGACCGGTTCGCCAATGAACGCGGCGACGGTATCGGGGCCTTCGGCGAGAATCATTTTCTCCAGCTCGTCGGCGCAATAACGGACAAAGGCGGCCTCGTCCATACCGGCGGGGGCTTTGCGGTACCAATGTGGGCAAATAGTGTGTTTGACGCCTTGCTCCGGCAGGTCGAAATGCTGATGAAACGTCGGCAATCCGGTGAGGCTGCCGGTCATGATGCCCGAGCCGTGGTAACCCCGATCGCGGGAGATGATTTTCTTTTTCTGCGGACGACCCAACACGTTGTTGTAGTAGCGCACCAGTTTGATCTGGGTTTCGTTGGCGTCGGAACCGGACAGGCCGTAATAGACCTTTTTCATGCCCTCGGGCGCCCAGTCCATGATTCGACTCGACAGCTCGATGATCGCCTCGGTCGAGTGACCGACATAGGTGTGGTAGTAGGCCAGTTCCTTGGCTTGCCTGTAGATCGCGTCGGCCACTTCGGTGCGGCCGTAGCCGATGTTCACGCAGTACAGACCGGCAAAGGCGTCGATGAATTCGCGGCCTTCATGATCACGGATGCGGATGCCCGAGGCGCTCTGGATGATGCGTCCCTTGAGCGCGCCGCTGGCGTGGTCATGGGCGTGGGTCGAAGGGTGCATGAAGTGTGCGCGGTCTTGCTCAAACAGCGTGTCGAATTCTTGGGTCATGATAAGTCTCCTTAGAACTGGCCTTGATGGTGCAGGCAAAAGTATTTGGTTTCGACAAAGGCTTCGAAGCCCTCGGTGCCGCCTTCGCGGCCCAGCCCCGAGGCTTTCATGCCACCGAACGGGATCGGGTGGCCGGTGAACTTGACGCCGTTGACCGCGATCATGGCGTGGTCGAGGCGGCGAATCAGGGGGGAGATCAGGTCCAGGCGGTTGGAACAAATGTAGGCCGCCAGACCGTATTCGGTGTCGTTGGCCATTTCGATGGCTTGCTCCAGTGTGTCGAACGGCATCACCCCTGCAATCGGCGCGAAATTTTCTTCACGGTAGATGCGCATTGGCGGCGTGACATCCGCCAGCACGGTCGGCTGGTAAAACAAGCCACCCAAGGCGTGAGCCTCGCCGCCCACCAGGCGTTGCGCGCCCAGCTTGAGTGCATCGGCCACACGTTCGGCGGTCACGTCAAAAGCGGCCTGGTGCATCAGCGGGCCGATATCGACCTGTTGTTCCTGCTCGCCGATCAGCGCCGGGCCGACCCGCAGCTCACGCACGGCGGCGGCGAAACGACTGAGGAACGCCGGGTAAATCGAGCGCTCGACCATGATCCGGTTGGCCGCGCAGCAATCCTGGCCGGAAGTCTGGAATTTGGCTTCCACCGCGACCTTCACCGCCAGTTCCAAGTCGGCATCGGCGCAGACAATGAACGGCGCATTGCCGCCCAATTCCAGCGCGACCTTCTTCACGTCCTGGGCAGCTGCTTGCAGTACCAACTTGCCGACCCGGGTCGAGCCGGTGAAGCTGACCGAGCGCACGCGGCTGTCCTGAACCAAGGTTTGCATGGCCATCTGCGGTTCGCCCAGCACCACGTTGAACACGCCCGCCGGGAACCCGGCTTCTTCCGCCAGTTGCGCCAGGGCCAGCGCCGAATACGGCGTTTCATGGGCCGGCTTGATCACCACGGTGCAACCGGCGGCGAGGGCGGCAGCGGCTTTGCGGGTGATCATTGCCGAGGGAAAGTTCCACGGTGTGAGCAGTGCACAGACGCCGACGGGTTCCTTGACGGTGCCCAGGTGCGCACCGGGAATATGGCTGGGAATATTCTGGCCGTAGAGGCGTCGCGCTTCTTCGGCGAACCAGGGGATGAAGCTCGCGGCATAGGCGATTTCACCACGGGACTCGGCCAGGGGTTTGCCTTGTTCTTGGCTGACAATGCGCGCGAGATCTTCCTGGTGCTCAAGGATCAACGCGGCCCAGCGTCGCAGAATCGTGGCGCGGGCTTCCAGGCTCAGTTCGCGCCAGCCTGCAAAGGCCCGGTGCGCCGCATCGACTGCCGCGACAATCTGCGGTTGATCGAGCAACGGCACATGGCCAATCAATTCATGGTTTGCCGGGTTGTGCACGGCGATGCTGCGACCGCTGTCACTGTGGACCCAATGCCCGTCGACGTAGCACAGGGCCTTGAACAGCAGCGGGTGTCTGTAGCTCATTGCGTTCACTCCAACTTGTCTGGGTAGGACTCATGCTAGGGCAGGGCGGGAACGGTAACTGGAGTTTTGGCGGGGGGACGGCAGCGGGTTTTTTCTGATTACAGGCCGTCAAACAGCGGTTTTTGCGGTGAGCGGGCAAACCCGCTCAGCGCAAAGTCTGCGGCGTTACTGAGCGGCTTTGGCCGTGGCCACCCAGCCATCCATCGTTGCCTTGTTTTCACTCATCCAGTCATCCGCCAGCTTGCGGATGTTACGTTCGCTGGAGCCGTCCTGGCTGATGGTTTTTTCCCAATAGCTCCAGGTGGCCTGGGGAAACGTCATCTGCTCCACCAGCGCCTTGATGGCCGGGTTGGCCGCGACAAATTGCTTGTTGCCGATGGCGTACCAGTTCCACGCGGCCATGGCCATGCGGCAAGGATCTGCACCGCCGGCGCAACCGGTCACCCCTGGGGTCAACGCCGAAACGCTGCTCGGCACATTGCCCGGCAGGGCATCGAACGGTGTCGGCAGCCAGACCACGTCCTTGCCCGGCACCATGGTGTTGGTCATCCATGACGGTGCCCAGGCATAGAAAAACACCGGCTCGCCGCGTTTCAGGCGCGCGACGTTTTCGAACATCAGCGCCTCATATTTGCCGCGCACAGGGTTGACGGTGGCCTTGAGGCCGAACTTGTCGAGTTGATAGTCGACCACATCGCCGCAGCCCCAACCTGGGTCGCAGCTAATTAGGTCAGCCTTGCCGTTCTTGCCGAACAGCCCCGCGATCTTCGGGTCCTTGAGCTGATCCAGACTGGTGATGTGGTAAGCGTCGGCGGTTTTCTTGTCGATCATGTAGCCGTTGTAGCCGGCGCCGGTGATAGAACCGCCGCCCACTACTTCGGTGCGATCCTTGACCTTGTCAAAGCTGGGTTGCAGCTGGGGCAGGGTCACGTCCATCGACAGGTCCAAGTCGCCCTGGGCCGCCGCTGGGAAAAACAGCGTGGTGTTGACCGTGCTCAACTTGGTCGCATAACCCAGGCGCTTGCTGGCTTCGATGGCGATTTTGGTGATGACGTAGTTACCGCCGGTGCTTTCCGACTGCACAAAGCGAATGGTCTTGCCTTTGCCGGGCAGGTCGTCGGCCATCACTTGCGTGCAGGCCAGACCAACCAGGGACAACGTTGCTGCAAATCCAAGCAAGGCTTTGAATGGACGCATCATAATTTCCTCTTTTTTTCTCGTTATGGTTAAGGGTTGGCAGTCAACAACGGGCATTTAGGATTTCTTTGTTGTTATGCGTTTACCGGTCGGGGATTGAGTAGGCGCTTGAACAGCGACTTGCGTTTACGCACGGACGGTTGCGCGAGTTTCTGGGTGATCCGGTCGAGCATCATCGCCAGCAACACAATGGCGATCCCGCCCACGGCGGCGCGGCCAACGTCCATGCGCCCGAGGCCCTGCAACACCACCAGGCCTAGACCTTCGGCGCCGATCATCGCCACCACCACCGACATCACCATGGCCGTGAGCACGGTCTGATTGAGGCCGCCGAGGATGGTCGGGATCGCCAGGGGCAGCTGGATTTCCCAGAGCATTTGTCGGCGGTCCGCACCAAAGGCGTGGCCGGCTTCCACCAGTTCGGTGTCCACCATGCGGATGCCCAGGTAGGTGAAGCGAATCAGCGGTGGGCAGGCGGAAATCACCACCGCCACTTCACCCGACACCGTGCCGACGCCGAACAGCATCACCACCGGCACCAGGTACACGAAGGTCGGTGTGGTCTGCATGATGTCGAGGATCGGCCGCATCGCCTGCCAGACCCGTTCGCTGCGGGCGCACCAGATGCCCATGGGAATCCCGACGACCATGCAGATCACAATCGCCGTGGTGATCAGCGACAAGGTGGTCATGGCCTCGTCCCAGACACCCAGCACGGCAATCGCCACCAGCGCCGCAGCACTGAACAGCGCCACCCCCAGGCTCGCGGCACGGTAGGCCACGAGGAACATGAGCAGCACCATGATCGGGAAGGGAATGGCGTGGATCAGCGAGTCGCTCAACGCCAGCAAGTGCTCCACCGGCCAGCGAATCGCCAGGAACATCGGCCGCAAATGAATGCCCAGCCACTCGACGCCCTGGCTGATCCATTGGTCCACGGGGAAAACCGCGATGTCTTCTGAACTAAGCATGATGTGCAACCTCCGCAGCGCTCGGGCGATGGGACGCGACGCTGGCAATGCAATCGAGAATGTGGGCGCTGCTCAGGGTGCCGATAAACAGCCCCTCGCCGTCGACCACGGCCACCAGCAGGCCCGGCTTGAGTAGGCGCGCCACTTCCACCAATTTGGCGTTGCCCGGCACGCTGACAAACTGCGGCGACAGGCGTTGCAGCGCATCGGCGCCGCCACCGACGGCCAGCAATGCGGCGGAATCGAGCACGCCGACCGCTTTGCCGCTAACGTTGAGGACGAACGCACCGGCGCTGTCATTGCCGACCACCCGGGTGTCGCCCTGGACCAGCAAGGTGCCGGCGGTTTGCATGATCGACAGGGCATCGAACAACCGTGAACGGTCCACATCCCGAGTGAACGCCGCGACATAATCGCTGCCCGGATCCATAACGATTTCCTGGGGCGTGCCCTCGCGCACCACTTGGCCGTCGGCCATGATCGCGATGCGCGTACCCAGCTTCAGGGCTTCCTGGAAGTCATGGGTGATGAACAGAATGGTTTTCTTCAGGGTGCGTTGCAGGCGCAGCAACTCGTCCTGCATCTCGGTGCGGATCAGCGGATCGAGGGCGCTGAAGGCTTCGTCCATGATCAACACGTCAGCGTCGGTGGTCAGGGCACGGGCCAGGCCGACCCGCTGGCGCATGCCGCCGGACAGTTCGTGGGGATGGTGATCGGCCCACTTGGCCAGGCCCACGACTGCCAGCACTTCTTCGGCGCGCTTGCGGCGCTGGGCCAGCGGCACGCCCCGCAGCTTGAGGCCGAATTCAGTGTTCTCGATCACGGTTTTGTTCGGCAGCAGGGCGAAGTGCTGGAACACCATGGAGATGCGCGTTCGGCGCACTTCGCGTAACTGGCTTTCGTTGAGGGTCACCAGGTCCTGGCCGTCGAGCAGGATCTTGCCCGCCGTCGGTTCGTTCAAGCGATTGATGCACCGCGCCAGGGTTGATTTGCCCGAGCCGGACAGGCCCATGATCATGTAGATCGCGCCACTGGGAATGGACAGCGATACGTTATTGAGGCCGACCACTGTCGCCGTCTCGGCCAGGATCCGGTCTTTGCTGGCCCCGGCCGTTAAGAGCTGCATGGCCCTCTCTGGCGCCGAGGAAAAGACCTTGTAGAGGTTCTCAATCTTCAGTCGTTCGCTCACCAATTGCCTCCAATTGTTATTTTTCAATCTGCGGAAAACTTCATGTATAGAAATTTTTGGGCTACTGGCAGTTAAAGGTCATTCAGTCACGCAAGGGTGCAGTCTCAAAAACTTCTTGTTGTTCAATGGCACTTACAGCATGAGCGGCGTGGCGAGTGCAACGCCGAGACGCCAGTCGGTTGCCAAATCATGGCCGTTCGTCCTGGCTCATGCTTTCCCGTGCTTTGCGGGCGATGCGGAAGGCTTCGACACCCGCCGGGACGCCGCAGTACACCGCGATCTGTGTAAGGGCGGCACGCAGTTCGTCGTCACTGAGGCCGTTGCGTATTGCCCCGCAGAAGTGGGTGCCGAACTCGTCCATCCGCCCCAGCGCCGCGAGCATGCCCAGGTTCAGCAAACTGCGTTGCTTGAGATCGAGGGCGTCGTCGGTCCAGACCATGCCCCAGCAATACTCGTTGAGCACGTCCTGGAAGGGGCGGGAAAAATCATCGGCCTTGCCCAGGGCCTGATCGACATAAGCGTTGCCCAGAACTTGGCGGCGAACGGTTTCGCCTTGGGCCTGTAATGATTTATCCATGGTGTGTCTCCGAATCAGTCAGAAAATCGCGCATGAGTGCTGCCACCTGCAGTGGCGCTTCGATCAGGATGCAGTGCCGCAATCCCGGCAGTATCTTCAGCTGTGAACCCTGAATGCGTTCGTGCATCAGGTCGGCCATTCGCGGGTTGGATCCCGAGTCCTCGGCGCCCGTGGCGATCAGCGTCGGGCAGCGGATCTGCGCGAGCTGTTCACCGAAGTCCGACTCCGCCAGTACCCGATAAGCCGCTGCGTAACAGCCCGGATCGTTGGCGGCGTTTTGCTCGCGCAAACGGCTGACGACGTCGGGATGACGCGCCTGAAAGTCTTCGGTCAGCCAGCGCGACAACGACGCTTCGTAGTGGGCGACCGGTGCGCCGGCCTGCAACGCCGTCAAACGCTCCTGCACCCGCTCACGCTCTTGAGCGTTACGTCCGGCGACGGTCGACAGCAACACCAGGCGGCGGATGCGGGCCGGGTGGGTCAGGGCCATGCGCTGGGCAATCAACCCGCCCAACGAGAAACCGGCCAAGTCGAAGCGGTCGAAACCGACATGGTCGGCCAGGGCCAGGGCTTCGCCCACCAGATGATCGATTTCATAACGGCCCTGGGTGTGCGACGACTGGCCATGACCGCGCAGGTCGAAGGTCAATACGGTGAACTGGTCTTTCAAACCTTTCACCACTTCGGTCCAAGCCTCAAGGCTTGAACCGACGCCATGGATGCACACCAGCGCGCGCGGCCCCCGGCCATCGATGCGATAGTTGAGCGTCACGTTGGCCACGCTGAAACGTTGTGCGTCGCTCATGGCGCTTACCCCGCAACCTGTTCGCAACGTTTGGCGCGTTCGCGTTCGGCGAACACCGGCATCACTTCATCGATAAACAGGCGCAGGGTCTGTTTCTGCAATTCGAACGGCAGGTTGAAAGTCAGGCCCAGGCAATACTGGTCGACGCCGGCGGCTTCGTAATCGAGCAGTTTCTCGATGATTTCTTCCGGGGTGCCGAACATCAGGTTGCGCCGAATGTTTTCCGGGTTGTAGTTGTCCTTGCCTTTGACGCTTTCAAATGGCACCGGCTCGGGGAAGCCGTTGTGCACGGTGCCGATGTTCTGCATCAGGTTTTCGAAGGCGCGGCCAAAGTCCATGCTGTGCTTGACCGGACGCTCCCAATCGCTGGCGTTGGCGTAGACGCAGGTGCGGCGCTGCATCATGAAACGTGGTTGCGGCACTTCGGGGTGATCGGCCACGGCCTTGTTGAATTTCTCTCCGAGTACGGCGATTTCCGCGGCCGGTAACGAGAGAGGGGTGGAGAGGATGTTCGCGCCGATGCTCACCGCCCAGTCGAAGGTACCTGGATCCCGTGCCGCGACCCAGATGCGTGGGTGATCCTGTTGCAGGGGTTTGGGCACCGCTGCCGTCAGCGGGAATTTCCAGTAGTGGCCGTCATGGGCGTAATCCCCGGACCAAAGCTTTTGCACCGCCGGCACCAGTTCTTTCATGTAACCCACGCCTTCCTGCTGTTGCAGGCCGGGGGTCATGCGGTCGAATTCATACTGGTAGGAACCCCGGGCAATACCGAACTCAAGGCGTCCGTTGGTCAGGTGATCGCACAAAGCCGCTTCGCCCGCCAGGCGGATCGGGTGCCAATAAGCAGCGGCCAGCGTCGCGGTGCCCAGGCGAATGCGCTCGGTGTGCTGGCCGAGCCAGACCAGGGTCTGGAACGGGTTGGGCGCGATGGTGCATTCGAGGGTGTGATGCTCCGAGGTCCACAGGGTTTCGAAGCCGCCTTCATCGGCGATCTTCGCCAGTTCCAGCAGGTTGGCCATGACGGTCTGCATGGGCACGTCAGGGGAAAAGCGTTCCATGCTCAGGGATACGGCAAATTTCATAAGATGCTCCTTAATGACTTGATCAACGCAGGCGAATGACGAAGGGGTCTTGCATCTCGCCGGAGTAGTCGATGACCACGTTCTTGGCCCGGGAAAACTCGCGCATCACATCGAAGCCGCCGCGACGGCCATAACCGCTGTGCTTGAAGCCGCCATTGGCGGACATGTAGGCCGAACTGCGGTAGGTGTTGATCCACACCGTGCCGGCGTCGATCCGGCTGGCAAAACGCATGGCACGGTCGATGTTCTGGGTCCAGATGCCCGAGGCCAGGCCGTAGTGCGTGTCGTTGGCCAGGCTGAGCATTTGTTCTTCCGAGGTGAAGGGCATCACGCCGACCACCGGGCCGAACAATTCGTCGCGCATGAAGGGCATGTCATTGGTGGCGTTGGCCATTACGGTTGGTTCGAAGTACCAGCCTTCGGACAGGTTAGCGGCGTTGGGGCGCTTGCCGCCGATGGAGATCTGCGCGCCCTGTTTGGCGCCGCTGGCGATGTAGCCTTCGAGTTTTTGCAGTTGGGCTTGCAGCGCCAATGGGCCGATGTCGGTGTGTTCTTCCATCGGATGGCCAACGGTGATGCGTTGTGTGCGTGCGACGAGGGCTTCGACGAACCTGTCGTAGATCGGCGCTTCGACGAAGCAGCGCGAACCGGCGACGCAGCTTTGCCCGGCGGCGGCGAAGATGCCGGAGACCACGCCATTCACGGCCTTGTCGATATCCACATCGGCAAACACCACATGCGGTGACTTGCCGCCCAATTCCATCTGGCACGGAACCAGGTTGTTGGCGGCGTTGCCAGCGATCCGCCGACCGGTTTCGGTGCTGCCGGTGAACACGTATTTGGCGATGTCCGGATGACGGGTCAGGGCATCGCCGGTGACCGCGCCATTGCCGGTGACGACGTTGACCACACCGGCTGGGAAGCCGGCCTCGATGATCAATTCGGCCAGGGCCAGGGTAGAGGCGCTGGCGTGCTCCGACGGTTTGATCACCACGGTGTTGCCGATGGCCAGGCAGGGCGCAAGGGTCCCGGTGAGCAGCATCAGCGGCGAGTTCCATGGGGTGATCATGCCGACCACGCCGAGGGGTTCACGGCTGCTGTAGTTGAGCTGGTTGAGCTTGTTGACCGGGATTACGTCGCCTTGCAGCTTGTCGGCCATGCCCGCGAAGTAGATGTAGGCGTCGGGCAGGGCGCTCATCTGGGCGCGCATCTCGCGCAGCAGCTTGCCGTTGTCGCGGGTTTCCAGTAGGGCCAGTTCTTCGGCGTGTTCGGCCACCAGTTGCGCCAGGCGATAGAGCAATTTGCCGCGTGCAGTGGGCGTCATGTTGCGCCATTGCGGGTCGTTGAAAGTCTTGTGGGCCGAAGCGACGGCACGGGCTACGTCGGCGGCATCGGCCTGGGCAAATTGGTACCAGGATTGGCCGGTAGTGGGGTCGAAGCTGTCGAAGTAAGTGGCGCTGTCGGGGGCGACGAAGCGGCCGTCGATAAACAGGTTGAGGCGATTGCCCTCAAGGGCACTGACCGTGGTTTTCATGCAGGCGTCCTGTGCGTATGGATCAAAGGGATTCGTGGGCCAGCGCGGGTTGCGGCGGCATGGCGTTCTCGATCATCTCCACCCGGCCGCTGTCGGCGGAGCCGGTGTAGATGCCGAACTGCTGGTTCTTGCGTTCACGGGCATAGCGGCGCACCACCGAGCGCAGTTCGTTGACCGGCATCTGTTCGATGGGCAAGTCGTCCAGTGGGAAGAAACGCAGGGTGTCGGGCAACTCGAGGTCGGGGTCGAGGTTGTCGAGTTGCGCGCGGTAGATCAGGAAACCGGGATCGGTGTCATCGACGTCGAACACCGAGTACAGGAAGGTCGATTCCAGCTCGATCGACAGCGCGGTCTGGCCCGCATCGATAAAGCCCTTGCGCTTGCCGGCCACGGGCAGGGTCCAGCCACCCTTGCCATCGGCGCGGAACAGAATCGCGTCGCCGGCTTCGATCAGGTAACCGATGATCATCTTGTGCGAGGCCAGCCAACTGGCCGGCAGCGCGTCCTGGATGTTGGCGTAGCGACCGCGGCAGAAACACAGCGGCAGCTTGGGGCTGGTGCCGAAGGCGCGGACCTGGCCGATCAGCACCAGGTGGTCGCCGGCATCGATGCGCTGGTCCACGGTGCAGTCGAACCAGGTCAGGCTGTCTGTGAGGATCGGTGCGCCGGTGTGGACCTTGTCGTGATTGACGGTATGGAATTTGTCCGGCGACTTGGAGGCAAATGTCCCGGAGACATCGACCTGGCCTTCGTGCAGCAGGTTGACGGCGAAGTGCTCGGTGCTGGCGAACGAGGTGTAGCTGGCGGCGGATTTGCCGACGCACACCAACAGTAGCGGCGGGTCGAGGGACACCGAGGTGAACGAGTTGGCCGTCATGCCCCGTGGATTGCCGTCGGCATCATGGGTGGTGATGACCGTCACTCCGGTCACGAAGGTGCCGAAAGCCTGACGCAAGGCGCCCGGATCGACGGCTGCTACGTTGGCACTGACCATGGTGCTCGGCATCGGAGTACTCCTGTGTTCAAGGCGTGTTTCTTTTGTGGTTTAAAGCAAGCCTACGGGGAACAAAACGCTTGGGCTTGCATCGATCGGGAGCAACCGCAGCAAAAGTTTTGCTGCGGTTCAAAGCAGTGATCAGTCCTTAGTTCGCTCGGCTTCCATTTCCGCCATGTCCTGATAGCGGTCGGCGATGCGCGGGTGAGGGCGCGAGCCGTCGGCGGCGCCGATAGCGATCAGCACTTCGTCCGGCCCCGGGGCATCGGCGATCTGGAAATTGGCGGTGAGGAAGTGCGAGCGCTTGCCGGTTTCGCTTTTGTGCACCATCGGCAGGGAGAGCAGGGCCCCGGGTGCATTGCGGGTGTTGGTGAAGCTCAGGTAGGCGGTGCCGTCCACGGCTTCGCGGAACAGGTTGCCGAAGCGCAGGGTGTGGATCAGGCCCGAGGCGTGCTCGATTTCACCGTTGACCCCGACAGCGGCGGCCTTGCCGAAGGCTTCGACCTGGTCGCCGGGCATCAGCGCGATCAGGCGGCGTGTCATTTCGTAGCCCAGGCCCGGCGCGAGGCGCAGGATCTCCGGACGCAGGTTTTCGACGAAGCCCTGGCCGGCCCAAGGGTTTTTCAGCACGGCGGCGACGACGATCAGGGTGATTGGTTTGCCGGCGTCCTTGCCGCCCTCGATAAAGGTTTCCTCGATAAAGGTGCAGTACTTCCTGACGCCCAGATTCTCTAGATTCATGATGACTCGTTGCCTTTGTAGCGATGGGTTGTGGCCTTAGGCTAGGAGCAAAGGGAAACAGCGTCTTCCATGGTTCAGGCGTACAAATGAGCTGGACATTGCTCGTAACCGGAGCAAGTATCAGGTCGGCCTGGCACGCTAGTTTGCTGCCGTGACCTCCACGTTCAGGTGAGCGCCTTGAATCGAGAAATGCAGATACTGTCGTTGCGCGATGTGGCCAGTCAGATCAACTCTGGCGGCGATCTGCAATCGATGCTGCACCAACTGGTCTACGCAAGTTGTCGCCACACCCACTGGACCATGAGCTCGATCATGGCGATCGATATGGACGCCGGTTTTGGTCACGTCATCGCCCGCCATGACCCGACCCTGGTGCAGCGGCCGCTGGTGGATTGCTGGGAGCTGTCGTCCAGCCCGGTGATGACCGCTCTGCAACGCAATGAGCCGGTATTCATCCGCGACGTGCGCGAATGCGAGTACCCCGGTTATCGCAGCGAATCCCTGGAACGGGATTACCGCACGGTGATGGTGATGCCGATGAACTGCACCGACTTCGACGGCCGGCCCATGGTGCTCAGCGTGATCTCCCGCACGCTCATGGACGTGTCGGAGGAAGACCGGGTGTTTCTCGGCATGATCATCCACCTCGGCGCCATTGCCGTGGAGCGTCAGCGCCAACTCGAAGCCGAACGCCGCGCCGCCGAACGCATGCAGCAGGCGTTGCACGTGCACACCACGCTGCTGGAACACGTGCTGGGCGGCGGTTCGGTGACGTCGCTGTCGCTGATGGTCGGCAACCAATTGCCCAATCCGGTGATTGCCGTGGACTTCACCGCCAACCAGGTAGTGGCCGGGCGTTCACCGGACACCGCGCTGTTCGATGACAGCGCCTGGCAGACTGCGGCCGCCGGGGTGCTGAGTGCGCAAATCTCCAAGGCCGCCCATGAAAGCCTGCGCAGTGCCCTCCGGAGCACGGTCAATTTATTTCTCGACGACGGCCAGCGACAGTTCACCCTGCGGGCGCAGATTGAGCCGCTTATGGTCGATCACGAATTGGTGGGGGCGCTGGTGCTGTTTCCGGTGGCACAGCCGCTCAACGAGCTGGACCTGATGATGCTCGAAAGCGCCAAGTTCGCCCTAAGCGTGCAGATGATGCGCAGCTTTATCCGCTTTCGCTTCGAAACCCGGACTCAGACCGAACTGCTGTTCGAAGTCCTCGAAAGCCGATGGCGCGACGCCGATGATGTCCAGCAGCGGGCGCAGCGCCTGGGCATCAGCTTCGACACCGCGCAGCAGATGATCATTGTCGACTACGGCGGCAAGGCCCGGGAAGTGAAGAACCTGCACCACAACGTCTCCCGGATACTGCAGCGGGCGGGGATGCAGGGGGCGGTGATCATCGTCGACAACGGACTGGTGTGCCTGGTGCCGGCGGAAGGAGAAAAGGGCCGGTTGGCCAAGGTCAAACGGCAGATCGCCGAGGACCTGGCGCATTACCTTGGGGTTGAGCCGATTCTGCTGGCCAGCGGGGTTTGCCGGTTGTTGGTGGATTATCCCGCTGCCTGGGAACGCTGTCGGCGGTTGATCGAGATTGCCCGTTCATTCGGTCGCAGCGGGCCGATCTCTAATCAGGATTTTGGCCCTATTCCGATGTTTGTCGCTGCGGTGGGTGGGGAAGATATTCGCACTTTTGTCAATGACAGCGTCGGCGCCATGCTGGCCCATGACCGCAAGCACCACACGCCCTACATGGAGACCCTGACCGCCTATCTGCGCGAGAGCTGCCGCAGCCAGGCGTGCGCGGATGCGATGGGGGTGCATGTGACGACGCTGCGTTATCGGCTGGCAAGGATTCAGGAGCTATTCGGCATTGATGTCGAGACACCGGAGCGGCGGTTTGCAACGGAGTTGGCGATTCACCTACAACAGGTAATTGATAACTAGTCGCGCTATCAGATGCATCGGGTAGTCGTATGCGGCCCTGTTAGTGAGCACGTATTGCATCGTGCACTTATTTGAAACACAAATGTTCCAATCGGATAGCTCGTTCAATAACCGTCTGCCGCTCTGTGCTGCCAGCGAGCGCCGATAACCTTCAGCTTCGGAGAGTGCAGCTCAATCCAACCCTGAGTTATTAAGCCTCGGCGATGGATAGCAAGCTTTCGAATTGGCGTGGTATTTGCCTGCAGTTTCGGCATTCGTATGTCGTACTTGGGGAAGTGAATGTCGCTATCAAGCAATTCCATGCAGTTATCCTCCGCCGAAAAGCACTGGTTACCCTGGTTTGGCAAGACCGGGAAACTGGCAATGAGCTGGTCCTGCCGACTCAATCGGTCTGCCTACCCGGTGATTGAGCAGACATTCGAGGCTATTGCCGAAACCCGGGTCAAATTGCTGCACAACTGGACTCGGGAGCAGTGGGAACACCTGGCCGAACTGGTCGCGACCCTTAGCCATGACTTCTCCCATCTCGACAATCATCCGCTGCTGGACAAGCTCGGCCAGGCCGAGGACTTTTCCGAACTCTTTGTCGTCGATACAGGTGGCGCAGTCATCGCCTCGACCTGGAGTGGCCATGGCAAAAGCAGCCCCTGCAATCCCAAAGCACTGACCGAAGGTTTGAAAGCACCGTTTCTCCACGGCCCCTACAACGATCCTCTGACCTTGCAGATTGGTCCCTCATCATCGCGCTTTCACGATGAGGTCACGCTGATGTTCTACCAGCCCCTGAAGATTGACGGCAAAGTCCTTGGCTGTCTCTGCGGCCGCGTGCCGAATGATGTCTTGGGTGACCTGATCCAGCGTGAGGCCGGGCATATTTTTGCCGAGTCGGGGGATAACTATCTGTTCATGGTCCAGTCGCGCTTCGATCCAACGATTCAGCCGGGTATTGCCCTGTCACGTTCACGCTTCGAGGACGGTACGTTTACCCACGGCGAGAACCTCAAAACTGGTGTACGGACTCCCTGGAAGACCGTGCAGGTGCAGCGCCACACTGAACTGGAACTGCGCTTCACCGACCCGGCGACCCAGCAACTGCACCCTGGCGTGCGGGAAACCATTCGCAGCGGCTCCAATCTGTTCGTCACCTATCCCGGTTACTCGGACTATCGACACATTCCGGTGGTCGGCAAGGGCGTTACTTTCCAACTACCCGGTTCGCCTGACCGCTGGGGCATGATGTGCGAGGCCGATCTGGAGGAGGTCTATCGACGGCGCTCGCTGAGTTACGGGTTGATGAAACCTTACCTGGCAACCATGGTTGGCTTGTTCGCCTGCAATTTCCTGGTCCAGCACTACAGCGGTCTGGAGCAGAGCCTGATCGATGCTTGCGAGACTTTGAGCATGCTGGCGGCTGCGGTCTTGTTCAGCACTTTTGGCCCGAAGCGGTTGGCTGCGCGCCTAAACGAAATGACCGGTGTGATCAGGACCATCGCTGAAGGCGAGGGTAATCTGCGTCAGCGCCTTGATACCACGCGGATGGCCAACGACGAGACTGGAGATATGGGCCGTTGGATCAACAGTTTTATCGACCATCTGGATGCAGTCGTCGGGCAGGTGATCAAGGCCAGCCACAGCGTTGGCAAGACCAACCAGCTGATGCTCGGCCGCAGCCAGGAAGCCAGCCTCACCTCCGGCGAAGTCGCGGATGCGGTGCATCGGATGATGATTATTGTCGAAGAGCAACTGGGCGAGATCCAACAAGCTTCGGTCAGTGCCGAACAAATGAAGCAAGCGATGGACGAAGTGGTGAGCCAAGCCCGCGAGCAATTTCTCGCGGTACAGGTGGGGACTCAGTCAATTCGCGATGTCGTGGAGCGCTCTTCTTCGAGCGTGCAGTTGCTTGACAGCCGGATGGCACAAATCGGCAATATCACCGGCCTGATCAGCGACATCACCAATCAGACCAACCTGCTGGCGCTGAACGCCGCCATAGAAGCCGCCCGCGCCGGCGAACATGGTCGGGGTTTTGCGGTGGTAGCCGATGAAGTCCGAACCTTGGCCTCGCGTACATCCCGCGCCGCCGACGACATCCGGCAGATGGTCGAAGGCCTGCAAAGCGAAACGCAAAAAGCTGTGGGTTTTATGGAAAACGGAGTCAAGGATGTTGATAACAGCCTGCGCCTGGCCGAAGAAGCATCCTCGGAAAATGTGCAACTGCATCAGGCAGTGGAAAGCATGTTCAGCATCATTCAACAGCTCAATGAACGCAGCCTCGACTATGGCAAAACGATCAAACAGGTCGACCAGTCGTCCGCAGAGATGCGCGCGACAGTGATCGTGCTGCAGACCAGTGCGGAAACGGTAAGGCTCGATGCCAATAAACTGCAAAAGTTGGTGGGACTGTTCGAGGTGAGCAGTAGTATCCGACAGAGTGCTGCTTGAGGCTTTGCAGTGTACTTCAGAGCACGACAGATCGGTGAAGAGTATGGAGTTGATCCGGGCCGCCATCGATGCGCTTGGATCATGTCTTTTGGTGAGGGATTCAACTATTAAAAACTGAAATATTGCTCACTCTCTAGCTGTGCGGCGAGTACATCGGTGCTCTAGTTAGTGTTGGGTAAGGAGCGTTTTGCAGGGGTGGGTTGCGGCGTGGCAGTTACCTCATCGCTTTCTTGCTTGTCCGGTATTGGCTTGAGGCTCTTGGCGTCGAGTGGCAGGCAGGCATGGCTTTTTGAGGGCCGCACTGGTGTGACACTTAGCCTACGCTTGCCAATCTGGCGATCACCCGGTCGCGTATCAATGCGCCGAACACACCCAGTTTTCCACTGAAAAAATGATCCGCGTCCGGTATGACCATGACCGGTGTCTTGCTCAATGCCGCCCAGCGCAGCGTGTTATACAGCGGTGCATCCTCATCCTGTTCGCCATGGATGAGGTAAGCGCCAGAAATAGTGGGTGTGTCGTAGTTGCGGCGCTCCTTTACCTCGCCATAGGGCAGGCCGCATAACACCAGGTTATCGCAAGGCTCGTCAGCGGGGCCCATTGCCAAGGCTGCTTTTGCCGCGACATAAGCGCCAAACGAGAAGCCTATCAATACCAGCGGGAGAGGCCCTTCGGCTTCACGAATGTGCTTGATCAGGCAGAGCGTATCTTGTGTTTCCAGCTCACCAGCGTCGAAGGTCCCCGCCGAATTGCCCACGCCACGAAAATTAGGGCGATACACGCAAACGCCTGCGCTGACCAATGCGCGCATGATAGTGAACGGCACCTTGTGATTCGCGTTTCCACCCAACAGAGAGTGGGGATGCAGGACCAAGGCACTGGCCCTGACCTGCTCCGGTCTATCCAGGAAAACTTCCAGATTTCCGTTGGCACCCTGCAGAAGTTGGCTCTTTGTTGTCATGCTGTCGTGCTTCCTGAAGCCGTTCGGAGCTTATGACCGTCATCGTTCAAAAATAAAGGCATGCATGTGAGAGAGGTGAGCGAGCCCTGGGAGAAATATACGAGTAGCAGGGGGAGATGTCTTGTGACTTTCATGAGCCATTTTTCCGGTATGACGCACAGGCTGATGGTGGGGCGTGCGCGCTGTCCGTGTAGGCGTCGATGTTGCAGCGCTTGCTCAGAGCGCTGCATGCCCGGGATTAACGAGTGGTTGAGGGTACCCTGAGGTTGGCTTCTGCAGGTTTGAGCAATAACCGCGCGAGAGCTGGGGTGAGGATCAAGGCTCCGAGCATGTTCCAGATAAACATGAAGGCTAGCAGGATGCCCATGTCGGCCTGGAATTTGATCGGCGACAACACCCAGGTGGCGACCGCCACGCCCAGGGTCACGCCGGTCAGCACGACCACTTTGCCGGTGGAGAGCAGGGCGGTGTAGTAGGCGTTGGACAGGCTTGCGCCTTGCCGCAGGTTGGCCAGGGTAATGCTCAGAATGTACAACGAGTAATCCACGCCGATACCGACCCCCAGGGCGATCACTGGTAGCGTGGCGACCTTCAGGCCGATATCCAGGCCGACCATCAGCGCTTCGCAGAGTATCGAGGTGAGCATCAGCGGCAGCACGGTGCAGATCACGGCGCGCCAGGAGCGGAAGGTGATCAGGCACAGCACGATCACCGCCAGGTACACCACCAGCAGCATTTGTATATTGGCGCGCTTGACCACGATGTTGGTGGCGGCCTCGATCCCGGCATTGCCGGCGGCGGACATGAATTGCAGCTCAGCCGTGTTGTGGCTCGCGGCGAAGGTTTCGACGGTGTTGGCGACGCGGGTCAGGGTGTCGGCCTTGTGATCGGAGAGGAACACGTTGACCGTCAGCAGGTCGCAGTTCTGGTTGAACAACTCCCGTGGCGCGCGGGTGATGATGGCGTTGAGCAAGCCCTGGTTGCGGGGGATTTCATACCAGCGCAGGTTGCCTTCGTTCATGCCGGCCGCCGCCTGTTTGCTCAAGGCTGCCAGGGAGCTGGTGGAGACCACGCCAGGCAATTGTTGCAGGCGCGCTTCCAGGGCATCCACGGTGACCAGGGTGTTGTAGTTGGCGCAGTAGAAAGGCGGGGTCTTGACCATGACCACGTACTTGTCGCTGCTGGCCGCATAGTTACCGACCATGAACGCGTTGTCGCGGTTGTAGCGCGAATCCGCACGCAGTTCCGGGGCGCCGGGGTTCAAGTCGCCGACCTTGACGTGCAGGCTGACGGCAAAGCCGGCGATTCCCAGCAGCGCCGCCACGGCAATCGCCCGTCGGGCCCATTTCAACTCGGTGAAGCGGTCGAGAAACGCCCACAACGGATGGCGCCGGTGCTGGAGGTCGCTCAGGGCCAGGCGTTCGGCCCGGGCTTCGCGTTCGGCGGCGCGGCGGCTGACGCCGGTGAAGGACAGCAGGATCGGCAGCAGCACCAGGTTGGTCAAAACCAGCACCATCACCCCCAGGGTGGCGGTGATCGCCAGGTCCTGGATCACCGGGATATTGATGATCATCAGCACCGCAAACCCCACGGCGTCGGCCATCAGCGCCATCAGCCCGGTGAGGAACAGCCGACGGAAGGTGAAGCGTGCGGCCACCAGCTTGTCGGCACCACGGCCGATGTCCTGCATGATGCCGTTCATCTTCTGCGCGCCATGGCTCAGGCCAATGGCAAACACCAGGAACGGCACCAGGATCGAGTAGGGGTCCAGCTGATAACCCAGGGTCGGCAACAGGCCCAGCAGCCATAGCACGGCGATCAGCGAACAGGACAGCACCAGCAGGGTACTGCGCAGGCAGCGTGTGTACCACAGCAACACCAGGGCACAGATCAGCAGGGTGCCGGCGAAGAACACCTGCATCAGCAATAGGCCGTCCATCAAGTCGCCGACCACCTTGGCGAAACCGGTGATGGCGATGGAGTAACGGTCGCTTTCGTAGTGATGGCGCAGTTGTTCCAGGCGTTGCGACAGGGCGTGGTAATCCAGCGGGGCGCTGCCTTGGCTGCTGGTGTCCTGCAGCGGCAGCAGGATCACACTGGAGTGCAGGTTCGAGGCCACCAAGCGGCCCAACTCTCCGGAGCGTTCGACGTTCTGGCGGACCTGATCGATGCTCGCCGCCGAGCCGTTATAGTCGTCGGGGATCACCGGCCCGCCGTCGAAGCCTTCTTCGGTCACGCCGATCCAGCGGGTGGCCGGGGTCCACAGGGATTTCATGTAGGGCCGGTCGACACCGTCGACGAGGAACAACTCGTCGTTGATGCGCTTGAGGGTGTCCAGGTACTCGGCATCATAGATGGTGCCCTGTTTGGCTTCGAGGGCGATACGCAGGGTGTTGCCGCCTTCGCCCAATTGGCCACGGTATTTGAAGTAGTTTTCGATATAGGGATGACCCACCGGGATCATCTTTTCGAAGGCGGCGCTGAGCTTGAGGTGGGTGGCCTGATACCCCAGCACCGCGCTGATCAGCAGACACAAGGCCACGACCAGGGCGCGATGGTTGAACAGCAGGCGCTCCATCAAGCCGCCGGAGCGTTTGTCGAACAGCAGCGGTTCAGGCGCCGTGTTGCTGTGAGGGTCGATCACTTTACTGTTCACGGGCGCTGCTCCGCTGGCTGTCTCTGAGGGAAAAGGCGATAAGCCCATGGGCACCGGCGGCCACCAAGCCACCGCCGGCGGTCTGGACCAGGCCATTGAGGGCGGTGTTCTGCCCTTGGGCGGTGGCGCTGAAGCTGCGGCCGTCATCCTGGCTGCGCAGCACCCGCCCGGTTTCGTCCACCAGCAACAGGCTGCCGTCGGCGCTGGCCAGGCCAGCGGTGAGCGTCACGGGTTGGTTGTTGGCGATGTTGCTCCAGCTGTTGCCTTGATCTTCGGAACGGTAGATCTTGCCGCGCAGGCCGAAAGCCAACAGATGGTTCTGGTGGCTGGCGAGCAGGCCGAACAAAGTGCCATTGGCCGGGATCTCGATACGACGAAAATGCCCGCCCTGGTCGGTGGAACGCAGCAGCAGGCCTTGTTCGGCAGCGATAAACAGCGTGCCTTGCAGGTCCAGGATGCCGTATAGGTGCAGCGCCGACGGGTTGTCCAGGCGCGCACTGATGGACTGCCAGTGCTGGCCGCCATCCAGGGTTTCGAAGGCCAGGCCGTAGGCGCCAACGACGAGGCCGTGCTGTGGGTTGAAGAAGTGCACGGCCAGGAAAGGTTTGTCCGGACCGTCTTCCAGCAGCCGTTGCGCGTCGTCGATGCGTTGTTGCGCCTCATCGCCCGGAGTTTCGGCCAGTGCCTGGTTGGCCGCATCCAGCGCCAGTCGGGCGGCCTGGTTACCGTCCAGTTGCAAGGTCCAGCTCAGGCCACCATCGGCACTGTGCAGGATCACCCCGGCATGCCCTACCGCCCAGCCTTGATCGGCGGAGGGAAAGGTCACCTGGGTCAGGGTCACGCTCACCGGCGAGGGCATCTGTTGCCAGGACTGGCCGTTGTCTGCGGAGCGCAGGATAAAACCGCGCTCTCCCACTGCCACCAATGATTGACCGGCTCGGGCCACGCTGAGCATCAGTGAGCGCGGAGCCAGCTCGCTGTGCAGCGCCCGACGTTGAAAGAGCTCGGCCTCGCTGGCGGATTCGGCCTGGGCCAGCGGTGCCAGGCCCAACAGCAGGGCCAGCGCAGTGCAGGGGAGGTGGGGGACAGTGCGTTTGAATAGGTGCATGGACATCTCTACCTCGACAATCCGGGAATGGGGCCCGCCAGGTGCCGGCCCCATGTGCTGCGTCACAGAGTCAGCGTGCCGAGCCCGAGGCCACGGCGTTGCCGCTGAAGAAGTTCTCCGGCTTGCGCGGCACGACTTTGTAGGTCTCGCCGTTGAGGCCCTGAACCACGCTGTAGGTCTTGGCCTGCAGGTTGTAGATGACCACTGGCTTGACCACCACGGCCGGGATCGACGGCACCACGAACGGCAGCGCCTGGGTTACGCGCCACAGCTTGTCCTGGGCGTCGTAGCCGTCGGCCAGGGCGATGGTCCAGCTGTCTTCGTCGATGTAGAAGCGCCGTTTCGGTACGGCATGGCGCTTGCCGGGGGCGACGCTGGCTTCGACTTCCCAGACCCGGTGCAGCTCCCAGCGCATCTTGCTGGAGTTGAGGGTTTTCTCGGTGAATACGTCATCCGGCTTCTCGGCGTGGAACTTGTTGAGGTTGTACGGGATGTACATTTCCTTCTTGCCGATCAGCTTCCATTGGTAGCGGTCCGGATGGCCGATAAAACCATGGACCTCGTCGAAGTAGTTGGCGCCGGAAGCGACGAAGTCGGGTGTGTCGTAACCCACGGTCGGCGCGCGGCGCACGCGGCGCTGGCCCACCAGGTACTGCCAGGCTTCACGGGGGTTGGCGGCATCGATGCTGTCGTGGGTGACGAGGGACTCACCAGCCTTGAACGGTGGTTCGTTGGTGAGAAAACGCAGCAGTACATACTGGCCGGACCACTTCTGCGTGTCGCCATCCTTGTAGTAGTACGGGTATTGCCAGTTCTCCACGCCCCGACTGGCCAGGGTCCGCGAGCCATCGGAGTTACCGATCATGTTGCGGTAGCCGTGTTCGATGGACTCGGCTTCAGTGCGCAGCAGGAAGTTCCAGATCAGCTCGTTACCGTTGGCCGGAATCGGGAACGGTACGCCACCGTAGCAGCCCTGCACCGACAGGCCGTTCTGAGTCAGTTGGCACTGTGTGGCGTTCTTCTGGGTGTTGTCATAGGTCCACTGTGGCGCGGCGGCGCTGCGGTGGCTCGGGTAGACCTCCAGGTGGAAGGTGTCCGGGTACTGCTCCAGCAGGGCGCGGGTGCCTTCGTTGAGTTTGTCGGCGTATTGCGCGGCATTCTTCGCGGTGATCTGAAACAGTGGTTTTTCACCGGGGAACGGGTCGGCCGGCACATCGCCGAACTTCGGCCCGGGCACGTCCTGGGTAAGGCCGCCGGTCCAGGCTGGGATGCTGCCATCCTTGTTGCCGGCTTTCTCGGCGCCCATCGGCGTCAGGGTGGTTTTCAGGGTCGCGGCCTGTTCGGCGGACACCGCGGCCAGGGCCTGGCCCGAGACGAGGCTGAGCAGGGCCAGGGCAGAAAGAAGGGGGGCATGCTGTTTCATAATTGTTCTCCGGAGCATGACTGGAATCAGAACGTGCGTTGAATCGAGAGCGCGACGAAGTCGCGGTCTTTCATGTTTTGTTTGAAGGTGTAAGCGTTGCTGGAGTCGATGATCGGCCCGCCGGCCCCAAAGAAATTGGTGTAGCTGAGGGAGGCATACCAGGTCTTCTGGTAGTCGGCCTTGAGCCCGAATGTGATGTCGCCACCGTGTTCCGGAGAGAAGGCTTGCGGGGTCACCGAAGAGCGGCCGTAAGGGGTGTAACCGACGTTGATCGGCAATTGCACATCGACCCCGGGCATGACCTGGAAGTACTGCGGCTCGAAGGTGAAACGCAGTGAGTAGGCGTCACGTGTGGTGTTGGGATCCAGCTGGTCGGCATTCTCCTTGATGCTCAAGCGTCGGTTGAACGCCAACTCACCGGCGAAGGACGCCGCATCCCAGATTTTATTGCCGCCGTAGACGTTGATCATCGACACCTGGGCGTGCAACGAGTTACCGATCGGGTATGCGGGATTCCTGTCGTTGTCGGCCCCCATGCCGGTGATCACTACGCCACCGGTGGCTGCCAGGGGAGTATCGACCCGCATCGACAGCTCGCCGGCGACATTCGCCTCACCGGCCTGGGTACTGAAGCTGGCGCCGAAGACCTTGATGTCCTGGGCATAGACCTCGACGTAAGTGTCGTTGTCGCCGGGGATCAGTGCAGCGGGGCGGAAGTAGAAAATCGGGGTTTTATCGTGGTACTTGGCGGCGTAGAGACCGAAGTCCCAATCGTCGACGCTGAATTTCAGCTGGGCACCGAACTGGCCCGAGTTGCGTGCATTGATACTGCCGTCATGCACCAGGACCCCGGTGGGAAAGTAGACACTTTCGGCCCCCGCGCCGACGAAATCACCGCCGCTGAAATAGCTGCCGGAGCCCGGCAGGCGGGTTTTCTTCCACTCGAATTGGTAATAGGCGCCGACGCTGACGCTATCGCTCAGTTGCCAGTTGCCGGACACCTGCTTGGTGGGCAAGAGGATTTCCTTGAACTGCGAACCGGGCACCGATTGCAGCTTGACCAGATCGACGGTGGATTGCGCATTGGCGATGCCGTTGGCGCCGAAGAACAGGCTTTCACCGTAGATCTGGGTGAATTGCCCAAGACGCCCGGAGACCCGGGTGTCACCCACATCACGGGAGCCGTAGACGAACGCATCGAGCACTTCGGCCTTGCGTCCGTGGAGGTTGCGGGTGGCGTCGGTGAAGTGATTGTTGGGCACGCTGAGGGCGTTGGCGGTGCCCGGCGAATTGTTGTCGTTGCTCTCGTTGTACACCGAGTCGTACCAGGCGGCGCCGCTCAGGCGCGCGCCGACATCCTTGTAGTGCACGTCCAGGTCCGACAGCCAATCGAGGCGGTTGGAGATCAGGCCGGTACTGAAGTTACGGTCGCCGTCATCCATGTTCGGGTTCGGGACCGAGGTGCCGGGGCCGCCAGAGACACTGCCCTCGCGACCCTTGACGCGAAAGGCGTTGCTGTACTTGAGCGTGTTGGTCCAACTGGTGGTGAGGTCGGGGATACCGGTATCGAACTGAAAAGCAACGGCGTTGACCGAGGTGCACAAGGCGATGGCAGCGCCGACGGTACCGGTGGCACGGGCGAAGTACTGTGGACGGCCCGGGCGGCTGTGGAGTGTTTTCATGGTGACCTCTTCTGCTTTTTTATTGTTGTTAAGCGAGTCGATTCAGATGTGCGGCAGCACTGAACAGCGGTCTGGCGGTGGAGCGGCTCCGGTGAAGCGCGAAAGGTGGTGATCAGGTCTCCTGAGGGGTGGGGTAACTGGCTTTTGTTGCACGGATTGTTATTTTGTGCATTATTAACTTTAATTTGCCCTAAAAATGAATTTGTGCACAAAAAATAAATCCGCTGTTTTGCAAAGTCAAGGAAAACCGCAGGCTCTACCAGGCCAGGGGCGATTTCCTTGATTCCCGTTATCTGCCCAGGAAAAACAACAATGCGAAAATTGCCCGGTGTCCTGCGCCGTCCTTTGTCCATCAGCGCCTTGCTGATCACGGGGTTCAGCCTTTTATGCGGCTTGACCGTGGTCTTGGCCGGCACGGCGGCTTATGCCTTGCGGGCGGTGGTGGAGGGGGAGGAGTGGCTGGAGCAAGTCAACGACCTGCACGCCGGAGTGCTGAGTGCCCGTGCCGCGGAAAAAACCTACCGTGTGGAGGGCGCGGACAGCGCCCGTGAGGAGGTGCTGAGCACCCTTCGGGGGATGATCAAGGTGCTTGACGGAGGATTTGCCGACAGTCAGTCATTGCTTCGGGCCAGCCAGGAATACCTTGACCAGTTCGAGCGTTTCAGCGTCACGCGTGAGCGCACGCTGGCCACCCAGGGCAGCATGCAAAGCCAGGCTGAAGCGGCCAAGGGTGGTTTTGAAGGGGTGGAGCAGGACCTACTCGAAGCCTTGGGCGAGACCATTGGTCAAGGCAAGGCCAACCTCGATCTGGTGACTCAGGCCGATAACGCCATGGCCTTGATGCGCAAGTTGATGGCCGTGCGCAGTAGTGAATGGGCCTTCGCCAGACAACCTGACGCGGTGCATTACGACCAATGGCTGTTGCTGATGAGCGACCTGCAATCCTCGACCCAATCCCTGGCCAATGGCGCCGCTGAGGTTCAACATCAGACCCTGGAAGCGGCCCTGGAGTCCTTGGGTGGCTATCGTCAGGCCTTTGAAGAGTTTCGCTTGCGGGCCCAGGAAAGCCGCGTCAGCGAACAGATCATGGACGCCCTGGCACAGCAGATGCTAGCGGATTTCACGACCTTGAAGCAGCAGGTGATGGCGCACCAGAGTGCCTTGGACAGGCAGGCCTATTCCGGGTTGCTGGGTATGACCTTGCTGGCATTGGTGTTGAGTGCCGGCGCGGCGGTATTTATTCGTCGGCGCATTGTCGCGCCGCTGCGTTACACCGCCCGGGTGGCCGGCGATGTGGCGGCGGGCAGCCTGAACCAGTCCCTGGAGGTGACACGCCGGGACGAGCTGGGTCAGGTGCTGTTGGCCATGCAGGGAATGACCCGTAGCCTGCACGAGATCATGAGTCGTATTGGCCAGGGCAGTCACCGCCTGACCCTGGCCTGTGGTGAGCTGTCCTCGGCCACCGCTGCCGCCGAGCGGGGCGCCCGGGAACAATCGCGGGAAGCCGACAGCACGGCCGCGGCCATGCAGCAGCTCAATGCCAGCCTGGTGCAAGTGGCCCGGCACACCGAGCGCACCCTGCAATCGGCGGATGCGGCCCGTAGCGGTTACGAGGCCGGTGAGCGCGACGTCGCGGCAGTGGCGCTACAGAGTCGCGAACTGGCCGGGCAAATGGAGGGGGCCAGCCAGACCATGCGGCGCCTGGATGAAGAGAGCGGGCGCATTGCCGGAGTGCTGGAGGTGATTCATGCATTGGCCGAGCAGACCAATCTGCTGGCGTTGAACGCTGCGATCGAAGCGGCGCGGGCGGGTGAGCAGGGCCGGGGTTTTTCCGTGGTGGCCGACGAAGTCCGGCATCTGGCCAATCGCACCCAGGAAGCAGCGGCGCAGATCGGCACCATGACCCAGTCCCTGCAACGCCAGACCAAGGGCGCGGTGCAGGACATTGAAATTGCCCGGGAGCAGGCCCTACTGAATCAACAACTCTCGGCCCAGGCCAGCGTCGCCCTGGCACAGGTGGCCGATAACCTGAGCATCATGCACGGCCTCAACCAGCAGATCGCCCATGCTACCCAGGAGCAATGCCAGGTGGCGCAGGGGGTGGGGTTGAGTATGCTCAAGGTTCGGGAAACCTGTGAGCGCAACCTGTCCAGCAACCAGCAGTTGGGTTCGGCGAGCAAGGACATGGAGCGACTGGGACAGGAGTTGCACGATATCCTGCAGTTTTTCCGTCTGTCCTGAGGCTTTTCAGTTCAAGAGTAAATTGCACAAAGTGTTTTTTGCGCATAAAATTGCCAACAGTGCAATATCTATCAGGTCCATGAACATGCTCAGTAATCAAAGCGGGTCGTTGATCGAAGTGGCGTTGCAGCAGATGAAGAAGTCCATCATCTGCTGCGACCTGGCTCCCGGCGAAAAGCTTAAAGTCGCCGAACTGTCCAAGTCTTACGGCTTGAGCAGTTCGCCGATCCGCGAGGCGCTCAACCGCCTTGCCCAGGAGGGCATTGTCGAAGCCAGCGAAAACAAGGGCTTTCGCGTGGCTGGGTTGTCGGTGGCGGATTTCGGTGAGATCACCCACCTGCGCTGTCTGCTGGAGCGCGAGGCCTTGGCCAACGCTATCGCCCACGGCGACGATGCCTGGGAAGCCGATGTGCTCGGCGCCTATCATCGCCTGAGCCTGGTGGAGAAGAAGCTCAGTGGCTTACCGGTGGCCCTGGATGATGATTGGTCGGAGCGGCACAAGGCGTTCCACTTCGCCTTGTTCTCCGCCTGCCAGTCGTCACTGCTGCTGCGCACCATCGATTCGTTGTTTGATCGGGCCGAACGCTACCGGCGTTTCTCGGCCCTGCGACGCAAGGTCGAGCGGCATAAGGGTAACGAGCACAAGCGCCTGATGGACGCGGTGCTGGCGCGTGATACCGACAAGGCAGTGGCCTTGCTCGACAGCCATATCACCGAAACCCTGAGTCGGGTCACCGATGCCTTGTTGGGACAGCATTCCACCCTGCAATAAATCCGGACCAAAAAAAAGAACGCCGCGCCAGTGATCCTGGCGCGGCGTTTTTCATGGGGGTTAGCGGTTCAGTTCCAGCAGCAGACGATCGATCAGGGCCCGCGCCTGATCTTCGCTGCTGGCGCTGCCGAACACATAATGGTCGGGACGCACCAGCAGCACCTTGCACTCATGCTCTGCCATCCAGCGGCCGAGCAAGCCCTCTCGCTCCTGATAGTGATTCGCTGAATCGCCGACAACGGGCGCCTTGTCCACCAGTTGGACGATCTGCAACGGCAGGCGTTTCAGGCCCTCGGGCAAGCGCCGCAGCAGGTTGTCGGCGGCGAAGTCGGCGGCCAGCACCAGGCGCAGGCTTTGCCCGGTGAAACGGTCGAGCAAACCTTGTTCGCCGTCGCGGTTGCTGACCCAGGGTTGCGGGAACAGCTCTCCGGCAGCCGGTGAGCTGTCAATCAACCCGGCATTCAGATGTGGGATCAGCGATTGGCGGATCATCCCGTCGGGGGAGGTGCGCATCTGCTCCAGCAGGCGTTCGTCACGCTCCACGGCCTTGTGTGGATCGCGCTCGCAGATGGTTTGGCCGAAGGTTTTGGCCACTTCGGTGGTACGCCGTACATGGGGCTCGCGTTCGGCCTGGTAGCTGTCGAGCAGGCCCGGGCCGGCCAGGTCACGGCCGACCAAGGCCAGTTTCCAGACCAGATTCAATGCATCGCGAATGCCCTGGCACATGCCCTGGGCCAGGAACGGCGGGGTCATGTGGGCGGCGTCGCCGAGGAAGAAGATGCGTTCGGCACGCCACTGGCGCAGGATCAGCGCATGGAAGCGGTAGCTGGAGGCGCGCCAGATCTCGTAGTCCGCCGTCGGCAGCCAGCGCGAGATTAGCTTGCGGATCGACTCGGGCTGGGCAATGTCCGCTGGTGATTCGTCAGGGTTGATCATGAACTCCCAGCGCCGATGGCGGCCCGGGCCGACCACGAAGGTGCAGGGGCGTTCGACTTCGCAGTACTGCACATTGGTTTCCGGTAGGGAGCTGCCTGCGCCCTCGTTGAGCAACACGTCCACCACCAGCCAGGGTTCATCGAAGGTCAGGTCCTCCATGCCCAGGTCGAGGCGAGTGCGAATCGGGCTGCTGCCACCGTCGCAGGCCAGCACATGGCGGGCGCTGCAGCGGTGCTCCTGGCCCTGGGCGTCACGCACCAGGACTTCGGCCTGTTGGTCCTGGGACTGCACGTCCAGTACTTCGGCCCCCAACTGCACCTTTACGTGGGCGTAGGTGTCGATCCGCGCCCGCAGCGCCCGTTCCACCGGGGGTTGCGAGAACACGTAATTGGGCGACCAGCCCAACAGGTGCGGTGGCTTGGCCGCGTCGATACGCTTGATCAGGCGCGCGCCGCTGGAAAGGTAGTGTGAGGCGCGATAGGGCATGGTGTGGCTGGCGATGGCGTCGGCCAGGCCGATATTGTCCAGGGTGCGCATGACTTCATGGTCGAAGCCCATGGCCCGCGGGTTTTCATAGATGTCGGGGGCCTTGTCCAGGACCAGGGTCTTGAGGCCCCAGAGGCCGGCCAGGTTGGCTGCCGTGGCACCCACCGGGCCCATGCCGACAATGATCAGATCGTAATCCATGTTGTGCTCCATCTTCTTGTTGTTTTACCCAGCTGAGGCCGATAGGGAAATACCTCAGGCCTGGGTGTAGGCGGTTTTGACCGTGGTGAAAAACTCGACGGCATGGCTGCCCTGTTCCCTCGGGCCGTAGCTGGAAGCCTTGCTGCCGCCGAAGGGCACGTGGTAATCCACTCCCGCAGTGGCGGTGTTGACCATCACCATGCCGCTCTGCACCTCGTGCTTGAAATGCGTGGCGTACTTCAGCGAGGTGGTGCAGATCCCTGCCGACAGACCGAAGGGTGTGTCATTGGCCAGTTGCAAGGCGTGCTCGTAGTGATCGGCAACGATCACGCAGGCGACGGGACCGAAGATTTCCTCACGGGCGATGCGCGCCTGGGGATCGGTATCGACAAACAGCGCCGGGCTCATGAAGTAGCCGTCGGTGCCACGTTGCAAGGCTTCACCGCCCCAGGCCAGGGTAGCCCCTTCGACTTTGCCGATGGCGACATATTCCAGGTTCTGACGCAGTTGCGAGCCGTCCGCCACTGGCCCGATCTGGCTGTCCGGAGACAGCGCATGGCCGACTCGCAAGCCCTTCAGGTGTTCCGTCAGCGCAGCGACAAAGGCCGGGTAGATCGCCTTCTCGACAATCAATCGCGACGACGCGGTGCAGCGTTGCCCTGTGGAGAAATAGGCGCCTTGCACCGCGCATTCAACCGCATGGGCCAGGTCGGCATCGGCCAACACCACCAGCGGGTTCTTGCCGCCCATTTCCAGTTGCAGCTTGGCAAAGCGCGCGCCGGCGACCTGCATCAGCTGGCGTCCGGTGTCCTGGGAACCGGTGAAGCTGATGGCCTGGACGTCCGGTGCTTCGAGAAGCGCCTGGCCGACAATGCTGCCTCGGCCCATCAGCAGGTTGAAGGTGCCGTCCGGCAGTCCGGCGCGGCTGATGATTTCACCCAGGGCCCAGGCACTTCCAGGCACAAGGTCGGCGGGCTTGAACACCACGCTGTTGCCGTAGGCCAGGGCCGGGGCGATTTTCCAGGCGGGTATGGCAATGGGGAAATTCCACGGGGTGATGATCCCCACCACACCTACCGGCCGACGCAGGATGTCGATCTCGATGCCGGCGCGCACCGAGGCCAGGTGCTCACCACGCAGGCGCAGGCATTCGCCAGCGAAAAACTTGAAGATCTGTCCGGCGCGCATCACTTCCGCCGTGGCTTCCGGCAGGGTTTTACCTTCTTCCCGTGCCAGCAGATGGCCGAGCTCGTCCCGGCGGGCAAGCAATTCGCTGCCGACGAAATCCAGGGCATCGGCCCGTTGCTGCGGACTTCTGGCCGCCCAGATCGGTTGCGCGACCCGCGCGGCCTGGATGGCGTTGCGCGCGTCTTCGGCGCTGGCCTGGGCATACAGCCCGACCAGATCATGGATATCCGAGGGGCTGAGGTTTTCCCTGACTCCGCAGCCTTCAATCCACTGTCCCGCTATCAGATTCTTATGCATGGCATGGCTCTGAGTGCATATGTGGGCGACCGGCCCGACGCCGGTCGCCGCCAGGAGGCTTACCAGCGCACGCGCTGTTCGGCGATTCGCTCGCTGATGGATTGCATCCACTCGGCACGGGTCTGGAATCCGGGACGACGCAGGCACATGGCGTGGGTCTGGGCGCGGATCAGCTCAGTGCTTTGCTCCAGGTCCAAAGGTTCGCGGCACGGCTGGGCGGTATAGAAGGGCGAGTCGACGTACATCTCGATCGGGTTGCCTTCCGGGTCCTTGAAGTACAGGGACCAGGCGTTGCCATGGTCAACCTGGTCAATGGGCCCGATGCCGTTGGCCTTGGCGAACTGGTAAAAACGCTGCAGGTCTTCCAGGGAGTCGAGCAGGAAGGACAGCTGGTTGATCGGGTTGAAAGGCAGGTCCACCGGCTTGCCATCGAACAGCACCAATTGATGGTGGACTTCAGGATTTTGGGTCATGAAAAACAGGCGGTGGCCGGTGGACGCCACGCCTTTGTCGCTGACGACAAAGCCCAGCTTGCTGCAATAGAAATCGACCATGTTGTCTAGGTCGGCGCAGAAGGTCCCGGTGTGGGTGAAGTTGATGCGCGGAAGGGTGTTCATGCTTTGCTCCTGATTCTTGTCATTGTTTGTGCGAAGCGGGCTTCAAGCCTCGTCGATCACCGGGTTGGACAAGGTGCCGATCTGGGTGATCACCACCTCGAAGATGTCCCCGGGCTTGAGGAAAATTGGCGGCGTACGTTTGAAACCGATGCCGCTCGGGGTGCCGGTCGCCAGGATATCGCCCGGGTTCCAAGTCAGGGCCTTGGAGACGTAGGCGATCAGCGTCGGGATATCGAACGCCAGGTCGCCCAGGGAACCCTCCTGTAGCTGTTCACCGTTGAGAATGCCGCGAACTTGCAGCGCGCGATAGTCAGCAATTTCATCGGCGGTTACCAGCCATGGGCCAAGGGCGCCAGTGCTGCGGAAGGTCTTGCCCATGCCGTACTGGTGCGTGTGGAACTGCCAGTCGCGCACGCTGGCGTCGTTGAAGCAGGTGTAGCCTGCGACGTGCTCCATGGCGTCTTCCACGGCGATATGCGCGCCGCCTTTGCCAATGACCACCGCCAACTCTGCTTCAAAGTCGAACTGCTCGGAGACGGTCGGGCGCAGTAGCGGCTCGCCATGGGCCAGCAGGGTTTCGGCGAAACGCTGAAAGATCACCGGGTACTGGCCGACCTTGCGTCCGGCTTCTTCGGCATGGGCCACATAGTTGATGCCGACGCAGATGACCTTGCCCGGAGCCGGGATCACCGGGTCCAGGTGCACGCTGGCCAGGGGATAGTCCGGCGCCACTTCAGCGACCCGGGCCCGGGCCTGCAACAGCAGTTGTGGATTGGCCAGCAGTGCCGCCAGGTTGTCGACTCCGGGGAATTGCCGGCCCAGGTCGATGACCTGGTCGTCAACCACTGCGCCAAAGCAGGCTTGCTGGTCATGGTGATAGGAGATCAGTTTCATGGAGTGCTTTTCCTTTTTGTGCATAAAACATAATTTCTTGCACCATACATTACAAAATGCATATTATGGAAGCCCGCCAAGCAACTTCTTACAGGCGGGTGCCTGCCGGAGATCAAGCATGTCGTTGGTGAAGATCCGCAAATTCAAACTGGATATAGAAGAAGTGCATCATGAGGGCGGCCCGGTGGTGGCGGAGCCGTTGTTGATCGCGGTGGCCGTGGCGGTGGTGGAGAATCCCTATGCCGGGCGTTATGAAGAAAACCTGTTGCCGTTCATGGAGCAACTGCGGGCCCTGGGCAGTGAATTGTCCCTGCGCCTGATCACCGCCCTGGGCGGCCCGGAACGGATCCAGGCCTATGGCAAGGGCGCCATCGTCGGTGAGGACGGTGAACTGGAGCATGGCGCGGTGTGGCACGAGGCGGGTGGCTGGGCCATGCGTGAAGCGTTGGGCAATCCCAAGGCCATCGTCCCGGCGGCAAAAAGCATCGCCGGGCCCGGTTCGCGGATCATGATCCCCCTTGGGCATATCCAGGCGGCGTATGTGCGCAGTCACTTCGGCGTGGCCGAGATGAGTCTGTGGGACGGTCCGCGCCGCAACGAGATCGCCTTCGGCCTGGCCATGGCCACCGGCGGGCGGATCCACGCGCGTATCGGCGGTCTCGCCGCCAGTGACGTCAAAGGCGAGGATGGCCTGCGCTGAGTCCCACGAATTCTGTATAAAAGGCGTGCCTGTCTGATTCAGGCCGCCGCCGAGAACAACAACAAAAAACGTTGGAGAAAGTCATGAGTCCGAAAATGATGCGTGCAGCACGTATGTACGAAGGCGGCCAGCCGATGCAAATCGAAGAGGTACCGGTGCCGGCCATTCGCCCCACAGAGGTGCTGGTGAAGGTCGCCGCCTGCGGCATCGTGCCCAACCTGCACAATATCCTGACCAACTGGGTCACCTGGTTCCCTCATCTGCCATTGCCGAAACTTCCGGCGATCTTTGGCCTGGACCCGGCCGGGGTGATCGAGGCCGTGGGCGATCAGGTCTACGACTTCAAGCCCGGTGATCGGGTCTATGTCAATCCGGCGCGTTACTGCGGTTCGTGCCGCGCCTGCCGTGCCGGCAATACCACCGGTTGCAGTGCCTACACCTTCAACGGTTATTTCGGCTTTACCCCGCGCAGCCCGAGGATGTTCGAGGATTACCCTTACGGTGGCCTTTGCGAATACATGCCTGCACCGCAGTACAGCCTGGTGCGGCTGCCGGATAACCTGGGCTTCGAAACCGCCGCGCGCCTGGGTTACCTGGGGACCGCCTACCGCGCCTTGATCAAGGCCAATGCCGGTCCGGGCAGTACGATCCTGATCAACGGCATCACTGGCACCCTTGGCCTGGGAGCCGTGGCGCTGGCGTTGGCGATGGGGGTACGCAAGATCCTCGGCACCGCGCGCAACGAGACGCTGTTCCAGCGGGTCAAGGACCTGGCTGCGCCGGGACGTATCGAAATCCTTTCCCTGGGTTCCTGCCCAACCCACGAGTGGACTGACCGGGTCACCGGCGGCGAAGGCCTGGATGTGGTGATCGATGCTCTTGGGCCCGGCGCTCCTGCCGCGGGCCTGGTGGACGCCATGCGCGGCCTGCGGCGCGGCGGGCATCTGGTCAATATCGGCGCGGTAGCGGGTGAAGTGCCGCTCGATCTGCACTGGATGATGGACAATGATATCCAGCTCAGCGGTTCGGCCTGGTTCACCACCGGCCAAGGGCAGAACATGGCTGATATGGTGGAGTCCGGCGCACTGGACCTGTCGTTCTTCGAGCACAGCGTGTTTGCCCTGGAAGACGTCAACCAGGCCATCAGCGGGATCGAGAATCGCCAGGGTGGTTTCGGCAACTTCGTTATTCGTCCTTGAATGGCGCGAGGGCGCGGATAGTTCCGTGCCCTCGCCATGGGCTGGGCAGGAGAAAGCACAATGCAGATACGTAGAGTGGTCACCGGTCACGATGGGCAGGGCAAGTCGGTGTTTATCAGCGACGCCTGTGCCCCCCGGGCCAAGGATTTCAGCGATATTCCGGGTTATGGCTTCAGCTTGGTCTGGCTCGCTGGGCCGGCGCTCGACGGCGATCAGAGCACACTGGGCGGCTCGTTGTTGCCGGGGGCGGGTGGTTCGTCCTTGCTGATGATCAGCCTGCCGCCGGATTCGGTGATGGCTGCGCCAGTGGACCCGCAACGGGCGTTTGGCGAGATGCTCGAAGCGTTGCCGGGGCTGATCGAGTGCTTCGAACCCGAGGTGCCGGGTATGCACCGCACCCCGACGATCGACTATGTAGTGCTGATCGAAGGTGAATTATGGCTGGAGTTGGATGACGGCCAGGAACGCCTGGTGCGCAGCGGCGAGGTGGTGATCCAGAACGGTACCCGCCATGCCTGGCGCAACAAGTCCGACAAGGTGGCCAAGGCCGCGGTCTTTATGCAGGGCCTGGGTCGTTGAGCTTTGGCTTGGGACTGGGTACAAACGATTCGCCAGGAATGCCATCCATGACAGCAACTATCAATATTCTGGGTTTATCCGGCAGTCTGCGTCGGCAATCGGCGCACACGGCGGTGCTGCGTACGGTGGCCGAAAGGTTGCCCGATTCGGTGCGACTGAGCCTGCATGGACTGCAGGATATTCCGCCCTATAACGAAGACCACGATGGCCCCCACGCGCCGCCGGCGGTGGTCGCCCTACGTGCCGCGGTGGCCGAGGCCGACGGGCTGTTGATCGGTTCGCCGGAGTACAATCACGGCATGTCGGGGTTGTTGAAAAACGCCTTGGATTGGTTGTCCCGCCCCCATGGCCATTCGGTACTGAGCGGCCGACCGGTGCTGACCTTTACCGCCTCCCCGGCCTTTACCGGTGGCGTGCGGGCTCATCAACAACTGAATGAAACCTTGTGGGCCATCCAGGCGCAACTGGTGGTCTATCCGCAGATTGTGATTGGCGGCGTGACCGGCAAGGTCCAGGACGGATTTCTGGTAGACGAAGCCGTTGAGCAGTTTTTGATGGGCGGGATTGAGCGGCTGATTCAGACAGCCCAGGCTCAATCCAGTACTTGAGCCGAGTAGGGACACTTGTTCTACGAGTGTGTTGAGAAATCGACACACGATCGTCCACCCGGTCAATTTATGGAGACGGCAGCACCGTTGGTAGGATCTCCTTCAGAAAGCATCTGTTTGAGGCATTCTCGTTCTTCGGTTCCGGGGAGCACGCCAGTTGTGGTCGCCTCCAGCACGGTGATGCCCTCTGCGTTGAGTACCCTGACTTCGGCTTTTGCATGACCACGTTCATCGATGTCAACGATCAGCCAGTGGCAGGCGATCGACTCTCCCGGGTAAACCGGCCGTTTGAATGCAAGGTTCATCCCCGTCGCCAGCCAACCGATTTGCCCGCCAATTTCAGTGATGAGACTGGCTGTGAGCAGGCCATGGGCGATGGGCGTCTTGAACCTGCGCAGTTGCGCATAGCGTGCATCACAGTGAACCGGATTGTAGTCGCGAGAAATTTGCGAAAATTGACGAATCTCCTCATCTGAAAAACAGCGGAATATCGTGAACCGGTCGCCTATCTGTAAACCTTCAGCTGCGCGTTCTCTGGGGCTCTTCATAACGATTCCCGCGCAGTTAAAATGTGTGTTCGGGACCTGGGAACGTTCCTGCCCCCACTTCAAGTGCAAAGTCCCTTGCCGCCGTGTGAAGCACTGAACGAAGGTCAGCGTACTGTTTGACGAATCGCGGCAAGCGACCGGTGCGCAGTCCTGCCATATCCTGCCAGACCAGCACCTGGGCATCGCATTGGCTACCTGCGCCAATCCCGACGGTAGGAATTGAAATGGCTTCAGTGATCGCTCGCCCCACATCTCCTGGCACCATCTCGATCAAAACAGCAAATGCACCCGCTGCTTCAAACGCTCTGGCACTGTCTATCAGGCGCTGCGCATCTTCGCCCCGACCTTGAACACGATAACCACCTAGTTGATGTTCCATCTGCGGCGTGAAGCCGATGTGAGCCATGACGGGAATGCCGGACTGAACGAGTTTCTCGACCTGAGGCAGCATTTCAACTCCTCCCTCGAGTTTGACAGCATGCGCACCGCCTTCCTTCATGAACCGGACGGCGGTATGGAAACATTGCTCCGCCGAGGCCTGATAAGAGCCGAAAGGAAGATCGGCGATCACCAGCGCCCGCCGTGTCGAACGGCTGACCGAGCGAACCAGAGGGATAAGTTCGTCGACAGTGATGGATAGGGTGGATTCATTACCATAGACATTGTTGGACGCAGAGTCGCCGACTAACAGGACGGGTATTCCCGCTTCCTCGAAGATGGCTGCGCTGTACATGTCATACGCAGTGAGCATCGCCCATTTCTGGCCCTCTACTTTCATCTGTTTTAGATGGGGGATCCGGACGCGCGGTGCCTGGGAGACGTCAGAGGTACCGCCATATGGTGAAGACTGATCGGTCATGGTGTCGCCTCGTTTAAAAATGGATTAACCCAGCATTTGCTCGGTGAGCAGAGCGATCGCGATGATGATCATCGCTGCGCCGGAGAATCGGCTGACGAAACGAGCCGCAGCTGGACGTGCCTGCAGGACCACCTGTGAGCCAAATCCGACCAGCAGATAGATCACGCCGCAACTGACCGTGTGGATGAACCCCAGTGCAATCATCTGCATCGGAACAGACCAGACAGCGGTGGCGTCGGTGAACTGAGGCAAAAGCGCCAGGAACAGCAGGAACACCTTCGGATTCAGCCCGCTCACGCAAAGACCCTTGATCGCCCAGCGCTTCCAGGACCCCGACGTCTGAACATCATCAGAGTGTGGCGTAGCGGGGCGGGCAAGCATATTTAGA
The DNA here is from genome assembly GCF_059420225.1 of Pseudomonas sp. GW821-FHT04D07. Lineage (NCBI taxonomy): Bacteria > Pseudomonadati > Pseudomonadota > Gammaproteobacteria > Pseudomonadales > Pseudomonadaceae > Pseudomonas > Pseudomonas sp. GW821-FHT04D07. The sequence continues at coordinate 38,897 of NZ_JBWKTH010000024.1, forward strand.
CCTAACCAAAGCAGATAGCCCGCCCCGGCAACGGTCAGTACGGTCAAGGCAGTGGGGTGGTTCGCAACCAGCGTGCCGATACCACCGGCAACAATCATGGTCGCGATCAAATGGCCGGACACGAGCCCGCCCACGGCGGGTATGACGACTCGGCCCTTCATACCCGCCGAAATCGCATAGGCCCAATCTGCGCCCGGCGTGATAACGAATAGAATCGACACTGCCCAAAAGGCAACAAAAACGCTCAAGGTCATGGTGCTACCCACCTCTGCTGCTGACACACCGCGTGCTGCATCGTCCGGCTCCGGTAATTATTGGTGCGAGGAAGAATAATGAATTACTGTTAGAATTTACTTCCAAAGATAATCATTTGATTGCTGCAGGTGGGGAGATTATTCCAGATGGATAGGATTGATCGAAAGATTCTTTCTGAGCTGCAAAAGGACGGTCGCCTTTCGGTCACCGAATTGGCCGAGCGTGTGGGGCTGAGTCTTTCCCCTTGTCATCGACGAGTACGGGCACTGGAAGAGTCGGGTGTATTGCTCGGCTATAGAGCACAGCTGGACCCGGGTGCATTGGGCTTTAACTTTTCTGCCATGGTGTTTGCTACATTGCGTGAGGGGAACAGACAGGCTGTCGAGGCTTTCGAGGCGGCACTGGTTGACATCCCGCAGGTGGTCGATGCCCAAAGGTTATTTGGGGAACCGGACTATCTATTGCACGTCATCACTCAGGATTTGCCAGCATTTCAACGGCTTTATGATGAAAGCCTATCGACGTTGCCCAATGTGCTGCGGCTGACTTCGACACTTGTTATGAAGCGGGTTGTACAGGATAGGCCATTGCCTCTATAGCGCTGGATGCAGGCGAAAAGGTATGGGGGGATACCCGTGTGTGAGCGTGAGGTGGAAAATGTCCGCTTTTGGCCCAGGTTGTGTGAAAACATTGCCGATGGATCAAATAGCATAAGACAAACAACCTTAGGTCTTTCACACTCCATCTAAAGTGGGCCAGGAAAAAGACATGCCTTCACGTTTGGCATCCAGCTACCCAGATGTTCAACATGCATTGGACGCGATCATTCCAAGCAAAAAATTGGACGTGGCTACTCGAATTGTCCTATGCGCCGCCAGTGACGCCGCCAGTGACGCCGGGCTGGACCCAGCAGGCCCAGCGCAACGTCGAGTTGATGTGGCTGACGGGCCGTTTGGCTCCAGATTTCAAAACCATCGCCGACTTTCGTAAGGATAACGACAAGGCTATTCGCAGTGTCTGGTCTGGTAGGGGCAAGTCCACTCATAGCGCTCAGACGTGATCGCGCCTCATCTCCGCCCATTCAATCAACGCCTGGATTGACGGCCCGAGTGCATGGCCAATAGGCGTGAGCTGATACTCCACCCGAGGTGGCACCTGCGGGTACACCGTCCGGAGTACGATACCGTCCTTTTCTAGCTGCTTAAGCTGTTGGATCAGCATCTTCTGATTGATCCCCTCGATCAATTTCTCCAGATCCGAGAAGCGAAGCGCGCCCTTTGCCGCGAAAAGCTGGCACAAGATGATGATCTTCCATTTCCCTTCCAGTATGCGAAGAGTTTCAGTCGTCGCCTCAGCCCAATTTCTTCGATTTTGTGGATCGTCGCAGTTCCAGTCTCGTCCCATTTCTTTCTCGCAAGTGAGTTACCCACCTTTTGGTGTGTACTTACCATTATCTCATGAGCACCCTAAACTCGGTGCAAGGCAATCAATTAACGAGGTTTAGCCATGAAAATCGGCATCATCGGAACCGGAAATATCGGGGGTACCATCGCCCGTAAGCTTAGAGCTGCCGGTCATGAGATCCGTGTCGCAAACTCTGGAGGCGTCAACGGCGTTCGTGCGTTCGCCGAAGAAATTGGAGCGGAACCTGCAGATATTCGAGGCGCGGTAGATGGGGTGGATTTGATCGTACTGTCGATACCGCTACCTGCGTTGAGCGCACTCCCTTCTGACCTGTTTACCTCTGTGCCTGACAGCGTCCCGGTGGTGGACACCAGTAATTATTACCCTGGCTTGCGTGATCCCCACATTGCTGAAATCGATCAAGGGATGACGGAAAGCGTCTGGGTGACTAAGCAAATTGGGCGTCCTGTAATTAAAGCTTTCAACAATGTGCTGGCCTATACCTTGGCAGAGCTAGGTCTTCCGGAGGGTACTGAAGGTCGCCTGGCGGCAGCGGTAGCGGGTGACGATCACGAGGCCAAAGAGACGGTAATGTCACTGGTGAACCAAGCTGGCTTCGACCCGGTTGACGGCGGTTCTCTTGAAGAGTCTTGGAGGCAACAACCGTCCACACCGTGCTACTGCTGTGACTATGACGCTGAAACCATGCGCAGGGCTCTAGCGGTGGCAGTTAAGGGACAGGCAGCAATAAAGAGAGATGAACTGCCCCAGCACTTCGAGTGGCTCGGGCCGAACCCAAGCCATGGTGATCTTGTAGCCATGAACCGCTCCTTCAACCCGCTGGATTGACGTTCGCCAAATACGAGCGACTCAAACAACACCTGCCTCTTTGGAAGGTGAACGGCTCCAGCGCTGGGGTAACAGTAGCTCGACCTCGCTTGCTCGATGTGTAGGTAGGCGGGTCAGAACGTCCTTCAAGTAGGCATACGGATCATGCCCATTCATGCGTGCCGACTGGATCAAACTCATGATCGCTGCCGCTCGTTTGCCGCTGCGCAGCGACCCGGCGAACAGCCAGTTCGAGCGCCCAAGTGCCCACGGTCGTATCTGGTTTTCGATCTGGTTGTTATCGATGGGCACAGCCCCATCGTCCAGGTAGCGCGTCAGCGCTACCCAGCGTTTCAGGCTGTAATTGAGGGCTTTGGCAGTGGCCGAGCCGTTGGGCACCAAATCGCGCTGGGCCAACATCCAGTCATGCAGCGTGTTGATTATCGGCGCGGCCTTTTCCTGGCGTATTCGCCAACGATCCTCATCGCTCATGTCTCGGGCCTGCCGTTCAACTTCGTACAAGCCGCCAATCGAGTGCAGCGCCTGTTCCGCCAACTGACTTTTCTTGGCTACATGCAGATCGAAAAACTTGCGGCGGGCATGGGCCATGCAGCCGATTTCAGTGATGCCTTTTTCGAAACTAGCTTTGTAGCCGGCGAAGTCATCGCATACCAGCTTGCCGTTCCAGGCTCCCAGGAAGTTGCGCGCATGCTCTCCCGCCCGACTCGGGCTGAAGTCGTAAACCACGGCCCTGAGTGCCGAGAATGGCGTGGTGCCGTAGGCCCAGACGTAAGCCCGGTGAGTTTTCTTCTCGCCTGCGGGCCATTCGGGATGAACTGAAACGCCGACGCCACGAGTCTGTTCAAGTCGTGGGTCAGTGGCTTACCCGGGTGGTCACGGGATACTTCAATTACCACGCGGTGCCGGGAAACCTGATACGTCTTGGTGGTTTTCGGTTGGCGGTATGCCGTCTATGGCGGCAAGCCCTCACACGTCGCAGCCAGCGAAATCGGCTTCAATGGTCACGCTACGGACGCCTTGCCGATCTCTACATACCTAGACCCAGAAATGCACATCCTTACCCTGAGGATCGCTTCGCGTCACATACCCGAGGCAGGAGCCGTATGCGGTAGTTCCGCACGTACGGATCTGTGCGGGGGGGTGGCAGGTAACTGCCATCCCTACCGCGACCCGTGCGCCGGCTTCGGATGCCTGGAAAAACCGCTAGATGACCTTCATGCCTGCCGCCGAGCGCGGCAGGTAAACCCGACTCCTGGAAGGGCGATGGCGTCTTGAGCCCTGCTGCAGTAAAACTCAGATCTCTGGGGCTGACTGATGTATTTCAGTGACGGACATAGTGAATGTCAGCTTGGATTTACCGCCGTTTGAGTAGGCGTGTGGAAGGTCCGTTTTGGCCACCGCGGAGCAACCGGCATTAATGATCAGCTCTGTCTCGCCTACTTTGAATTGAAGGGTTCCTTTCTCTACGTGGAACAATTCAAAAGTGCCCTGCGGGTGTCCTGACGACGCAAATGACTCCCCTGGAAACATCTCCCAGCGCCATAGTTCAATCATGTTGGGCCCGGTTGTCCCGGCAAGAAGCCGCGCTGAACCTCCAAGGCTCCCGGTCCAAAGGGTCGGTATATCCTGACTTTCGATCAGGTGGGCAGAGGGGGTATCCGCCACATTCACAACATCCGCCACCGAAAGACCTAGCGCTGCGGCGATTTTGCACAGGATGCCGATGCTTGGGTTGGCGGTGCATTTCTCTATTTCGACGACCATCCCCTTACTGACACCTGAGCGACGAGAAAGCTCGTCCAAGGTGATCTTCTGCTTTTTTCGCTCATATTTGAGCTTGCGGGCTACAGCTTCGCTGACAGCCTGAGCATCAGCACCTGGCTCGGTCGATATATTGACTTTTTTGGTCATTGGTCGCTAGCATGTGATGAAATTTAGGGTTCAAGGGGATTCTCTGATGCTGTCCGTACTGCCGTCAATCGACCAAGATGTTGCCAATCTGGCCCCTGAGTTCAGAGCGTTGAGCATTGTGGTCGAAGCTGCGCCAATTACCAATCCGGACATCGCCAGGGAAGCTTTGGATCGAGCCTGTCAATCGGTCGCGGCAGGCGGCGCCAGTTGGGCGGACGCTCACCTGGCGGCCTGGGCGGATCTCTTCCGAAAATTCGGTGCCAAACCGCAGCGTACCCCTTGTTCGGCTGAAGCGCTGCGCAAGCGGGTGCTGCGTGACGGCAGCCTGCCGAGCATCGATCCGGTGGTAGACCTCTACAATGCGATCAGCATTGAGTATGCCGTCCCTGTCGGGGGGGAGAATGTCGAAGCCTATGTGGGGTCGCCACGACTTGCTGTCGCTGATGGCAGCGAACCCTTTGACACCGTGAAAGAAGGCGCCCCTGCCCATGAGTACCCTGATTCGGGTGAGGTCGTCTGGCGGGACGACAAAGGGGTGACTTGCCGCCGTTGGAATTGGCGCCAAGGCGTCAGAACACGACTGAGCGCTGATGCAAAGCACATGTGGTTCATTCTCGAAAGCCTGCCAGCCATGCCACTTGAGGCGTTGACGGAAGCCGGTGACAAGCTGATTGAAGGCTTGCAGCTGATGATGCCAGGTGCCCAGATCGAGAGCGCACTCATTGGTTCGGATGTTACGGTAACCACGAAGTGCTCAAGGGCGTTTCTCTGAGCGCCAAAACCGGTGATGTCATCAGCCTGATCGGCGCCAGCGGCTCGGGTAAAAGTACCTTCCTGCGTTGCATCAACTTTCTCGAAACCCTCAACGATGGTGCCATGAGTCTGGATGGCAAGCCGATTCGCATGGTCAAGGACCACCATGGTATGCATGTGGCTGACGCTGCTGAACTGCAACGACTGCGTACCCGTCTGTCCATGGTGTTCCAGCACTTCAACTTGTGGAGCCATATGACTGTGCTGGAAAACATCACCATGGCCTCGCGCCGGGTACTGGGTGTCAGCAAAAAGGAGGCTGAAGAGCGTGCTCGGCGTTATCTGGACAAGGTGGGGCTGCCGGCGCGCGTGGCGGAGCAATACCCGGCGTTCCTTTCCGGCGGCCAGCAACAGCGGGTGGCGATTGCTCGTGCACTGGCCATGGAACCGGAGATTCTTCTGTTCGACGAACCTACTCAATGGGCTGAAGTGAGAAAAGCTGAGAATGGATGCGAAGAGAAAAAATAACGCTTCGCCTCCATTAGGTCCTCGTTAACAAAAGCTTAAGTCCTGCCGCTCCGAAAACCATCGCCAGCGAACCTTCAATCCATCGGCGCGCACACCGGTAAGCACGAATCATGGGCGCAGTTGAGAAGGCAATTGCATAGCCGCAGAAGATGGTGATGCTGAGTACCGCGCAACCTGCCAAAATGAGGGAAACTGTCGATTGCGAAGCTTCTGGGCCCAAGCCAAGCGTCATCGTGGCGACCCAGCCAAGGAGTGCCTTGGGGTTGGTCAGATGCATGAGCAGGCCACGTTGGTACAGCTTGAAGCCGGTTATTTTAGACGATTGGGTAGCAGCACCTTTCTCAAGTTGCTCATCGGTCTTGAGTGCAGAACGAGCAGCTTTGAAACCGAGGAAAAGCAGATAAGCTCCTCCCAAAACCTTCATGACAATCAGCGCTTTCGCGTACTCGGCCAGGACAGCGGATATGCCCGTGGCGGCAAGGAAGCCCCAGAACAGTGAGCCGCTTACCACCCCTGCCGCCAAGCAGAGGGCGGCTTGCCTGCCTTGCTGCATGGCAACCCCCATGATGCGCATATTGCTCGGCCCTGGACTTGCCGCACCGATGACGTAGACCGTGAAAACCAGCAATAGATGATGAAAATCAGCTGACATGTATAGCCTCGTTGAAGGATGAGTGACGGCGAGGGCACTATAGATATCACCGACCGTTTTGGTCAATATAGTGACCTTTGTGAGTGTTCCGCAATCGGTCGAGCCAGGTTGGTGTTGCGCTCTTCGCGATTTTTTGGAGGCTCGATACCCGATGAAAACCAGTCCAGAATCAAGCCCATTTCTGCCCTCAGGAATCCACGAAGTTTTCTTGGTACATTTTTTTGTAATTAATCCGGCGCTTGGTAAATCACTGTGCGCCAGAAAAAAACGGCCGATTAAGGCCGTAAATTGGGATGAAACGGCGGTATTACATTCAAAGGGCGCTAGTGTGCCTTCGTGATAAAGCGAGACTCTGAGTCGTCGCTCTTCCAGCCGCCTCCCAATGCATTGAATGTGGCCACAGCAGCGCGAGCCGATTCGGTTTGTGCCTGTGCTCTACCGTCAGATGCCGCTAACAGGTGCTCATCGGCGTCCAGCACTTCGATCAGGCTGATAACACCTTTTTGATACGCGGCAAACGACGTCGCTCGGGCTTTCGCATAGGCAGACTCGGCCTGGGCGAGCTTTGTCGATTGCTGCTTGCGGTTGACCAGCGCCGAAAAAGCGGTTTCGACGTCCTCGGTGGCCCGTAGAGCTGACTGGCGGTAAGCGGCTAACGCTTCCGCTTCCTGGCCTTTCGCCAAGTCAATCTGGGCGTTGATGCGGCCAAAATCGAACAGTCTCCAGCGCAATCCCAATACCGTCGAGGCCTGGCTGGCGCCGTTGCTGAACAGATTTGCGCTGGAGACCGATGTGGCGCTGCCTAGCAAGGCACTCACGGAGAGTTTGGGGTAATACTCGGAAATGGCTTCGCCAATGCGGGCGCTGGATGCCGCAAGGCGGCGCTCAGCGACGATCAAGTCAGGGCGCCGGCGTAGCAGGTCGGCCGGAGAGCCCATTTTGGCGAAGCTTGGCACATCGGGTATACGCGCCGGCTCAGTCAACTGCGCGCTGTAAGTGCCCGGTGGTTTGCCCAACAATACATCCAAGGCATTCATCGCCGCGTCGAGGCTGGCTTGCAGTACCGGTACGGTTGCCTGGGCTTGATTCAGCGATCCTTGGGTCTGGTTCAATTGCAGATCAGCAACCAGTCCTTTTGCGTAGAGGTGTTCAAGGGTAGTGAGCAACTGTTGGCGAGTCTCAACTTGCTGTCGGGCAATTTCCAAGCGTGCCTGCAGGCCACGGACGCTGAGGTAAAGGTCTGCGGTCTGCGCCACCACTGCCAGGCGTGTGGCAATTGCTCCGGCTTGCGATGCCTGATAGTCGGCGAGGGCGGCCTCTTTGCCCCGGCGCAGCCCACCAAACACATCCAGCTCCCAGCCTGCATTCAAGTCCGCCTCGTAGGCACTCCCGTAGCGATCATAGGAAGGGTTTGAGTTCAGCACCTGGCCTAGCGGTGTCTCTACTGACTGACGGGCCCGGGCTGCTTGAGCATTGACGGTGGCCGATGGCAAAAGGGCGGCGTTGGCTGCGCTCAGACCTGCACGAGCCTGCTTGATCCTTGCAGTTGCCTGGGCCAAGTCGAGATTCTGTTCAAGCGCTCGATTTATCAGTTGGCTCAGTACCGGGTCATTGAACGTGTTCCACCAAGCGGCTAGATCGGTTGTTGTAGCACTCGCCTGTTGTGCTTTGGGTGTTTGAGTCGAGAAATGCTCGGGCAATTCCATAATGGGTTCTGAGTAGTCGGAGCCCACTGTGCAGCCCGCAACCATACCGAAACACAGCAAGGCGGCGAAACGAAGAGGAGGGTACATGCGATACCTTCGGAATGGTTGGGTATGTGACCATATTACAATTTGGTCACTTGTTGTCAATCACCCTTTGGGTGAGTAAGCTGATCGCATGAACCCGCCATCAATATCTTCGCCCAGCGCCCGTGGCCCAGCCGATCACGACATTCGAGACCAGATTGTTGCGGCGGCCAACGAACATTTCAGTCAATACGGTTACGGTAAAACAACGGTCTCCGATCTGGCCAAGGCCATCGGTTTTTCCAAGGCTTACATCTACAAGTTCTTTGATTCCAAACAGGCGATTGGTGATGCCATCTGCGCACATTGCCTGGAGCAAATCGTCGCGACGGTGGAACAGGCGATCAATGCGGACGCCATCTCGCCGACCGAGCGCTTTCGGCGCTTGGTCAAAACCCTGATCGTTACAGGTGTGAACCTGTTTTTTAACGACCGAAAACTCTATGACATCGCAGCGTTCGCCGCGTCGGAAAGCTGGCCCAGCTCGCAGGTCTATGACGCACGTATCAAGCACTTTGTGTTGCAAATCGTGCGTCAGGGGCGAGAGCTTGGGGAGTTTGAACGCAAGACACCGTTGGATGAGACAGTCGAAGCGATACATCTCGCTCTACGGCCCTTCATCAACCCTTTGTTGTTGCAGTACAACCTCGATTTTGTTGAAGAGGCCCCTTCGCTCATCTCCAATCTTGTTCTGCGTAGCCTGATGCCTTAAGCGTTGCAGCTGGCAGATGTGTTGCGCACCCGTGTCAGCGAGCGCGTCTGAAAAATCAGATATCAAACCACTCTCGGTTGCCCTGATCTGCAGGGCGACTATCATTTGCCTGGATTGTGACTATTGACATAAATGGTTACTTGAATAAGCATGGTGCATCCGCTACCGAGAGGTCTCCATGATCCAGCGCCATTACAGATTATTTATTTTCATTGGTTTGTTGCCGTTTGCCCTGGCTGCATGCAACGAAGCCATGCCTGCAGATCCTCGTCTCCAAGTGCCCTTGGTGCGTATCGGTGTGGTTCAACCTTCCGCGCCTGCGCCACGGGTGTTCACCGGTATCGTCGCTGCCCGAGTTCAGAGTGATCTCGGTTTTCGAGTGCCAGGGAAAGTGTTGGAGCGCTTGGTGGATACCGGACAGAGTGTCAAGCGCGGGCAGCCACTCATGCGAATCGATGCTAACGATCTGACGCTGACCGCACGGGCACAGCAGGACGCCGTACTGGCGGCCTTGGCTCGGGCCCGGCAGGCCTCTGATGATGAGCTTCGCTACCGTGATCTGGTATCTGTCGGAGCGGTGTCCGCTTCCACTTACGCAGGAATTAAAGCGGCTGCCGACTCGGCGAAAGCCCAACTCAACGCGGCCCAAGCCCAGGCTGATGTGGCGAGAAACGCGACGGGTTACTCGACGTTATTGGCTGATGCCGACGGGGTTGTGGTGGACACCTTGGCGGAGCCGGGGCAGGTGATTGGCGCAGGTCAGGTGGTGGTGCGCGTTGCCCATTCAGGACAACGCGAGGCAGTGATCCAGTTACCCGAGACGCTACGTCCTTCGTTGGGTTCGTCGGCGACGGTTGAGCTCTATGGGCAGAGCCTAAGTGCAGGCAGCGCGCGTTTACGCCAACTATCCGATTCAGCTGACCGACAGACCCGAACTTTCGAAGCGCGTTATGTGTTGGAGGGGGTACTTTCCAAGGCGACGCTGGGCTCGACGATCTCAGTGGTGATAGCTGATGCGGAGGTTGCCGATGCCAGGGAGTTGCAGGTGCCCATGGGGGCCCTTTACGACGCAGGTAAAGGTCCGGGCGTCTGGGTGGTCGGGGGCGAGCCGGAGCGTGTGGCCTGGCGACCGATCACGGTTCGCAGTCTGAACAATGAAGCCAGCGTGCGCGTGATGGGTGATTTGCAGGTGGGGGATCGTGTCGTTGCATTGGGCGCTCACCTGTTGAGTGAGGGAGAGCAGGTCAGGACTGAAACGGCAATGACCCTTCAGCCACCCGTGGCCGAGGTGCGTCGATGAGCGGGTTCAATTTGTCCGCACTGGCGGTGCGCGAGCGCTCAATCACCCTGTTCTTGATCCTGCTTATTTCTGTGGGTGGGCTGTTTGTCTTCTTCAAACTGGGACGTGCGGAAGACCCCGCATTCACCATCAAGCAAATGACGGTGGTGACAGCCTGGCCTGGGGCAACGGCTCAGGAGATGCAAGACCAGGTGGCGGAAAAGCTGGAAAAACGCATGCAGGAACTGCGTTGGTACGATCGGACCGAGACCTTTACCCGGCCCGGCTTGGCCTTCACCACGGTTTACCTGCTCGATAGCACACCGCCCTCCGCTGTTCAGGAGGAGTTTTACCAGGCTCGCAAGAAAATCCTGGATGAGGAGAAAGGGTTGCCGTCCGGGGTAATCGGGCCGATGGTCAATGATGAGTATTCCGATGTCACCTTCGCTCTTTATGCGCTAAAGGCCAAGGGTGAACCGCAACGCTTGCTGGTGCGCGAAGCCGAGGGCTTGCGCCAGCGTTTGCTGCATGTAGCGGGAGTGAAGAAGGTCAATATCATCGGTGAACAGGCCGAGCGCATTTTCGTCGAGCTGTCCTACGAGCGTCTGGCGACACTGGGCATTTCCGCACGAGACATCTTCAGTGCGCTGAACACGCAGAACATGATGACTCCGGCCGGCTCGGTTGAAGCCAAGGGCCCGCAGGTTTTCATTCGTCTGGATGGTGCATTTGACGATCTGCAGAAGATTCGTGATACCCCACTGACGGTGCAGGGCAGAACCCTCAAGTTGTCCGATGTGGCCGAGGTCAAGCGCGGTTATGAGGACCCGGCGACGTTCCTGGTGCGTAACAACGGCGAGCCTGCATTGTTGCTCGGCGTGGTCATGCGCGATGGCTGGAACGGCCTGGATCTGGGGAAGTCGCTGGAAGCCGAGGCTGCAGCGATCAATGAGCAAATGCCCTTGGGCATGAGTCTGACCAAGGTCACGGACCAGGCGGTGAACATTGGGGCGTCCGTCAACGAGTTCATGCTGAAGTTCTTTGCCGCGCTGGGCGTCGTGCTGCTGGTGTGCTTCCTCAGCATGGGCTGGCGCGTCGGCATTGTGGTCGCCGCGGCAGTACCGTTGACCCTGGCCGCGGTGTTCATTGTCATGGCGGCCACAGGCAAGGATTTTGACCGAATTACCCTGGGCTCGTTGATTTTGGCGCTGGGGTTGCTGGTCGACGATGCAATCATTGCCATCGAGATGATGGTGGTGAAGATGGAGGAGGGCTACGACCGGATCAAAGCCTCGGCTTATGCCTGGAGCCACACGGCCGCTCCGATGTTGTCGGGTACGCTGGTCACGGCTATCGGCTTTATGCCCAACGGCTTTGCCAAGTCGACGGCCGGTGAGTACACCGCCAATATGTTCTGGATCGTCGGTATCGCACTCATCACCTCCTGGGTCGTGGCAGTGGTGTTTACACCCTACCTGGGCGTCAAACTGCTGCCGCAGCTCAAGGTGCCCGAGGGTGGTCACACCGCCATTTACGGTACGCCGAATTACCGGCGTTTCAGGCGCCTGCTGGGCGGCGTTATCCGCCGCAAAGGCCTGGTGGCTGTCTGCGTCGTAGGCTTGTTCATTGCTGCGATTCTGAGCATGGGCGTGGTGAAGAAGCAGTTCTTTCCAACTTCCGATCGACCCGAGGTGCTGGTTGAGGTGCAGATGCCTTACGGCACGTCGATCGAGCAGACTGATGTAGCCACAGCCAAGGTCGAGGCGTGGTTGGCAACGCAGCCGGAAGCCAAGATCGTCACCGCTTACATTGGTCAGGGTGCACCGCGCTTCTACCTGGCCATGGCACCTGAGTTGCCCGATCCTTCGTTTGCAAAAATCGTCGTACTGACCGCGAATCAGCAAGAGCGTGAGGCACTCAAGCTCCGACTCAGGCAAGCCGCCGCCGATGGCTTGGCGCCTGAAGCCCGGGTGCGTGTGACGCAGTTGGTATTTGGTCCTTATTCACCTTTTCCGGTGGCTTTTCGGGTGGTGGGTGCGGATCCGGCGGTGTTGCGTAATATCGCCGCGCAGGTGCGTGAGGTGATGACTGCCAGCCCAATGATGAGAACCGTCAACACGGACTTGGGTGAGCGCGCACCGGCACTTCATCTCACGCTGGATCAGGATCGTCTACAAGCGTTCGGCTTGACCTCGACGGATGTCGCGCAACAGCTGCAGTTCCTGCTGGTGGGGGTGCCTGTTACCGAGGTGCGTGAAGACATTCGTTCGGTTCAGGTGGTCGCACGCTCTGCCGGAGAGACGCGTCTGGATCCGTCGAAAATTTCCGCCTTCACGCTGACCGGCGCCCAGGGGCAGCGAGTGTCGTTGTCCCAGGTAGGGGTGGTCGATGTTCGGATGGAGGAGCCTATCCTGCGACGTCGCGATCGTACGCCGACCATAACCGTACGCGGTGATGTGGCCGAAGGTCTTCAGCCTCCCGATGTCTCCAATGCCGTGATGGCGCAGTTGCAGCCGCTCATTGAAAAGTTGCCCGTGGGCTACCGGATCGAGCTGGCTGGTTCCATCGAGGAATCAGACAAAGCGAACAAGGCATTGCTGCCGTTGTTCCCGATCATGATCGCGCTGATGTTGCTGACCATCATTATTCAGGTGCGTTCGATGTCGGCCATGATGATGGTTTTCGCCACGGCGCCTTTGGGTCTGATTGGTGTGGTGCCGATTCTTCTGTTGTTTCAGCAGCCGTTCGGGATCAACGCCTTGGTTGGACTGATTGCGTTGTCAGGGATTCTGATGCGCAACACGCTGATCCTTATCGGACAGATTCACGCCAATGAGAAGTTCGGTCTTTCGCCTTATGACGCAGTGGTTGAAGCCACTGTTCAGCGTGCGCGGCCGGTGATTCTCACGGCGCTGGCGGCGATGCTGGCATTCATTCCGCTGACTCACTCGGTGTTCTGGGGAACGCTGGCCTACACGCTGATCGGCGGCACCTTTGCCGGCACAGTGCTGACACTGGTGTTCCTGCCGGCGATGTATTCCCTCTGGTTCAAGATCAAGCCCGAGCCTGCACATGAGCTCGCTGCGAACACTCACGTTGCTTGATGGCTGAGTACCTGGATCGCCTTCATCCGTTTCTGCTACCCACGTTCAGTGATTAATCATGGAGTCATAATAATGAAAAAATAATCCTCAAGACTTCCCTTGGCCTCGCTGCAATGCTTGCATCCGGGCATTTGTTTGCGAGTGGTTTTGCCATCAACGAACAAAGTATCAGCGGTATGGGGACTGGATTCTCAACGGTTTCGGTACTTCTGTCACCTACCGCTTCTGAGTGGTTGCGCGGTGCCGAACACCCGACAACCACGCTTGGCAAAAATTTGCACGGTGACATGCCCGCGGCGCCTATGTGCCCGAAAAACCTGCGTTACGCCGAGGAGGTGTTCAGGGCGTTCGAGCAGGGCGTGCCCCCTGACGATTTTCCTCGTGAAGATTACGAAAAGGCCTGGGAGGCGCGTTTCACCGTAGAGCGCCTGAACGCGCTGGGACGTGCCGGGGTTGGGTTAGCATTCGACGCTATTTATAATGTTGCTCAAACATGGCCACCTGTTCCGGCGTGATCAGCTGAAAGGGCACCCAGACATCCGTCTCGACCGGCTCGCCCTTGATCATTTTGATGGCCGCTTGCAGTGCGACGCTGGCTTGGGCCTTGGGGTCTTGAAAGACCGAGGCGACCAGCATCCCGCGCTTGATCGCCGCCAGTCCGTCAGGCAGGCCGTCGATGCCGACAATGGCTATTTCACCCTTGGCTTTACCGGCTTGCTGCAGTGCCATGGCGGCGCCGATGGCCATCTCGTCATTGTTGGCCACGATGGCGTCAAAGCGGGTGCCGGCCAGCAGCCAGTTGCTAGTCAGGTCCATGCCTTTGTTGCGCTGCCATTCAGCCGTTTGTTGTTCGACGATCTTGATGTCGGGATAGTCCTTGAGCACCTGTTTGACGCCTTCGGTGCGGTCATGCGTGGAGTTTTGCGCCAGGTCGCCCATGATGATCGCGAGGGTGCCCTTGCCCCCCAGCTTTTTCGCCAGATAGCGCATCTGCAGCTGTCCGGCCTCAATGTCATTGGACGCCACCGTGACCACGCCTTTGGGCAGGACACGTTCGTCCGGGTGACGGTTGACGTAGACCAGCGGGGTCTTTGCCTCGACGGCGGCGCGGGTCACGTTGGCGGTGGCGGCGGTGTCCACGGGCAAGACGATGACCGCGTCTACCTTCTGATTGAGAAAGTCCTGGACCTGATTGAGCTGGCGCACCACGTCGCCCTGGGCATCCTCGAACTGGATCTGGACGTTTTCCTTTTTGGCGGCGTCTTCCAGGCCGCTGCGTACATAGGTCATGAAGTTGTCGTCAACCCTGGCAATGCTGACGCCGATACGATAGCTGGAGGCAGCGGCCCATTGGCTGAAGAGTAATAACAGGGTGGCAAAAAGCACTGTGCAACGACGCATGATGGTTTTCCTTTTGTTGTTATGAGTTGAAGCTCATCAAGATCAACCGTGAAGGTTGGTGGCGCGCTTTGAGTCAACGTCCGAGCGCGCCGCAGGCTCCTCAATCCAGCGTGAACGCCTGTCGGAAGCGTTCCAATGCCGCTTCGCTAGCGCCGCTGGCCCAGCTCTCGAGCCCGACAACACCGGTGTATCCCATGCCGAACAAGGCTTTGGCAATGGCTGGATAATGGATTTCGCCGGTGCCGGGTTCCATGCGGCCGGGGACGTCGGCGACCTGGATTTCCCCGATGGCGCTGCCGGCGCGTCCGATCAGTTCGATCAGGTTCCCTTCGCCGATTTGGGCGTGGTAAAGATCCAGGTTCATCTTCAGATAAGGGCTGCCCACGGCCTCGATCAGTGCCAGGGTGTCGTCGGCGCGAGCAAACGGAGTGCCGGGATGGTCCACTTCGGTGTTGAGGTTTTCCAGCAGGAACACCCGGCCGGCGTCTTCGCCCAGGCGCGCGATTTTTTCCAGGGTCTTGCAGGCGCTCAACCACATGCGGCCCGTGGTCTGGGCCACGGGTTTGACCGGTAAGCCCTGGTCGCCCAGGCCAGTGCCGTGCAGGTTGAGACTCGGGCAATTCAATTGTGCGGCGACAGCCAGCGATTCCCGTGCGCTGTCAAGCAGGTGCTGGATGTCCTCGGGATCGGTCAGGTTGCCCGAGATGTAGCCGGTCATGGAGGTGAAGTCAGCGCCGGTGGCGACCAGGGCCGCCATGTCTTTCGTCGTCCAGTCCCAGATTTCGACACTGAAACCCAGTGCGTGAATCCGTTTGACGCGCTCGGTGAATGGCAGGTCGAGGAAGACCATCTCGGCGCTGACCGCCAGTTTGAACGGTGTGAAACTCATGAGCGGGCTCCTTGCACACGCACCGGTTTGCCCTGCTGGAAGGACTCGATGCAGGCGCGGGCAATCGCAAGTGCCGCTCGGGCATCTTCGCCGCTGGCCAGTGGTTTTTCGCCAGTGCGCAGACAATCGACAAAGTGGTTGAGCTCGGCCACATAGGCGTCACGCAGCAGGTCAGTGTCCAGGCGCTGGGTGTCGGCCTGGATACCATTGGCCAGATAGCGAACCAGGTCAGAGTCATTCACGCCGCCCATGGTCAGCATGCCTGCGCTGCCGAAGACTTCGCCCCGAACGTCGTAGCCATAAACTGCCTGGAAGTTGGCCTCGGCCGTGGCGATGGCGCCGTTATCAAAACGGATCGTGACCACAGCGGTGTCCAGAAATCCTTTGCTCTTGTAGTCCGGTGCAATCAGCGCATCGGCCATGACGAACACTTCGACCGCTTCGGCGCCGGGGTTCAGGTAGCGCAGGGTATCGAAGTCATGAATCAGGGTTTCAAGGAAAATCACCCACTGTGGTGAGGCGGCCGGATTGTTCAGCGCCGGGTCGCGAGTCAACGAGCGCAGCAGTTGCGGCTTGCCGATACGGCCGGCGACCACATCCAGGTGCGCAGCCCGGAAGCTTTTGGCGAAGCGGCGATTGAAGCCGACTTGCAGTGTCACTTGGGCGTCGGCAGCGGCAGCGATGGCGCGGTCGGCTTCGTCCAGGGTGATGGCCATGGGTTTTTCACAGAACACCCCTTTGCCGGCCCGGGCGGCGCTGATCACCAGTTCGGCATGGCTGCGGGCCGGGGCGGCGATCAACACGCCGTCAATGTCCGGGTCATCGAGCAGTTGCTGTGGATCGGTATAGACCCGCTGTACACCCAACTCTGCCGCCAGGCGAGAGGCCTGGCCGGGTGTCGGGTCGGCGATGGCGGCCAGACAAGCGCCAGGAATGTGCCGGGCCGCGGTCAGGCCGTGAAAGCTGCCCATGCGGCCGGCGCCGATAAGGCCGAGACGGAGGGTCTTGGATGCACTCATGAATGACTCCCTTTTATTGTTGTTCAATGATTCGACAGCAGGAATGCCCTCGCTGGTACAAGGCAGTCAGCAAGTGCTGTGCCAATATTTAACTTATTGATATTTAACGAGTTAATTTGATGTCGTTGAAATAAGTGTTCATTCCTATGACATGTCTATACTGACATGTCGAAAATATGAACATAGGAGCGGGACGTGAACCAGCAGCCAATGGCCTTCAGCGTGCAAGACCTCGATTACATCACCGCGCTCGGGCCTGCGTCGTTGAGCGAAGGACCGATCGCTGCGTTGGAGCAGGCCTGGCAGGCGTGTTTGAAGGGGCGCATCGATCGACCCGCCGGGGTTCGGCAGGTGATCTGGGATTCCTGGCTGCGCAGCGTCAGTGCCGGCCTCGATCCTGAAGATGGCGAATATCGCTTTGTCGCCCCTGTCGATCTGGCCGCAACGCTGGCGGCCAATCGGGTGTTGATCATCGCGGCGGCGGAAGTTATGCGCGGATTGCTGGCATACAACCCCAGGGGCCATATCAACCTGACCGATGCCGAAGGCACGACGCTGTATTTCTGCGGCCTCGATCTCACGCCGGTGGGCAGCCGCTTGCTGGAGTCAGTGCAGGGCACCAATTGCACGGGGCTGGCGATTGCCGAAGACCGATTGGTATATGTGTTGGCCGAGGAAAATTTCGGGCTTGGCCTGCGCCGGCGGCGCATGCATTGTGCCGCCGCGCCGATCCGGGATGCCCAGGGCCGGACGCTGGCCATGTTGACCCTGACCGCAGAGCCGGGCTGGTTTCATTTTCACACCCTGGGCACTGTGCAGGCGGCGGCCGAGGCGGTCTCGCGGCAGATGGCGCTGCAGGCCTTGCTGGAAGAACAGCAAACCGTGCTTGAAGTGCTCAACGAGGGATTGGTGGTGCTGGATGAGCGTGGCTGCATCAAGGCACTCAACCGCTATGCACGGCAATTGTTTCGCGTGGGTCGGGACCTGCTGGGCAGTCCGTTCCAGCATCTGGGCCAGAGCGAACTGACCGACGAGATTTTGCGACGTGGCGGGGAAGGGCTGCGGGATCTGGATTGCACCTTTGAGCTGCATGATCGCAGTCACCTGGCGTGCCTGGTGTCCGTATGCTCGCTGGAGCAGGGCGGGCGCATTGTTTCGTTACGGGAGAACCGACGCATCCGGGAAATTACCCGGCGGATCATCGGCACTCAGGCCAGCTACACCTTTGAAACCATTCAGGGCAGTTCGCGAGCGATTCAGGACGCCTTGCACCTGGGGCGGATCGCCAGTCGCAGTGACTCGACCACGCTGATCCTCGGTGAAAGCGGCACTGGCAAGGAGCTGTTCGCCCAGGCGATCCATAACGCCAGCGACCGTTGCAGCGGTCCGTTTGTGGCGGTCAATTGCGGGGCGATTCCGCGAGACCTGGTGCAGAGCGAACTGTTCGGGCATGTAGAGGGCGCCTTCACCGGATCGGCCCGTGGCGGCTCGGCCGGGAAGTTCGAATTGGCCGATGGCGGAACGATCTTTCTCGATGAAATCGGTGACATGTCCTTCGATGCCCAGGTCAGCCTGCTGCGCGTCTTGCAAGAAGGCGAGGTGACGCGGGTGGGCGCGAAAAAATCCCGGCAGGTGAATGTGCGCATCATCGCCGCCACCCACCGCAACCTGAGTCAGGCGGTGGCCAATGGCGCGTTCCGCGAGGATCTTTACTACCGGCTCAACGTACTGAACTTGACGGTTCCGCCGCTAAGAATGCGCCGGGAGGATGTGCCGTTATTGGCGCGACATTTTCTCAGTCGTTGCGCTCGGTCGTTGCGCAAGTCGGTGCAAGGCTTCTCGCCAGAGGCGTTGGATATCCTGTCGGCTTACCATTGGCCAGGTAATGTTCGCGAGCTGGAAAATACCATTGAGCGCGCGACCAATCTGTCGGTGACCGAACTGATCCAGCCCGGAGATCTACCGCTCGAAATCAAGCAGGGCATGCGGCCTTCGGCGCGGGGAGGTGTGCCTGAACCCCGGGCGGCCCTGGATCTCGGCGCCCATGAAATGAACGCGATCATCGCGGCCCTCGAGGATTCCCGCGGCAACATCCGCCTGGCCGCCAGACAGCTGAATGTTTCTCGTGGTGGGCTGTACAACAAGATGAGTCGGTACGGGCTGAGTGCTGATACTTTTCGGTCGGGGCCGGGCCTCTGACGGGCTGACTGGACCTGGCTCCCTCGCTACAGGTTCAGCTTCGAGCGTTCTCTGAGGTCAGGATTTGCAGTGGAATGTGGATTCGATGCCGCACCGGATCGAAGTCGGACGTGGTTTGCAGTTCAATCAGCAGGTCGATCAGCGCGGTTGCCAGCAATTTCGGCTGGGAGTCGATGACCAGGCTGATCAACCCCTGCGCCAGGGCCTTGCGCGACAGCTCGGTCGATTCCTGCAGGATGCAGCACAGCGACGGCCGCTTCGGCAGTTGCGACAGGGCGCTGATAATGCCGTCGCCACCACCGCCGACCACGCACAGCCCTCGCAGGTCGTCATGCCGCGCCAGCAGGTCCAGCGTCGCCTCTTCGGTGATGTCGTTGTTGTCCAGATTGATCACCGCTTCCAGCGGCCGCAACCCCGGTGCGCGTTCCGCCAGGTAACTGCGCAACCCCTCGACCCGCGCCTGATGACCGAGGAAGCGGTGGCCGCCGAGCAGCACCCCGACACTGCCTTTGCGCGCGCCACAGGTGTGAGCCATCAGCCAGCCCATGGTGCGCCCGACCTCATGATTATCCTGGCCGACGTAAGGCTCATCCGCGGCTTCATAAATGTCGGAGAGCAGCGCGATCACCGGCACGCCGGCGGCTTTGATCTGAGCGATGGCGGCCTGGATCAGCGGATGCGCGAAGCTGACCACTGCCAGGCCGTCGCACTGCACCGCCAGCTGTTCGATTTGAGCAATGATCGCGCTGGGTGTGCGATCGAAGACGTACTCGAATTGCAGGCTCAGGTTGACGCCCGCCTGGCGCTGCGCCGTCTCGGAGATGGCGGCAGCCACGTTACCGTAGAACGCCTGGGCGGTGCCAAGCAAGAGGATGCCGAAACGGTAGCTGGGACGACATTCGCGGATCCGCTGGCCGATCAGCCGGGCGGCGAAATAACCGACCGCTTCAGCGGCCTGAAACACTTGTTCGGCGGTCGCCGGGTTGACCGGCGCCCTGGCGTTGAGCACCCGGTCCACGGTGGCGACACTCAAGCCCGCGTGTTCGGCGACGGTGGCAATGGTTGGGCGTTTAGTGGTGTTCATGGCAGGCCCCGCGGCGCCTTGATAGAAAACTATCAAGCTTCAATGGGCCTGGATGATAGCTTGATAGGAAATGTATTCAAGGGCTTGAGGGTAATCAGTGGGCTCTCTATCGTTTCTCACAACGATGTGATCCCGCGTCGAAAAGTGCCCAAAACCATCAAGCTTGCGGAGAACAATAAAATGCCTGAACAACACGCAGCCTTTGAACACCCCGATAAACCCGGGCCTCGGGATTATCGATTGATCGGTCCGGAAGCCGCCAAGGCGGCGCAAAAAGGCCTGGTGTCAGCCCGCTGGTACCAATCACCGATTTCCCGTAAACGCATGAAGGAATTGATGCAGCGCCGCGACGGCCCGGCCTTGCGCGACATCGCCATCTGGTTGCTATCGATGGTCGTCACTGGATTCGGGGGGTACTGGTTCTGGGGCTCCTGGGCCTGCATTCCGTTCTTCTTCGCCTACGGGGTGCTCTATGGCACCGCATCCAATGCTCGTTGGCACGAAACGGGTCACGGCACGGCGTTCAAAACCCGCTGGATGAATGATGCGGTCTATCAACTGTCGAGCTTCATGTTCATGTTCGAACCCCATGTCTGGCGTTGGAGCCACGCCCGGCACCACACCGACACCATCATCGTCGGTCGCGATCCGGAGATCGTCGAGCCGCGTCCGCCCAGCCTGATCAATATGGTGCTGAGCCTGTTCAGGATGCCTTACGCGATCAAGACGATGTGGTCAGTCTGCCGGCATGCAAGCGGACGGATGGCGGAAGAAGAGCAGACCTTCATCCCCGAATCCGAGTGGCCCAAGGTCTTTACGGCGGCGCGTATCTGGCTGGTGATTTATGGACTCACCGTAGGCGCGGCGCTGTATCTGCAGAGCTGGTTGCCGCTGATGTTTATCGGCCTGCCAACCCTGTACGGCGGCTGGCTATCCTACCTGTTCGGCCTGACGCAGCATGTCGGCCTGGCCGAGGACGTGCTCGATCACCGCAGCAACTGCCGCACCATTTACATGAACCCGCTGCTGCGTTTTCTGTACCTCGACATGAACTATCACCTTGAGCATCACATGTATCCGATGGTGCCGTTTCATGCGCTGGCGCAGCTTCACGAAGAAATCCGTCACGACTGCCCGCCGCCGTACGCCGGCCTGTTTGAGGCTTTCAAGGAAATCCTCCCGACCATCTGGAAGCAGCGCAAAGACCCGACGTATTTCATCCGTCGCCCTTTGCCACAACGCGCAACGCCGGCCACCAGCGCCCAGTCAGAAGCTGACGCAACGCCGGCCTGACACCTTCCCGGTTTGACCACTACACGAGAAAGCACCATGACCGATCAATGGATCGACGTCTGCGCCGTGGGCGAAATAAATGAAGAAGATGTCATTCGTTTCGACCACGGTCCGCACACCTATGCCGTCTACCGCTCCGCCGCCGACGAGTTCTTCGCCACGGCGGGCCTGTGCACCCACGAATCCATCCATCTGGCAGATGGCCTGGTGATGGACCATGTCATCGAGTGCCCCAAGCACAACGGGCGTTTCGACTACCGCTCCGGCAAAGCCCTTGGCGCGCCGGTGTGCGTCAACCTCAAGACCTATCCGGTCCGGGTCGAGGCGGGGCGTGTCCTGCTCGCCATTACGGTTTAACTGCACGGAGTCTGTGCCATGAATTCTGCCAATGCTCCACTGGTCATCGTCGGCGCCGGGCATGCCGGTGGCCGCGCGGCGCTGACCCTGCGCGGCGAAGGTTATCGCGGTCGCCTGATTCTGATCGGCGATGAGTCCCACCCGCCTTATGAACGTCCGCCGCTGTCCAAGGGGCTGTTGCAGGGCACGATAGATCTGGCGGGTTGCAGCCTGTGCGACAAGGCTCGGCTCGCTGAACTGGACATCGAGCACCTGGCTGGCAACCCGGTGAAAAGCCTCGATCCGCAGCAATATCGATTACAGCTGGCCGATGGCAGTTGGTTGCATTACACCCGCCTGTTGCTCGCAACCGGGGGCAGGGCGCGACTGTTGCCCTCGGTGCCGGTGCATCTGCCCAACGTGCTTTATCTGCGAACCCATGACGAAGCCATGGCACTGCGCGCTTCGCTACGACCCGGCGCTCGATTGGTGATCATCGGCGGCGGCTTTATCGGACTCGAAGTCGCCGCGACCGCCCGTGCCCTGGGTTGCACGGTGACCTTGCTCGAAGCCGGTCCGCGCCTGGCGGGTCGAGTCCTGCCGGAGCGATTGTCCAGTGTCCTGCTGGAATTGCATCGCCGTCAGGGCGTGGATGTCCGACTGAATGTAGCCATTGAAACGGTGCTGGGCGCCACTCGCGCCGAGGTGGTGCAACTGGTCGACGGCCAGTTGTTGCCCTGCGATCTGGTCGTGGTGGGTATTGGCATGCAACCCAACACCGAGTTGGCCGTGGCTGCCGGGCTTGAGGTCGGTCAGGGCATTCGCGTCGATGCACGGTTGCGCACCAGTGCACCGGGCATCTTTGCGGCAGGTGACGTCTGTGAATTTCGCCTGCATCCGCAAGGGATTTTCCAGCGTCAGGAAACCTGGCGCAACGCCGAAACCCAGGGCCGTCTTGCCGCCCTGAACTTGCTGGGCGGCGAGCAGCCCTACGACGTCATTCCCGGCTTCTGGTCTGATCAGTACAACTGGGGACTGCAAACCTCGGGCGTAATCGCAAACACTGAATCGACGACGAGTCGGACAACCCCGGAGGGAGGCTTTCTGTTGTTCTACCTCGATGCCGAACAACGTCTGCTAGGGGCTTGCGGCTGGGGCCAGGGCAATAGCATCGCCAAGGACATCAAGTTGTGCGAACGGCTGATCGCCAACCATTGCCCTCTCTCGGTGGTTGCTTTAGCCGATGCCGATGTATCGCTCAAACAACTGCTGAGGAACTGACATGCGCGAATTCCTGGTGTTTCAGTCCTTGTGGGCCATGCAAGATCACCGTGGCCACTGCGATCTGTCCATTGAAGCGCAGCTGGAAAAGATCGCCGCCGCCGGCTTCGACGGGATCACCGAGCATTTCTGGCTTGCGCCACAGGCTGCACGCCTGAGTGCCGCCGCCAAGGCGCAGGGCCTGCAAATCGAAGGTCAACTGTTCCCCCGAACCGTGGATGACCTGGCGACCGCGCTCGATGTGGTATCCCGCCACGGCTGCCACCACCTGACGCTGCAGGCCGATGTCCGGCCGCGCACACTGGCGCAAGCCATGGAACTGATCGAAGGCTGGCAGCGTCTGGCCGAGCAGGTGGACTTTCCGATCCTGTTGGAAACCCATCGTTATCGTCTCACCAGCGACCTGTTATTCACGCTTGATCTCCTTGCGCAAATGCCTGATCTCAAACTGTTGGCTGACTTGTCCCACTACGTCGTGGGCAGGGAGTTGCCTGAGTCGGCCAACGCCGAAGACGACGAGCAGATCCATGCCATCCTGCGCCGTAGTTGGGGTTTCCATGGTCGTGCCAGCAACGGCGAACAGGTCCAGGTGCCCTTGAGCTTTGCCCAGCATCGACCCTGGTTGGAGCGATACCTGGGCTGGTGGCGCTACGGGATCGAGGATTGGCTGGCTCGGCCGAACACACCCGCCAGCCTGTCCTTCACCTGCGAACTTGGCCCACCACCTTATGCGATCACGGGGGCTGATGGGCGTGACATTACGGATCGCTGGGAGGAGGCGTTGATGTTGAAGGCGCTGATGCGTGGGGTTTGGAGCGACTGCCAGCTGCGAACGGCTACGTCAAAAGATTGATTTTATCAGTTGGGTCCCGTCCACCATAGGTTGGGCGCTTGGTAGACGAAGCCGTTGAGCAGTTCATGATGGAGGGGATTGAGAGGTTGATTCAGTGTGAAATCCGCGCGCGCTCGTTATATCGAAGGGGAAGCTGGATGATTTGTTGACGGTTGCACGATTTTGACAGCAATGACGGCACGTCACGGCCAGATTAATAACGACAAAGTCGGGGGAGGCTTTCTTATTCCCGCGGAAATCACAGTGTACGTATTGGCGTTATGATCTAGGAAGGAGAGCGGTAATTGAGCGGCTGCGGCCATGAACTGACGGGCACTTGCCAGCCCCAATCCCGCCGTCCATAATTTCGCTTATCAGCAGGGTTGTTGCACGACAAAGGCGTTCGGAATCAGTGGGTTGTATTGGGGCCCGGTAGCCCGTTTCCCTCTTCAAATTATGGTTCCAAGGACTTCCATCAAAATCTGATGCTGGTCCTTAAGCCTCTGAAAAAGCGACTTCGGGTCGCTTTTTTTGTTTATGGAGTTCCATCAAGAACTCCTGGTAGCCAGAAAAAATTTGTCCAGAATTTTGTCATCGAAAACGGACAGCTCCGGCCTCTCAAAAACGATTCGTACGCTTCACCTCGCTGATCACACTGCCCCCCTTCAATTGAGGGGTTCATGTCATCAGTCCCGAGTTGGCTCAGTGGTGGGCGAGACCTGGACGGAGGTGCCGTATGTCTTTAACCGATACTGCAGTTCGGCAGGCCAGATCTCAAAAATGTGGCTACTGCCTGTGTGATGGCCGAGGCCTTTCGCTCGTGGTGCCCACCCGTGGTTCCAAGCTTTGGTATTTCAGGTTTCAGTGGAGAAGGCAGAGCCTCGTGACTGGCTTATAACCTGGGGACCGGAGGAGCTTCCCAAATGCCACGACTGATTGTCACCGCGAGGCTGGCTAATGGCTGGAGCGTTGCCGTCGTTTCCTGTTGGAGAGGGGCCGGCTTCAATGCGTTTGTCGTGGCCCATGCCCCGTCCATCGTTTGAAGGCCCGGCGAAAGTTATGGGCGTCGCTGAAGCCCACTTCATAGGCCACTTCTTCAATGCTCAGGCGCGAGTTGCTCAAGAGGGCAAGCGCACGATCCTTGCGGATCTGGTCGAGTACGTTCTGATAAGACTGGCCCTGGTCAGCCAGGCGTCGACGCAAGGTTCTATCGCTCATGCACAGTTGCGTTGCAACTGCTGCCAGTGCCGGGGTTTGGCGAAGGTCACGGCGTATGATGCGCTCGATGGATTCAATGAATTCATTCTCCGTCGATTGTTGAGCGACAGTCATCTGTAGAAACTCCAGGGCCTGTCGATGGCTTAGCGGATCATAGGTGGCGATCGTTTTGTCAGCCCAGTGGGCTTCACACGTAAACAGATTGTCTTTTTGTTCATAACGCACCGGGCATTTGAAAACCTGGTCGTACTGTGTCGCGTAGGACGGCTTTGGATAGGTCAATTCGATAGAGGTCGGGTTGAAGGCATCGCCCACCAACGTTCGCACCAGATTCAGGAAGATACCGAAGGTTTCCTCAACTAGAAACACCTGTATATCGGGTTCGTGGAATAGGCTGGTAGCCCGAATCGACACATGCGCATCACTATCGACTCGGTCGAGCTGCAGTAGCGTTCCGGCATGACTTTGCATTTTTACACCCAGGCTGATGGCCTCTCCCAGCGTAGGGCTGGTGAGCATCGCGTATCCCACCAGGCCAATGGAGCCGATGGTTTCTTTGAGGCCGATATCAAGCCCCAGCCCTCGCTCCCGACTCTTGGTCATTTCCAGAGCCCGCCTGATCATGGAACTGGCCTGGCGAAAGGAAACACGACACTCAGGATCTGAAAGGTCTGCTATTTCAAATCCAAGGCCCAGGCATAAGCGGGCGGGATCAATGCCAAAGTCGTTGCTCATGCCAGCAAGACAACGCAGTAGATAAACATGCAGATTGGCTGTTGTATAACGTGCTGAACCATCCATCTGGTTATCCTTTTTTCTAATTCTATAGCTATTCGCAGGGTTGTACGCGCCTGTTTACGGTTTGCCGAGTCGTATTGCTCAATGCGGCCATTTCAGTTGTCAACGCTGACCTGAAATGACTCTCGGCTGTCCGTTTGAGCAACAGGGAAGCCCGTTGTCTCGCCTTATGCTTACCGTGCAGGATTTATGTGAGCAACACAATAAGAACCCAAACGGTAAGGAGATTCAAATGGAGATGCCTTCGCTCAAGGCGCAAGTGAGTGAGCAGGAGTGGCAGCTGCGATGTGATCTGGCAGCGTGTTATCGACTGGTTGCTTTGTATGGTTGGACGGATCTGGTGTTCACCCACATCAGTGCCCGTGTCCCGGGCCCGGAGCATCATTTTCTGATCAACCCCTACGGGCTCCTTTTCGAGGAGATCACGGCCTCTTCCCTGGTGCTGGTAGATCAGGAGGGGCATCAAGTCCGTGAGACTGGATTCACTGTGAACCGAGCGGGTTTCGTGATTCACAGTGCTGTCCATGCACTCCGTACGGATGTCCAGTGCGTGCTGCACACCCACACCCGTGCGGGTGTGGGCGTCAGTGCCCAGCGAGCCGGACTGCTACCGATATCGCAGCAGTCTTCCTTCGTGCTTACCGGCCTTGGTTATCACGATTACGAAGGTGTCGCTCTGCACGATGAGGAGAAGCCGCGTCTCCAACAGGACCTGGGGCAGGGCAGTTTTCTGCTGCTGCGCAATCACGGATTGCTGACAGTCGGGCGAACCATCGCGGATGCGTTTCTGGCGATGTACATCTTTGAAAGTGCCTGTCAGATCCAGATTGCTGCCCAGGCTGGTGGTGGTGACCTGCTTCCTATTGATCCGCGCATCCTCGAAGGCGTCGCTGATGCGGCGCGTGTACAGACTGAAGGTTTGGGGGGCGGTTTTGTCTGGCCGGCACTGTTGCGCAAGTTGGATCGTCTGGACGCCGATTACAAGACCTGATTCGTGCCTCCACCCGATGGGCAATTTCAATAGCCGGGTTGCGATCCGGAAAATATGTTCGTTAACCCCGAGCGCTCTCAGTATGGAGCATCTAGCAGTGGAGTTTCTTAAAATGGAATATCTTTCCGAAATTACCGAAAAATTCAAAATTTCCGTCACGAGCGGTCCCATTCCTGTCACCAGCCTGAAAGTCAGTCTCAAGGACGTCGGCTTTCTTTCCGTGTCGGGGACTACAGTGACTAACGACGATATCGATGCCGATACCACCATTGTTATTTCTCGTAAGGATTTCGAAAGTCTGGTTGCCGGTAAGTTGAATGCCCCGGTGGCGTTTATGCAAGGTAAAATCAAGATCAAGGGTGATCCAGGGGCCGCCTTGCAATGGTTGCCCGTTTTCCAGCGGGGTTAATAGTCGGCAAGTATTTTCCAGCAAAAATGAGTAACAGGGGCTGACGTTGAATTCGTTTGAACCGTTCAGGAATGTTTGTAACGCAATAGTGTAAAAGATCCAGGATCGAGTGACAGGGTGTCACTCGATCCTGCACGGCATTTCGTTGTCGTGATCCGAAACCCTTGCCGAAGGGACTGTGTTTCATCGGGCCTACAGAGGGCTTTCAATCCGTCTTGTCTGTTGTGCCTGCTTACCGATTTCCTCCATGGTGTCGAACAGGGTGCGCATTTTCTTCGGGTCCGTTCCGAGCATGCGTATTGCACGTGCTTGTTCGGGTGGCATGAACACCTCTACCGTTTTCTTCTTGATGGCCTTGAACAGTGTTTCAGCGACGAACTCAGGTGTGACCGATTCGCTGGCAAAAGCAAACGACGCGGCGTCATCTTGTGCTTCCTGTTCCAACATCGGGGTTTCCGTGGAGGTTGGGTGAAGGATGGTGAAGCTCACCGGTCCGTGACGCTCTTCCAGGGCGAGCGCGTGATGGAAGGCACGCAGCGCCTGTTTCGAGGCACCGTAGCTGGCGATTCCCGGGAAAGGCATGAATGAGGTCATGCTGCACACCGTGACAATATGGCCATGGCCTTGCTCATTGAAGCGCTTGAGTACCGCCAGGGTGCCGGTGAGGGGCCCCATGAAGTTGGTGTTCAAGGTTCGCTGGTGTTGTTCCAGTGTTACGTCCCGAGCGTAACCGGTGCAAACGATGGCCGCATTGTTGATGAGAATGTCGAGCTGACCAAAGTGATCGTAGGTCTTTTCGATCGCTTGATCCCACTGAGTCGCCGAGCAGATGTCCAGTCCGATGGCGCAAGCTTTTTCGCCCAGAGAGGCGGCCAGTTCGCTGGCGCCTTGAAGGTTGATATCCGCCAGCATCACGCTGTAGCCCAGCGAAATGGCATGTTTGGCACTTGCCGCGCCAATACCGCTGGCGGCACCGGTCAGCAAGATAACCTGCGGCTTTTTCTTCTTCATGATGTTGTTCCTGTGGTCACCACCTGGGTGGGACAGATCAGTGGGAGGGTGATGGGGCGGGCTGTCCGAACTTGAAGATTGGGGCGCCTTGAATATCGATGTTGCAAGAGAGCAATGTGCCGGCTTGCTCCTGGTCGTCTACTTCGGTCGTAAGCGATGTGATGAACAGAGTACGACCGTCGATACCGCCGAAGCAGGGCATGGTCGTGCCGATCACTGGCATCTGGAGGCTGCGCAGCAACTCGCCCTGCGGCGAGATCTGATTGATCTTTCCTCGGTAGATGCCCGCGCTCCAGTAGTTGCCCTCAAGATCAACGGTGCCGCCGTCAGGCCAGCCGGTTTCCTCGAAGTCGAGTGTGATGAGTACCCGCGGGTTTGAAATTTCGCCGCTGACAGGGTCGAAGTCGTAGGCGTTGATCGCCGCGCTGATGCCATCGGTGTGATACATCGTGCGGTGGTCCGGGCTCCATGCCAGCCCGTTCGAGACGAACAGGTTGTCCAGCACCCGAGTGGACTGGCCGTAGGCAGTCACGCGATACAGTGCGCCGGTGGTGTTGATGTTGTTTTGATCCATGCTACCGACCCAGAAGCAGCCGTCAGGGCCAATCTTGCCATCGTTGAGGCGATTGTCCGGGCGGTCGGGTTCCGGGTTGACCAGAAACTGCAGCTTACGGGTCTGTGGATCGAATATATGCACGCCCGACTTAAGACCCGTAATAATCCGATTATCGTGGGTCAGGCCAATACAGCCGATAGGAGACGGCATGTCGAAGCGCGTCAGTTCACGGGTAACCGGGTGGAAGCTGAAGAGGGCAGGTGCATCGATATCGACGAACCACAACACCTCGCGGTGCGCATCCCATAAGGGGCTTTCTGCGAGTTGAAAAGGTACTTCTGTGCAAACGGTGATCAAGGGTTCAATAATGTCCACGGTTCAGTCTTCCTGATGGAGTGAGAGAGCGGATCAGTCAGGCAGTTGTTGTGTCGATGTTCCCGCGAGATGGAGGTCGCTGCCGCGCAGTGCCAACCAAACAAAGGGCAGCGCAGCCGCGATTCCCAGGCCCAGGCCGTAGGAGAGTTGGACTCCACCAAACTGAGCGAACAGTGATCCGGCCACTGCCGTGCCGAGACCTGCACCAATAAAGGTGACCACAACGCTGCGGGCTACCAGTGAACCGTCGGGGTCAACTTCGGAAAGCAGGCCCGTCATAAACGGAATGATGACGAAGAAGGAGCAGTTGAGAGTCAACTGACTCAGGAAGTACGACCAGCCGTCGGTAGCGCGAAAGAACCAGATGATCGAGCCGATCAGACCCAGTTGTGCGAGCCAGATGATGGTCAATCGATGTAGGTGACTGACACGCAGCGAGGGGATGACCGCACCGGCGAATCCCAGTAAGGACGACACCGACAACAAGATGCCAATCATTGATGGCGAGAGCCCGGCGTGACTTCCGACGATGCCGGAAACCGCCCATTGGGAAGCCTGAATGCCATAGACCAGTACCGTAACGATCCAGATGGTCAGTACCAGGCGAATCGGCATACGGCTGCAGGGGCGAGATTGAACCGCTTGACCGGTAAACCGGCCAATCCCATGGATCGCTGGGGCCGCGAGCACGGCGACGCTGAACAACAACAGAAACAGCCAGCGCCCCAACCAGTCTTGAGGCAGGTAGGAAATGATCACCAGAATGCTGCCGTTGATGATCCCTGCGAGCAGATTGATCTTGCCCCAGAGTTGATCAGCAGCGACGCGTTGGGAAATACCAGCAGCGACAATGACGAACAGAACACCTTCGCAAATACCGGTAAAACCGCGAGCAATACTGATGGCTGTAATAGTTGTGGCGAGGGCGCTGAACAGTTGGCCAGCGATAACCCCCAAGATGGCGACATGGGTAAAACTGCGCGATGCACGGGCAATCCAGCGCGGCATGAAGGCACAGCTGAGAGCCACCCCGAGTATTTCAACCCCGGCTATTTGCGTGGCGATGCTCTCGTCGAGCTGAAATCGCAGCATGACGGCGGCGACGAGAAAGGGCGTCAGAACAAGTCCACTGGTGGCCAAAGAGTAAGCCAGAGCCAGTCGTATGACGGCGCCAAAACTTAGTTCTGGACGCATGGGCGTTGCTGTGAGAACTGAATTCATCGTTTCACCTTGCTTGTTATTCTGGGAGGACGAATTACTTTCCGAGCATCAGGTGAGTGATGAGACGGGTCAATTTTCCGTAAGGGGCTGCGATTCGATGGGACATATTGAAGCGGCTTAGCTTGAATACACCACGTGCATGGGACATCTGCACGAACCCATCATAACCATGGTAGGCACCGGTGCCGCTTTCTCCGACGCCCCCGAACGGCAAATCCTCCTGAGTGGCATGCAGCATGGTGCCGTTGATCGTCACGCCTCCGGAGCGGGTCCGCTCGAGGACCTGTTTAATGATCTGCGTGTCATGGGAGAAGCAATAGAGCGCCAGTGGCTTGGGCCGGTCGTTGATGAGTTCAATGGCCTGTTCGAGGGTGTCATAGCCAATAATCGGCAGGATGGGGCCGAAGATTTCCTCGCGCATGACAGTGGTCTCCAGAGAAACCTCGGTCAGAATCGTCGGCACAATCTTGCGCTCTTGCGCCGAGCCCTCCTGGTTCAGTTGCCAAGCCTTGGCTCCGGCCCATTTGGCTTGCTCGATCATGTCATCCAGGCGCTCGTAGTGGCGTGGGGAAATGATTGAGGTGTAGTCCTTGTTGCCCGCTATGGTTGGGTATAGGGCTTTTGCCTCATCGAGCAAAGCTGCTGCGAATAGCTCGGTCAGGTCGCGGGGGACCAGCAGGTAGTCGGGAGCAACGCAGGTTTGGCCGGCGTTGAAGAACTTGCCTATGGCAATAATTCGTGCGGCTTTCTTCAGCGAGTAGTCACGGCAAAGTACCACCGGTGATTTACCCCCGAGCTCCAAGGTGACTGGGGTAAGGTTTGGGGCGGCCGCGGCCATTACCTGTCGGCCGATCCGTGTTGAACCAGTGAACAGCAAGTGATCAAAGGGTAGGGTGCTGAAGTGCGCGGCTATTTCCGGGCCGCCGGTGACGATGGTGACCTGATTCTTGGGAAAGGCTGAGCCGATCAGGTCTTTCAGCAATTCGGCAGTGCGCGGGGTGAGCTCAGAAGGCTTGATTATGACTCGATTGCCCGCTGCCAGTGCTTCGATCAGGGGTACCAAGGTCAGTGTCAGAGGGTAGTTCCAAGGAGCCATGATGCCGACGACCCCTAGAGGCTCATGGACCACCCAGGCACTGGCTGGTTTGAAGGCCATGCCGACCTTGCGCTTGTGGGGTCGCATCCACGTTTTCAGGTGCGCGCGCACATACTTGATGCTGTTCAGTATGGGCATCAACTCGCCCAATTCAGTTTCGGCAAACGAACGGTTGCCAAAGTCCATGGAGATCGTCTCGAGTAGCTTCTGACGGTTGCTCTTGACCATCTGCGCCAACGTATCCAGTGCGTGAATACGTTGCACATAGGACGGTGCGCTGTTGTGTCGAACGGCGTGCCGCTGAGCGTCGAAAAGGGACTGCAGCTCGTTGACTGAGTCGAATAGCGGTGTCACTGAATGCGTGGAGTGGCTCATTTTTATTTTCCATCGGTGGATCGCAAGGTTGGAGCACGAGAGGCGTTCAGGGCATTGGTTAGAAGAAGCTCTTTCTTTCACCTCTGTAAGTTCGAACTTTGTCGATTACTCGACCGTCCTGAATCAGCAACAGCTCGTTGAAGCGCTCGCAGAGTTCTCCGGCTTTGGCATGGCGAAACAGGATAGGGTCGCCAATGGCCGGTGTTTTCACCAGTGTGTGACGCACGGGGGTCTGCACTTCTCCGGCGGACTCGTTATCGATCAAGCTGCACCCGGCCGGTAGCCACGGCTGCGGTAAACGGTCTTTACCAATGGGGCCCGAGGCGATGTAACCGCCTCCCGAACAGGTCACGACGCCATCTTTTGGCACGCGTGTCACCGGTAAGGCAAAGCCGGCGGTGGGCAGTAATTTGAACCCTCTATAGTGATCAAACAACGTCGGCGCATAGAGACCCGAACCTGCTGCAAGTTCTGTCACCGAAGGGTCAAGGCGGGTACTTTCAAAGCTGCCCGTGCCACCGCCGTTGACGAAGCGCAGCAGATGCCCGTCCTTTTTCAAGGCTTCCACCACGGCCTGGCGCCGGGCATTGACCTCAATGATCGACCTGCCCTTGAGGTAGCGAATGACGCCGCTTTTGATGGCTTCTCCCGGTACATCGTCCATCAGACCGGCGATCTGCCCCTCGTAGCCCATCAGTCCCTGCAGGACGACGTTTTTACGTTCGGCGATTTCCCGTCCCAACTTGATGGCGGTCGAGACGTCATGAACGGGAGAACGGTGTACGCCAAAGTAGATGCCTGGAAAAGATGAGGACATATCCAAGTCGATGGCCAGCGGAATAACCACGCCTTCGCTCAACGCGATTTGATTGATCTGAATCACTTGTTCGAAGCTGTCGACCATCAGCGTAATGGAGCGGCCGTTTCGAATCTGTGTCGCCGCCGCTCTGATCTCGGTGATTTCCACGCTTGGATAGGCCACCACAATGTCGTCAAACCCCTCGCTCGCCAGCCATGCCGCTTCTCCCACCGAGTAACACAACAGGCCTCTCATGAACGATCCGGCAGACATGATTCTGCGGATCATCTCCACCGAGCGAACCGACTTGGTGACCAGCCGTATTGGCAGGTTGCCGGCGCGCAAGCGCAGGTGTTCCAGGTTGATGGTGAAGTGATCAAGGTCGATAAAAGCCGCTGGCAGTCGATGATCAGCCAGGGCTGCGCGGTAGTAGGGGTAGTCGTGTATCGGCGTTTCAACGGATTTTTTTGTTTTTGTGGCTACACGGCTCATTGGGCTTTCTCTGCATGATCATCGAAGAGGGGGCGCGGGCATGCCTCGCTGTCGTGGAAGGAGGATAGGAGGGGCGGGTAACCATTACCAAGGGTAAACGAGGCCGTTCTAGGGGTCCGAACAGGCCAGCGAGTTCGGCATCTGGTGGCCGGAACTGACCCGAAACTGGCCTTTGGGCCTATGCGGATATAAGAGGCTCTGGTTTTACACTCGAATCCAACGACTGGCCCCCAATAAGAAGAAAGGTGAGAGTGATGCGCTACGCATTGATTACGGGAGCATCTGGTGGGATTGGGGCCGAATTGGCCAAGTTGTTCGCCCGTGATGGTATCGGTCTGGTGTTGTGTTCCAGTCCGCGCAGTCGTGACAAATTGCAGGCGTTGGTGACACAACTCACTGCGATGCTTCAACTCAACATCGTCACGCTATCGCAGCTCACCCTGCATTACGTGAGGCCGATGATTGAGCGAGGTCACGGTCGCATCCTGAATCTCAGCTCTTCGGCCGGGTATGTGGTGCCCCATGGTCTGGAGGCTGCTTATGCCGCCTCCAAGGCTTATGTCATCAGCGTATCCGAATCGTTGTCCCATGATTTACGACGCACGGGTGTTACCTGTACCCATTTGGCTCCCGGGCCGACACGAACCAATTTTTTCGCGGCCGCCGGGTTGGTTGATGAGCGTCGCATGGCCAAGCTCGGTTACAGCCAGCCGGATGATATTGCACGGATCGGCTACCGGGCCATGCATGCGGGTCGTACCGCAGTGATGCCTGGGCTGAGCAATAACATCGTGACTTGGCTTGCACGCATTTCACTCTCCAGAACGCTGACCAGAAATATTTCGGCGTATGTGGTTTCCCGTGAGTTGGATTAACTCACGTATTTACCCGGTGTTTTGCAACTTATATTGTGCAGGTCCTGTGTAAACTGTCCTGTCTGACGTTGATGAATTCATCCGCAGGACCATCTCGTGAAGGTTGAATTGCCCCGGGTTATCTGAGGCATAGAGGTGTCTACGAAACCCGGGGCGATTCAAGTGGCTGCACACAATGGCACGAAGGTCCTCTGAGAGATAAAGGCGTTCGTGACAGCTCGAGGTTAGTGTGAGTAGAGGGCTTGGAGCGGCCAAGGAGTATGTTTTTTTGTTCATGTCGTTGCCTCGCCAGCATGGCGGATAATGTTGAGTCAGATTGGCATTTCCAGGCGAATAATGGCGCCCCCCCCCGGCCGGTTATGTGCGGATATCGTTGCGCCATGAGCTTGGCAAATGGCTCTGGCGATAGACAATCCTAGACCACTACCTCCAGAATAGCGTGCTCGGGAGTTATCAGCCCGCCAGAAGCGATCAAACACGGTTTCCAGATAATTCTCATTGAGGCCGGGGCCTCTGTCCGAGAAGGTCAGCACGACTGCCCGATCGGTTTGAGTCGCCTGAATGTGAAGTTCTTGCCCTTGTGCCGCATAGCGAAGGCAGTTATCAATCAAGATGTTGATCAGTTGACCAACTCGATCGCGATCTGCCGCAATGTTCACATAAAAAGGAACGTCAATTGAGGGTTCAACTTTGGCGTTTTGGAGTGCAGAGCCGAACCAAGCCAAGCGCTCGTCGACCAGCTTGTGGAGGGGAAATCGAGTTTTGTCTAAGACAAGCTGGTCGGCTCTGGCGAGTGAAAGAAGGTGAAGATCGTTCACAAGTTTATTCAATTGTTCAAGCTGTCTGCCGACCATTTCCAGTTGCTTCACGTCCGTTGGGAAAACCTCGTCAATCATCCCTTGAACGCGGCCCATTGCAGCGTTTAGCGGTGTGCGAAGCTCATGGGCAATTATTGCGCTGGATTCGATGACCTCAAGCTCATAGCGCTCCAACTGGGTTGTCATGGTGTTGAAATCGCTAACGAGAGCTTGAAGTTCATCCGGACCTTTATCGATGGAGGGCAGGCGCGTCTTGAAGTCGCCTTGTGCGACTTGGCGCGCGCCTTTTGCAATGGAGGAAAACTGACTCGACAACGGGCGTGAAAACAGGAAGCCAAACAAGATCACGATCGGGATCGCGCCAGCCACTAGGCTTGCCAGTATCAACCATTGTTTGTTGTCGATGCCCGGCGAGAGGTTTTCGATGGGGTAGTAACGCACAAATAATTGTCGAAGTTTGGCCTCATCGAGAGAGGGCTGAGTTTGCAATCGCTCGAACTCGATACGTATTTCCGGAGGAATCTTCTGCAGTCTTACTCGATCTGACATCGTGACTTGCAACCACATACAGAACGCGATGACGACCACGGCTCCGATTGCAAGCATGCTCATACGAATGCCAACCCAGTGCCACAAGGGTTTATTTTTGAGTTTTGACGGGTGCAGCATGCGGTTCACCTAAATTGGTAGCCAGCGGAGCGGACGTGGCTATCGTCGTCTGATCGAGGGCTCGCTCAAGCATCCATTCATTTTCCTGGGCAGCATATTGGGGGGTATTCGCCGGTGCGATCGTTGTATTGGCTCATATGCCCTACGGCTTTCCGCCCAAATCGGACTGCATGTGGTTTCAGATTCCTGCCACCCTTGAATCCGGCACCGATTCACGTACGACTCTGCAGAGAATACGCGACAGCATTTATTCACCATTGTCCTCTCCGAATGTTACTTATTTCACCGTCAGCTTGCACGAGGGGGCGGATCTGAATGCAGCGATTGAACGAATCCGGCGTTACCTATAATTGCAACACCTGAGGTTCAGGCACAGCCCAATCGATTCTCAACGGGTACCACCGGTAGGCATCGCAATTTATCCTAATGCTTTTTTGAGACCTCACGTAATTATTTACCGCTTGAGATGCCGCGTTCGTCAAGTCGGTAACCACCGGCTCCGAATCCATATTTTTTCGGTGGCAAAGAATGGCCGTTAAAGCCCTCTTTATGGCCCCGAATAACCCTATCTGATCGTGCCTGCTACCTTAATCTTGACCTGGTATTGCATAGACTACGTCACATAAAAAAAGCCTGCCTGACAGGCGTTTAAGAGAGGACCGCCATGTGGTCAAAGATCCCGCTGCACGCCCCTGTACTTCGCATCGGTTTGCTGGCAGCCAGTCTGGGTATGCTCAGTGCCTGCGGCGATGAGCACCATAAAAATCTGACACACTCCGCATCAGTCGACGCGATGCCTGGTGATAAAGCGCTTGCACGGATTTACGAAACCAGTTGCAAGCTCTGTCACTCCAATCCGGCCTCCGGTGCTCCCCTTACTGGCGATGCGCAGGCTTGGTTACCCAGAGTTGCTCAAGGCTCTGACACCCTTCTGGATCACATGATAAACGGACACAAGGGTATGCCGCCCATGGGCTTGTGCATGCAGTGTTCAGAAGAGCAGTTTTTGGGATTGGCAGCCTTCATGTCTGGTCAAAAAATTTAATAAGAATGACGGAGTCAGCCGCATGATGATAGATCTCTCGCGACGCCAACTTTTGCAACGCACGGCGGTTGTCGGTGCGTTCGCAGCGCTAAGCAGTAACCCGGCACTAGCGCAACTGACTCGCGCACCGAGGCTGATACCCTGGCATAACTGGTCCGGTGGGCAAAGCTGCTTGCCGTTGGCGCGCCTTGCCCCCAACGACCTGGATGACTTGGTTCAGGTAATTCGCCAGGCTTCGGGCAAGATTCGCCCGGTGGGTTCGGCCCACTCTTTTAGCGCGTTAGTACCCACCGACGGCACGATTGTGTCGCTGAGCAACTTCACCGGCTTACTGGATCATGACAGCAATAGCCTGCAGGCCGAATTCGGCGCGGGTACACCCATGTCTCAGATGGGACCAGTACTCAAGGACGTCGGCCAGGCGCTGCAGAATATGGCCGACATCGACTATCAGACGCTCGCCGGGGCGATCTCGACTTCGACCCATGGCACCGGGAAGGGGTTTACCTCTTACTCGGGGTTTGTCACCGGCCTGCAATTGGTAACGGCACAAGGTGAAGTATTGGAATGCGACGCCACGCGTAACGCCGAGGTATTCAACGCTGCGCGTGTTTCCCTGGGGGCTCTGGGGGTTGTGACCAAAGTACGTATGCAAAACCGCGCACCCTATCGTTTGCGGGAGCGGCAATGGATCGCCAAGACTGAAGAGTTGCTGGAAGATTTAGAAAAAAACACCCGAGAAAACCAACACTGGGAAATGCTGGTGCTGCCCCATTCAGACTACGCACTGTCGACTGCGCTTAACGAAACCAGCGATCAAGAGACGCCCCCCATCGATCTGGCGGAGGCGAACGGTAACCAATTCGCGACGATTGTCGAAAAGCTTGATAAGTATGGCAGTGACTTTCCAGAGGCGCGGCGCATGTTGCTCAACAGCCTGCGATTTATTGCCGATTTCAAAGACCGGGTGGGGGAATCGTTCCAGATCTACCCGAGCGCGCGCACTCTGCGCTTTAACGAGATGGAATACTCAGTGCCGGCGGAGCATGGACCGACTTGTTTGCGGGAGATCATCAAGTTGATTGATGAGCAGGACCTGCGTACCTGGTTTCCTCTCGAATACCGCTACGTTAAGGCCGACAACATTCCCTTGAGCATGTTCGAGGGGCGTGACAGTTGCTCGATATCGGTGCATCAGCATTACCAGATGGACCACCATAACTACTTTGCCGCCGTGGAGCCAATTTTCTGGAAATACGGTGGGCGTCCGCACTGGGGGAAATTGCATACCTTGAATGCACGCAACCTGGAGCAGGTTTACCCCCGCTGGCAGGAATTCGCGCGGGTGCGACAGGCGCTGGATCCCGGCGGAAAATTTATCAACGCCCACTTGTCTTCGATTTTTGGAGTCGCCTGATGAATCGCAGAACCTTTATGCTTGGTTCTGCCGGGATGAGTGCGCTGCTGATAGGCGGCGCTGCATTATTGCGCCCTGGTGATCGTGGCAGTCCCTACAGCGAATATTTCCGCATGCTGAACAAGGAGCTCAAGGCCTACGGGCCTATGCGCCCAGTGATGCTGATTGATCTTGATCGGTTAGATCAGAATATTGATGTGGTCTTGCAATCAGTGCGCCGTGGTGGAAAACACTTAAGGCTTGTGGAGAAGTCCCTGCCGTCACCGGGGCTACTGGCGTACATCGCTAAACGTGCCGATACCCGGCGTCTGATGTCGTTTCATCAACCCTTTCTCAACCACGATGCACAGACGTTTCCCAGCGCTGACATTTTGTTGGGCAAACCTTTACCAGTGCGTTCAGCCGAATTGTTTTATCAGCGCCACAAAGGGGCGTTTGACCCATCAAAGCAGTTGCAATGGCTGCTGGATACACCACAACGATTGCAGCAGTACCTTTCACTCGCCCAGGGCTTGGGAACTCGATTGCGAGTTAATATTGAATTGGATGTAGGCTTGCATCGTGGTGGTGTCAGCGATAAAGAGCAGTTGAATCAGATGCTCACGCTGATCAGTGCTAATGGGCAACATCTGGAGTTTTCTGGTTTTATGGGGTATGACCCCTTTGTCGGTATGGGGGTGCCAGGGATTCTAGGATCACACCAGGCTCTGTTCGAAAAGGTCATGGCCATTTACACCGGTCATGTGAATTATGCCCGCGAAAACTTCGCATCGCTTTGGAACGATGGGCTCACGCTTAATACGGCCGGCAGCCCAAGCTATCGCATTCATGAGCAGGAACATCTGAGCAGTGAAGTCTCGGTAGGCACCGCGTTGCTCAAGCCCACCCATTACGATCTGCCTTCCCTCAGTGAACATGTACCAGCGGTCTACATTGCCACGCCCGTCATTAAAAGTACTGGTCCGGTAAACTTTCCGGCGTTGGATGGAAAGTCCAGCTTGTTCTCTTGGTGGGATCCCAATCAGCGCGCCACCTTCTTTATCTACGGCGGCAACTGGATGGCCGAACCTGAATCTCCAAAAGGGCTGCAGAGTAATGAACTTTATGGTCGCAGCTCCAACCAGGAAATGATCAACGGCTCGCCAGCAGTGGCACTGAATGTGGAGGATCAGGTGTTTTTGCGTCCTACCCAAACTGAGTTTGTGTTGTTGCAGTTTGGTGATTTGCTCGCTGTGCGAGGTGGAAAGATCGTCGAAACTTGGCCGGTCTATGACCAAGGGTGACAGAGGGATTTGGCCAATAACTGGTAAGGTTGTTCAGGTCCAGACGCTGCATGTAAATACCATATATCTCCGCCGAGATATTATCGAGACCACCTTCAGTCGTGAAGACGGGGGGCTGGTGAGTGAAGCTAGAGTAGTCTGGTTGACCGGTTGCAGGGGGGGGCGAACTGGTCAGCGGGTCTCACGGATGGATGGCCGGAACGGACCCAAAGATGGCCTTTAGGCCTATACGTGTTTGACTGGCTCAGCTTCTAAACTCCAGACACCGCTATGTATATTCAAAAATAAGAAGAAAGGTGATGTCATGCGCTACGCATTGATTACAGGAGCATCGGGTGGCATAGGGGCCAATTTGGCAAGGTTGTTCGCCCGAGACGATGTAGGCTTGGTGTTGTGTTCCAGTCCGCGCAGCCGCGACAAGTTGGATGCGCTGGTGGCCGAGTTAAAGGCGTTGTACCGCATTGATGCTTATGGACTATGTGAGGATTTGTCGTTGCCCGGATCGGCGGATCGTCTGATCAAGCAAGTTGATGCGCTCGGTGTACCGATTGAGTTTCTAGTCAACAGTGCGGGCGCGGGTATAGTAGGCCTCGCTTATCAGAGCTACGACGCGGTGCAGCTCACAGCGATGCTGCACCTAAACGTCGTGACGCTTTCAGAGCTCACATTGCATTACGTCAAACCGATGATTGAGCGAGGTCGCGGTCGAGTACTTAATCTCAGTTCCTCGGCTGGCTACGTGGTACCCCATGGCTTGGAAGCCGCTTATGCAGCTTCCAAAGCCTACGTCATAAGCGTGTCCGAATCGTTGTCTCATGACTTGCGAGGCACCGGGGTGACGTGTACCCACCTGGCGCCAGGGCCGACACGAACAAATTTTTATATCGCGGCGGGGCTCGTTGATGAGCGAAGAATGGCCAAACTTGGTTATAGCCAGCCGGATGAAATTGCATCAATCGGCTACCAGGCCATGCTCGCTGGGCGCACGGCAATAATGCCCGGAGTCAGTAATAATATTGTGACATGGCTGGCACGTATTTCACCGTCAAGAACGTTGACTGGGAATATCTCTGCATATGTGGTTTCCCGTGAGCTGGATTAGTTGACGGGCAGCGGTGGTCTTATCCACGCCGCCTTCGGTGGAAGCTCTGGGCGATACTTGCATGGCGTTGTTCCTATTGCGCCAAGTGTTCGGTGGCCCACTGCTCGATATTCAGTGAGCACCCGTGCATAGCGCAGTTGCTACGGGGGCTGTTTGAAACTCTTGAAACTAATGCTATAGGGGCAGTTTAGGATTTTTATTTTGCACCGTATTCTCCCTGGTCTTAAGAGTTAAGTAGGGAAGCCAAGGGTTTTTGATGTCCTTACATAGCGTTCAAAGCGTGTTCTGTATGAGTTTCAGGGAGTGTTTGCTTTTTTTACGCGTGGTTTACCGCGATCGAGCTAAATGCGATGTTGGTTAGCATAGAGGTTTTCACTATGCTGATTTGTGCAGCATATCGCCCTGTTGCTCCCATAAATACACATACATGGAATGTGGTGAAGGATATTTCGGTCGTGGGTAGGGCTGATTTGAATCGAACTTTAAAGAGACTTTCTCGTGCTGCCACAAACCTGGCTCAACTGCTGCGGCTTCTGTCGTTGCTGAAGGGCCTTTAGCTAAGTCCGTTCCCGAGGAGATTGTCATGATAACAATAACTTACAAACCCCTTCATCAGTTCGCAGCCGCTCATAAAATTGCGACGACTCACTTGCTCGCTACTCTCTTCGCTCTGGCGACATCGTCGGTGCTGGCGCAGGGCGTTGGTCTGACCCCGTCTGGTGCAGAGCAGGCAGGCACCGCAAGTGGCATCCCGGCGTGGTCGGCACCACAGCCGATGACGCCGGGATGGAGTTATGGTCAGTTGCGGAAAGATTTTTTCCAATACAAGTCTGATGCACCTCTGTACTCCATTGACGCCAGCAACGTTGATAAGTATGCGGGCCAGCTTAATCCCGGTCAGATAGCTGTCGTCAAGAATATCAAGGGTTACAGCATGCCCGTGTATCCGTCACGCCGGACGTGCGGTGTTCCAGACTTCGTTGCGGAGAACACAAAGAAGAACGTCGGATTTGCAAAGATAAGCGCAGACGGTTCAGCCCTAGCTGATGCCTACACACCCGGTCTGCCGTTTATCGAACCGAAAACCGGGGCCGAAGCGATGTGGAATGTAAAAATGCGCT
Source organism: Pseudomonas sp. GW821-FHT04D07 (assembly GCF_059420225.1). Lineage (NCBI taxonomy): Bacteria > Pseudomonadati > Pseudomonadota > Gammaproteobacteria > Pseudomonadales > Pseudomonadaceae > Pseudomonas > Pseudomonas sp. GW821-FHT04D07. Next base: position 80,139 of record NZ_JBWKTH010000024.1, read on the forward strand.
ATCGGGGCGTGGGTATAGAAAGTTACAGCATGATCACTTCGATTTCGCCGCGAAAAGGGGGCTCGGACTGGATCAGGCTCACGGGGGATCAAAGCATTTATATGCCTTGGGCGGTGAAGGCCGGAACAACCTTCGCTGAGAACGGCCGTGTAGAGGGTATGGTGAATATCAGTTACATGTCGCCGACGGCAGTGGCAGGTCAAGCCGCAACGTTTACTGGTATGGCTGACAAGCCAATGGAGGTTTTTTACTACTTCCCGGGACAACGCCGCACTCGACGTATGCCTGCTTATGCTTACGACGCCCCTCAGATCGGTTTTGAAAATCAATATAATATTGACGAAACGAACGTGTTCTCAGGCATGCTAGATCGCTTCGATTGGAAGTTGGTTGGTAAGAAGGAGATGATTGTTCCCTACAACTCACTGGGGATATACGACTTCAAAGCCAAGTATGAGGATGTAATGCAGCCTGACTTTGTCGCCGCCTCACAACGCCGCTACGAGCTTCACCGTGTATGGGTTGTTGAAGCGACAGTGAAACAAGGCATGCGTCACTCCGCCCCGAAGCGGATCTTTTATATCGACGAAGACAGTTGGACTCTCCTTGGTGCTGTCGACTATGACGCGCAAGGCAATATCTCGAAAGTTCGTGAGGGGTATGGAATTCCCGTGTATGAAACCGGGACGTGTGACTCGTTCGCCTTCGTTCAGTACAACTTGTCGGAAGGTCGATATGTTATGGATAACTCACCACTTGCAAGTGGTAAAGATGTTAGGTGGATTGTTGATGGCGCCAGCGATCCACGTATGAAGCCGGGTTACTATACAGCTGAAAACCTCCGGGCGATGAGCGAACGATAATAGGACGGTGAGGGGAATGATGATGAGAATTTTTTCAGCGCGCCGCAGTAATGAATATGGGCTGTCTCTTCAACTTCCACTGATGGCTATCTTTAGCATCGTCAGCGGTAGTGCAAGTGCTTTCACGTTCTCAAATGATACGGACACTATTCACGGTAGTTTTGACTCTACAGTGTCGGCGGGTACCGGCATTCGTACGGAGTCTCAAAGTAGTAACCTGGTGTCGCCAACTTATAATTCGGCCACTGGGACGAGGACAGGCGGGGGGCAACTGGGTCAGGCTGGTGGAGTTAGCGACCAAGGTAACATTAACTACAATAAAGGTGATGCATTCACGACCTACTTGAAAGGTAGTCACGAACTGTTGCTAAAAATGCCTTCGGAAGGCCTGGCCTTCATGGCGCGCGGCACTTGGTTACGTGATTTTTCGGCGGCTGAAACGACCGGGCAGGCGAGTGGGCAAGATGCTTTCAACTCGACGCCTCCTGATATAAGTCATGGTCTGGCTTCAAATGCGAAAGACGATTTGCGTTTTCAAACGCGTCTGCTCGATCTATGGGTGAGCAAGACTTTTAACGTTGGCGATCAGCAAACCAGGGTTCGAGTGGGCAATCAGGTTATCAGTTGGGGTGAAAGCATTTTCGAGGTCGGAGGTATCAACGCGACGAATGCTATCGATGTCAATCGGTCATCGCAACCTGGCGCGCAAGTGAAGGAGTTTGTGCTGCCAGCTCCAATCATCAGCGTAGCTACGGGGCTTGGAGGTGGTTTTAACGCAGAGGCTTACGTACAAACTAAGTGGAATGAGGACTACCTGCCACCGGTAGGTAGTTACTTCTCCACCTCCATCGTTGGTGCGGGAAGTAGTGCATATAACGTGAGAACTAAGGATGCGCGCGAAGGTGGGCAGTATGGTCTAGCACTGCGTTACCAACCGGAGGGTACCGACCTGAATTTGGGCTTGTACACTATTACCTACCACGACAAGCTTCCACAAACTTCGCTGGATAGCAATGGTCTGACGGTCTACCAGTTCCCGGAAGATCGCCATATGTTCGGTGTCAGTGCCAATTTTCCTGTGGGTGACTGGGCTGTTGGAACCGAGCTTTCGTATCGCCCCAAGGATGCAGTTCCTCTGAATCCAGCGAGCGGTTGCGTGGCACAGAATGGGAAATGCTGGGTCGACGAGAAGAAATTTCAATGGCATCTGACTTCGCTCTTTGCGCTTCAGCCCTCTAACGCCAGGGGAATCTTGAATGCGCTGGGTGCAGACACCGCGACGCTGACGACTGAAACCGTTGTGATCGCTTATCCTGGCTTGCATGATAGTTATGATGGTTCACCGATCTCCTCAGGTGGATGGGTCTGGGGTAATCAGAAGAACGATCTTGTGACTACAGGCGGGCTCAATACCCCCGGTGACTCCAAGGGGACAAAGTACTCAGGTGGGATCGACATCGATTTCAACTGGGTTTACGATGGATCGCTCATTAGCGGATGGCAGGTTAATCCGGGTATTTATGTACGCAGGGGGATGTTCGGCTATACACCTAATATAAATGAGCAGTTTATGGAAGGTGTTACCTCGGTGAATATGTATATTAACTTCATACAGAACCCGGCTAATTGGCAGGTGGGTATGAATATCACGAAATTCTTAGGGCCCTCTGATCCTCTGACTAATCCGCTACGCGACCGCGATTTTGTTGGCATCAATGTATCTCGTAACTTCTGAGGCGTTATATGAAGGCATTACCCGACGCTGAATTAGCACATTCCGGGGTGCTAATTCGGATATTGAAAATGCTGGAAAATATGCTCTTCGGTCACAAGCGACTTGTGCTCGGACTGCTTATGTGCTTCACGCTTGTGATGGCTTGTTTTGCCGTCAAGTTACGAATGGATGCGGGGTTCGAGAAGCAGCTTCCGATTGGTCATGAGTACGTCGCAACGTTCAAACAGTATCGTGGAGATTTACTGGGTGCTAATCGCCTGATCGTTGTGGTCAAGGCTAGGAACGGCACCATTTGGACGCCGGACGGGTTGAAGCGGCTTTACGATGTCACGCAGGCCCTCACGTTTTTACCGAACGTGGCGGGCAGCAGTGTTCAATCCCTATGGACCCCAAACTCTTTCGTTAGTGAGATCACTGAGGACGGTTTTAGAGCCGACCCAATTATTCCGGGTACGGTAACCCCGGATGGTTTGGATGCCGAAACCATCACGATGATTTCCCGATCTGCGGTGCAGGGCGGTTTTATTGGCAATCTGGTCGCTCGTGATCAGACGAGCGCGATGGTGACGGCGGATCTCAACGAGATTGACGCGAAAGGCGAGCATATTGACTATGTTGAATTCGACCGGGCGCTGGAGGCAAAGCTTCGATCAAAGTTTGAGGACAGCGAATACGAGATTCAGATTATCGGGTTCGCCAAGCAGATTGGTGACATTGCTGAGGGCGCCTCATCGGTTCTTGAGTTCTGCATCATAGCGTTGTTGCTCACAGCCCTGGCGGTCTACTGGTATTGCCGCTCGATCCGTCTGACGCTGTTGCCGCTAGCCTGCTCTCTTGTGTCACTGGTCTGGCAATTCGGCACGTTGTATTTGCTTGGTTTCGGGCTTGACCCGCTAGGTGTCCTTGTTCCCTTTCTGGTGTTCGCGATTGGGGTTTCACACGGTATTCAGCAGATCAACTTCATCGTTCGTGAACTCGCACGCGGTAAGTCAATGGAGTCAGCGGCCAGATCGAGTTTCAGTGGCCTCTTGATACCCGGAACACTTGCGTTAGTAACCGCGTTTGTTTCGTTTGTCACGTTGATCTTAATGCCCATCCCTATGGTCCGAGAGCTGGCAATCACCGCATCGCTTGGTGTGGCATACAAGATCGTCACCAATTTGATCATGCTGCCGGTGGCAGCATCCATGTTACGAATGGGCCAGGGCTATGCAAAGGGCGCAGAGCTGAAGGCGGCGCAACGTGCGCGCTGGTTGCGTGTGTTGGCGCGCGTCGCAGTGCCTCGAAACGCCGCGGCGGTTCTGTTTATTGTGTTTGCGGTGTTTGCCACGGCTATTTGGCAGAGTCGAGATCGGGTAGTCGGAACGTTGCAAGCGGGCGCCCCTGAGCTACGACCCGAGGCTCGATTCAACAAGGATGCGGTGTCGATTTCCTCAAGCTATGACGTTGGGCTGGACTGGTTGACCGTCGTTTTCGAGGCGCCTCCTGGGTCATGCGAGAATGTCCAGATTGGTGCCTATCAAGATCGGTTTGTCTGGGCCATGCAGCCAGTTGAAGGGGTCATGTCGGTCCTTTCCTTTTCTTCACTGATGCGCCAGTACAACGAAGGCTATAACGAGGGAAATCCGAAGATGTCGGTGGTGCCGATTGCCCCGGCAAACTACGCAGCGTTGGGTGTTGAGATTGGTCGAGTACCAGGCATCATGCGCAAAGATTGCAGCATGATCGCCGCACACATTTACCTGGCTGACCATAAGGCAACCACCCTCAATCGCGTGATCGCTGCGGTCAAGAAATTCCGCAGTGAGGACAGACTGGCAGGTGTCACGATTCGCCTGGCTTCGGGCAATGCGGGAGTATTGGCAGCGGTCAACGAAGAGATCGAGCATAGCGAACTGCCAATGATGCTTTACGTGTATGCGACGATCATCTTGCTGGTGCTTTTTACCTACCGAGATCTTCGTGCCGTTCTGGCGTGCTGTTTTCCGCTCACGATCGGAACCTTCATTGGATATTGGTTTATGAAGGAGCTGCAAATAGGTCTGACCGTCGCAACGCTTCCTGTGATGGTGCTCGCGGTCGGCATTGGTGTTGACTACGCATTTTATATTTATAACCGGCTGCAGCTTCATATGGCCAACGGTGTTGGTATTGTCAAGGCGCTGGAGCAATCTATCCTCGAGGTTGGTACCGCCACAATCTTTACCGCCATCACCCTCGCCGTGGGCGTTGCAACTTGGTCCTTTTCAGAGCTCAAGTTTCAAGCCGATATGGGTAAGTTGCTGGCGTTTATGTTCCTGGTAAACATGGTAATGGCGATTACTGTCCTGCCTGCTTTCGCGGTTTGGCTTGAACGGCTTTTCCCGCGCAGTGGTCCTGTGCGCGCACCTGGCCTGTTGGTGCATTGATGTCCGGAGCAGAAAATATGAAAACGTTGTTTAAGCGGCTGGCCTGCGCTCTTGCGATCATTGCGGCGGCGATGATGGCCTCTGTAGCTTCAGCCTCTGAGCTCGTTGCTCAACTTCAGCCAACCCCGGCCGCAATATCACCTATAGCAACTGACGCTGCCATGCTGGCTGCCACTTGGGCAGGCCCACGCGTAGTCAGTGTTGGGGACAATGGCGTCATTCTGCTGTCAGACGACCGCGGTTTGTCCTTCCGCCAGGCTCAAGGGGTGCCAGTCAGTTCCATGCTGACTGGTGTCAGCTTTGCCGACCCTAAGAACGGTTGGGCGGTAGGACACTGGGGTGCCATTCTGGCAACCACTGATGGTGGTGAGAAATGGCGAGTCCAGCGGCTCGCGATGGCGGAGGATCGGCCACTGTTCGCCGTGCATTTCTTCGACGCTCAGCGTGGTGTCGCTGTTGGATTGTGGTCGCTCGTGCTGGTTACACAGGACGGTGGCAAGAGCTGGACTGAACAGAAGATCAGTCCTAAAGACCAAGGGCTGTCTGACCTCAATTTGATCAATCTATTTCCTGACGCTAAAGGCGGTGTTTTCGCGACAGCTGAACGAGGGCGCTTGCTGCACTCTGCAGACGCTGGGCGCACGTGGGACTACTTGAGTACGGGTTATGAAGGGTCGCTGTGGTGCGGGGTGCAGTTAAGCGACGGGACGCTTTTGGTCGGAGGGCAACGTGGAACATTGCTGCGTAGTGAAGACGGCGGGCAGAGTTGGGTGCGGGTGCCTCTTGGCAGTAAGAGTTCACTTACCTCCATCGATGCAAACGGTCTTGAGGTGATGGTCGTGGGTCTGGACGGTCTGCAAAAACATAGCCTCGACGGTGGGCGCACGTTTCAAGAGGCCACAGCTCCCAGCAAGGAGTCACTGACTGCGGTACTTGCTGCAGAGGATGGAAAGTGGCTGCTGTTCTCGCGCCACGGGATTGTCCCGCAGACCAAGTAAGCGATTGTCGGCTTGGGATACAGCATGGCTGCAACTCGGTTTAACTTTTAGGCGTCAAAAAACGGTCCTTGGAAGAGGGGCGAATTGCCTGGATAGACTTTTCATCAACGGGCGACGGGTATTGTCCAATGGCGGTGGTCGTTCGCATGATGAGGGTTTGAGCCTGCTGGTGACCAAACAGAACTTCAACATCGCCCTGGATTATGCTCAGTACGCTTTTGTGCTGGAGAACGGCCGGGTTGTGGATGAAGGTTTTTGCCGAGTTTTTGAAGCATCGAACATGGGTTCACTTGAATCGATAACCCACTGAGCGGACAGTCACCAAGACACCTTCGATGCCCTGAATTTCCAACTTGCGACGCAGGTTATGGACATGCGCGTCGACGACTCTGGCGAGGGCCTCGCTTTCAGGTAGGCAGGTTTCCAGCAACTCTTCACGGGTGAAGGCTTTGGTGGGGGTTCTCAGTAAGGTGGCCAGAATCTTGAATTCGGTAGGTGTCAGGTCCAGCAGTCGCGGTTCATGATTGACGGTCTCGATACTGGCAGTGACTGCATTGAGATCAACCCGCAGGTTTTTGTACCGCAGGTGCTGTTCAGCGACTGCACTTACGCCTGAGCGACGCAAGACTGCGTGAACCCGTGCGACCACTTCTTTGGGGTTGTAAGGCTTGACGACGTAATCGTCCGCGCCATAGCGCAAGGCACCCAGTTTTTCAGGCTCATCGCCCATCGCTGTGACCATGATGACGGGGGTATCGCCGCAGCGTCTGACAGCTGTCAGCACGTCGGTGCCGCTCACCCGAGGCAGCATGACATCCAGCAGAATCAGGTCGGGCTTGCATTGGCGATGTAGCTCAATGCCTCGTTGTCCGTCTTCGGCCAGTATCACCTCGAAGCCGTCTCGACGCAGGTAGGCCTCGAGAATGCTGGCGCTGTCGGCATCGTCTTCGACGACCAGAATACGTTTTCCTGACACGGTGGGCCTCTTGATCAAATCTTGATATTTGGCGAACGGTTTATTGATAGTCGGCGCCTAGGATCACATCCAGACCTCACAGCACGAACTGATCCTATGTCGAAGAACGCACCGCTGTCCAAGACTATACGATTGCGTCAACGCTACTGGGTGGTGTTGTCGCTGACGCTGGGCTTAACAGGCTGTTCCCTGGCGCCCAGCTATGAACGACCGGCATTGCCCGTGCCGAAAACGCAGCAGGCGAGCGTTCTGGTAGAGGGCTTTGGGCTGTCGTCCACGCCAACTGAGATCAACCTTTCTCAGAACGAAGAACACCTGATTGCAGAGCTTTCACCCGAAGGGGGGCTCCGGCCACTGGTGCAGTTATCTCTGAGCTTCAATCGCGATTTCAGAGTGGCGGTTTTACGTATCGAGGAAGCTCAGTCTCTTTATCGTACGGCCCGGTCTGATCGCACGCCCACTGTGGTCGCCGGCTTCGAACGTGATCGTCAGCAATTCGACAACGCCGCGATCAACGAACGCTATGGCCAGGACCTGACGTTCGCCTCGGTCGGTATTTCGAACTTCGAACTGGATTTTTTCGGTCGGGTTCGCAGTCTCTCCGAAGCAGCGCGACATGACTACCTAGCCACGATTTATGGCCAGCAATCGGCACGCAGTGCGCTGATCGCTGAAGTCGCCCGGTTGTATTTGCTTGAACGGCTGACGGCAGCGCAGCAAGTCGATGCGCGGCTGATTGACGATGCTGAACAGACAATACTGGGTAGGGCGGAGGGGTTGCAGGTCGAAGGTGCCGCGTCGTTTGACGATGTCGCCTCCCAGCATGCAAAGGCACAAGACGCACACCTGCGACTGGCCGCTGCAACGGCAGAGCATGCGCGCTCACTCCAGGCGTTGTTGTTGGTGACAGGCTACGCGAAGCCACTGCCACCTATGAATAATGTTGAGTCTGTCGAGGTGGCGCCTGCTGACCTTGGCACTCCACAGTGGCTGGTTGATATGCCCTCTCAACGCCTGCTGGAGCGCTTTGATGTTCGACAGAGCGAGGAACGCTTGAAAGCCGCCAACGCCAACATTGGCGCCGCCCGGGCGGCTTTTTTTCCTTCGATCAAACTCAGCACCGGTATCGGCATTGCCAGCGATAGCTTGCGCACTTTGTTTGAAGGCGGCAATGGCACGTGGTTGTTTAGCCCCCAGCTCTCGCTGCCGTTGTTCGACGGCGGGCGCAATCGCGCCAACCTGAATCTGGCCGAAGTTCGTAAGCAAATTGCCGTCGCTCAATACGAAAAAACCGTGCAAACCGCGTTCCGCGAAATGGCTGACGTACTGACCGAGCGTCAGCATGTGCTGGAACGTGTGCGTAGCGAAAAGGTGCTGAGCGCTCTCGCGCAGAGCAAGGCGCAGCGAACGCTCACTGAGCTTGAGGCGGGAGGTGCCGACCGCACCCTCTTGCTGGCGTCGCAGATTCGTGTGGCTCAGGCGGACATGGTTTGGCAACAGGCTCGTCAGGCGCTATTGCTCAACCGGCTGGACATTTATCGCGTGCTTTGTGGTGTTGACACCGCACCTGCCCAACTCCTTTCCGACAATGAGTCTTCGCAATGAACCGTCACCCTGAACAACCCGAAACTTTCTGGATGAAGGGGGGCGTTGAACGACAGCCTTTGATGAAGTTGGGGAGCGCGATGTGTCATCGTTTCGAGGGGATTTACCGGGCAACTGAATCGCTTATCGGCAGCTTTTATGTAGTCTGCCTTGTCGCTTTGCTCTTGAGTGGCTGTTCCCGCACCGAGCCCACAGAACCGCCTGTCACGCGCGCCGTCAAGGTGGAAGCGGCAAAGGCTGTGGCAGGGGTGGGCGGACGCTTCACTGGCATAGTCCGGCAGCGCCAGCGCGCCAGCCTGGCTTTTGAGTCCGCGGGGCGATTGGATAGTTTGCGCGTTGATGTCGGGGACAGGGTTCAACAAGGTCAGGTACTTGCTGCGCTCGATCCTCAGTCTGCGCGGCTGCGTCTGGAGCAGGCCAGGGCCAGCGTCAGTGCGAGCCAGGCGCAGGCTGCTGAGCGAAAAAGCAATTATCAGCGCCAACAGCGATTGTATGCCGCCGGCAGTGTTGCGCAAAGCGTTGTTGAGTCGGCCGCAGTGGCTTATGGGCAGGCAGAGGCTGGGCAACGTCGAGCTATTTCGGATCTGGCTTTGGCGCAGCGTGAGGTTGAACACGCTCAGTTGGTCGCACCTTTTAGTGGGCGCATCGTGGCGCGCCTCGCTGATCGTTATGCGCAACTGATCTCCGGCAAGGTGGTGCTTGAGTTGGAATCTAGTGATGACTGGCAGGTGGTGGCGGCTGTGCCCGCCGCGCTGACCCAAGGACTGAAGCCAGGTGATGCAGCGCAGGCCTATGCTGCAGCGCAACCCTCCACGTCCTTGGACCTGGTGCTCGAAGGGGTCTCGCCCAGGGCGGAAAATGGGTTGCTACAAACCTGTATTTTTCGTCTGCGCAATCCATCAGTCGCGCTGTCCAGTGGCTTGACCGTACTTGTTCAACTGCACGCGGATACACCTCCTCAACTTTCCATTCCGGTGTCGGCGCTGTCGATGGGGCTGACCAGTGCCAACGCTCAAGTCTTCGTCTACCAGCCAGCCGCGACGAACGCAACGCTTGGCAGCGTAACGACCAGGAGCGTATCGATCACGGGTGTCGAGCAAGGCCGTGCCTTGATCGACAGCGGACTGACCGACGGCGAACAGGTAGTTACTGCCGGTGTCGCCTTTCTGTCCAACGGTCAGGCGGTGAGCCTGTATCAACCTTCTACTCGGCTGGCGAACAACTAGATCATGAACCTTACTCGTAGTGCGATGGATGCCAGCCGCTTGACCTTGTTTGCCGCTTTCCTGGTGCTGGTGGCCGGTGTCCTGATTTTCTGGAGCTTTCCTTCCCAGGAAGAGCCGTCGGTGACGATCCGTGACGCGCTGGTCAGCGTGGCATTTCCCGGGTTGCCGGCGGAACGGGTCGAGGAACTGCTGGCCAAGCCAATGGAGGACAAGCTCCGGGAGCTGCCTGAGATCAAGAACCTGATCACAACCGTACGGCCGGGCAGCGTGATCATCCAGATCACCGCCTATGACGAGGTCAAGGACCTGGGGGTGTTATGGCAGCGGGTCAGGGCCAAAGCGGCTGATGCCGGGGCGAGCTTTCCGCCCGGTACCCTGGGGCCCTTCGTGGACGACGACTTCGGACAGGTTGCGGTGGCGTCAATTGCCGTCACCGCGCCCGGATTTGCCATGAATGAAATGCGCGGACCGATCAAGCGCTTGCGTAACCAGCTGTATGCCTTGCCGGGTGTGGACCGGATCTCTTTGTACGGTTTGCAGGAGGAGCGGCTCTACCTCGATTTTGATCGCCAACGCCTGGCGGGGTTTGGCCTCTCGATTCAACAATTGCTGCAGCAGCTTCAGAGACAGAATGTCATTGTGTCGTCGGGAAGCCCCTTGCTGGGCGAGCAGAAAACCACGGTCACGGTGACAGGTGAGGTGCTCTCTGCTGCGCAGTTGGAGCAGTTGCCGATTCGGCTGGAGAAAGGGCAGTCGGTGGCACTGGAGAAGTTGGCCACAATTTCAGTAGCAGCCAACGAGCAGCCGGACAGTGCTGCGGTATACCAGGCACAGGATGCGGTGGTGCTGGCTGTTTCAATGAAGGCCGGGCTCAATATCCAGTCTTTTGGGCAGGCCTTGCGCGAGCGCCTGGCGCAATTGGAGCAACAGTTGCCGCTGGGTTTTTCGATGCATGTGGTGACCTTCCAGGCCGATGTTGTGCATCACGAAATGGCCAAGATGCAACACGTGATGATGGAAACCGTAGTGATCGTCATGGCCGTGGTCATGCTGTTTCTCGGTTGGCGAACTGGATTGGTGGTGGGGGTGATCGTACCGCTGACCATCCTCGGAACTCTGATCGTGATGCGTGCCCTGGGTGTAGAGCTGCAGACGGTTTCGATCGCCGCGATCATCCTCGCATTGGGCTTGCTGGTGGATAACGGCATTGTCATCGCCGAGGATATCGAGCGTCGGCTGCAGGCGGGGGAAGAGCGTCAGCGCGCCTGTGAGGACGCTGGACGCAGTTTGATGATCCCGTTGCTAACCTCTTCTCTGGTCATCATCCTGGCGTTCTCACCCTTCTTTCTCGGTCAGACCAGCACCAATGAATACCTGCGGTCTTTGGCTATTGTGCTGGCCATCACGTTGCTTGGGTCCTGGCTGCTGAGCGTGACGGTGACGCCATTGCTGTGTTTGCGCTTTGCCAAGGCGCCGGTGCCGGGAAAGGAGGATGCCCATTCACACGGCTACGACTCGCTATTTTACCGTGGCTATCGCCGAGTGATTGAGGGACTGTTGCAGCATCCCTGGCTTTTTCTCGGCAGCATGCTGGCGTTGCTAACCGTGGCGATTGTCGTGCTGACCCATGTGCCCTATGACTTTTTGCCGAAATCGGACCGCAAGCAGTTTCAGATACCCATCACTCTGGAGCCGGGCACGAGCTCGCGTGTGACCTTGCAAACCGTGCGCGATATCAGTCAGTGGTTGAGCGCCGATAAAGATGTGGTCAACAGTATCGGCTATGCGGCCGAGGGAGGGCCGCGGATTGTGCTGGGACTCAATCCGACCTTGCCGGCGCCGGATGTTGCCTACTTCACCGTCAGTGTGCGCGATGACGTTGATATCGATACAGTGATTGCGCGTACAAACCGCTATCTGTTGTCCCAGTACCCGGAGGTTCAAGCGCAGCCCAAGCGATTTTCAATGGGCACCACCGAAGCTGGCGTCGCCATCTATCGGGTGATCGGACCGGATGAAAGCGTACTGCGAGGTATCGCGGGCAAGATCGAAGCAGCGCTCATGGCGCTGCCTGGTACGCAAGACGTGCGTAACGATTGGCGCTCACGGCAACTGCGTTACAGCGTCGTCGTCGATCAGTACCAGGCGCGAAGGGCTGGGGCCAGCACCCAGGACATTGCCCAGGCGTTGCAGCTGCGCAACGGGGGCTTGCTGGCGTCTTCGATGCAGGATGGCGAGACGAGCGTACCCATTGTCTTGCGCGAACCCACGAACGCCAGTACCCCGACGAACGATCTGGGGAGCACCCTGATCCATCCGGCTGCGGGGGGCGATGCGTTACCTCTGGCTGCTGTCGCGACAGTGCGCGCCGAGGTCGAAGCGTCGACTATCCTGCGTCGCAACCTGGAGCGGACGATCACGGTGGTTGGGCACAATCCGTCGCTGACAGCCAGCTCGATTGTCGAGCGCCTGGCGCCGCAGGTCGATGCCATGGACCTGCCGCCTGGATACCGGATCGAACTGGGCGGAGAGATCGAGGACTCTGCCGCGGCCAACCAGGCGTTACTGCAGTACCTGCCGCATGCCCTGGTTGCGATGTTGTTGCTGTTCGTCTGGCAGTTCAACTCGTTTCGAAAGCTGTTGATCGTGGTGGCCAGCGTGCCATTTGTTTTGATCGGTGTGTCGGCGGCCTTGGTTCTGACCGGTTACCCGTTCGGATTCATGGCAACCTTTGGCTTGCTATCCCTGGCCGGCATCATCGTCAACAATGCGGTGTTGTTGTTGGAGCGTATCGAGGTCGAACGGAGAGAGGGTTTGCCCCTACACGAAGCCGTGGTGGGGGCTGCGGTCAAGCGGCTGCGACCCATTATCATGACCAAGTTGACCTGTATCATTGGTCTGATTCCGTTGATGCTGTTCGCTGGTCCGCTGTGGAAAGGCATGGCCATTACGATCATGGGAGGACTCGCCCTGGGGACTCTGGTGACGCTGGGGCTGATTCCAGTGCTCTATGGGTTGTTGTTTCGTAAACGCTCAGAAAAGTCAGCTGATGTGCTCAGCTCAAGTCGGGTTGTGTAACGATGAGGACTCGACTCGCCGGGAGGCGCTGATGATCCCCCCGGATACCGCCGTCTGGCACTGGCCGACCCGTAGACCCAGACCATCATCCCCCAGCCGGGTGATTGTCCTGCATACCAGCAGGTTGCTCTGTGAATCGCATAATCAGTCAGCGACAGGGAGGGCGCTTAAGGCGTTCGTTATAAAGTCCGTTGACGACCCCTTTTACGTCCACTTCGCCCCTGCTTGCTCCTGCACTTCTTGGCTAACTTAGGCTTCTGGTTATAGATCCCGAGGAGTGCAAAGTGAACAACGAAAACAAGATCTACGATTGCGCTGGCGCGGTGTGCATTATCGGTGGCGGTTCTGTGGGCGGCAGGTCGAAGGCTACCGTCAACAGTATCCCGGGACAGGGCGTTCGTGTTCGGGTGCATATCCCTATTCAGCCGGCCCCGGAGGCCCCATGATCCGATTGATGATCGCTGATGATCACGCAATTATGCGTGAAGGCCTGAAACAGATCTTCGCCTTGGCCAGCGACCTGAAAGTTGTGGCCGAGGCGGAAAACGGTGTCATGTTGCTCGAACGGCTGCGTCAGGACGACGTAGACTTTCTCCTGCTTGACATGAACATGCCGGGCATCTGTGGCGAAGATCTGATTGCGCGCATCCGTATCCGTTATCGGCAATTACCGATCCTCGTGCTGAGTATGCACAATGAAGTACAGATCGCCCAGCGGGCGCTCTGGTCGGGTGCCTGCGGCTATCTGACCAAGGATAGCGACCCTGAAGCCCTATTTACGGCTATCCGTAAAGTGGCTGCCGGCGGGCGTTATATCGACGCCGGTTTGGCCGAACAAATCGTTTTTGCCGCCAGTGGCCCGGGACCATGCAGCCAACATGACGCGCTTACCAACCGGGAACTGCAAGTCATGCGTCTGCTGTCCTGTGGCCTAAGCGTCTCGCGGATTGCCATGCAACTGGTCATCAGCCATAAGACCGTCAGTACCCACAAAGCCCGCCTTATGGAAAAAATGGGCTTCACCAGTACAGCCGATATCGTTCGCTATGCCATGACCCAGCCGTCGCTCTGAGCATTCACGCCTCTAGTTAGAATTGGCTGAACGAGTACCGTCGAGTCGATGTAATCCGGAGGCCAATGCGTGCTCGGTTTGGGGTATATAAAACAGCTTGGCGTGCGGCGCCAAGCTTTAGATTAAACTTCAGAGATCAAGGTAAGGTGAACAGCACTTTGACTTTGTCATTCACCGTCGATTTATCCACATAACCGATAGCGTCTGCCTGTGAAGAAACTCGAGTAATGACGGCGTTGTCGTCCACTACGCTGGGCAGCGGTTGGCCTTTACCGGTGAATATCACACCTGACCAATAGGACTTCAACTGCGCTTCATTTTTATTGGTGACAGCACGGTAGAACTTATCCTTGGTGGGGCTCCAAGCGGTCTGATCCACCGCCTTGAACGAATTGTCCTTGCCAAGAAAAATGTTTGCTACGTCCGATTGGGTGGGCGCCGAACTTGCGCCTGTATTGACGATCACCGCCACTTCGGCGTTTGCTAACGAGCCGAAGGTCAGTAACGTGCAGGCGCTGAGAGCGCTAATGATCAGTTTCATTTTTGCTCTCCTTAGAATACGAAATCGACGCCGATACTAATGATGTCACCCTCGAAGTTTCGTGAGGGGGCGCCGAGGGCGCCTGAAGTTTGGGAAAACAGAGCATTGTTGAAAGTTTCCTGGGCGTTCTTGACGAACACTCCCGAAGTGCCACCATGAGTGTCGACTCGCTTGAACTCGCCCTTCACTATAACCGACGGAGTAACGCTGTAGTTCAGGCCGTAGGTCCAAGAGTTTTCACACCCGGAATCATCTTTCATGTGACCATAGGTGACGTGAGCGAGGAAGTCGCCGAAGCGGCGTCCTGCCATGAAGTACATTGCCTCAACGGGACTCGAGCCTTCGGCTATAGTGCGACGGGTCCATTCGTCGCTGGTGATCCATATGCCGTTATCGTATTGGTAACCCACTGAGGTAAAAGTCGCGTGGGTGTTATCAAGTTTAACCAACGTCTGATCAACGACTCCGAATGGGGTGGTGATAGGCGCATGGTCATCGGAAGTTACATCCGTCTGGGCATAACCAATGCGCAAGGAGCCGAAGTTGTTGACGGCCAACGTAGCGTTAGCGGCAAAAAAATTCTTGTAGTTCACATCGTAAAGCTCATCGAGTATGAACAGTTTACGATTGTTGGCGGCACCACCGGAGGCCTGAACCGTCAGTGAACCAAACGATAACGGCTCGGTATAGATGAAGTCGGCGCCTTCGTAGTTGGTGATTTGGACCTGGCTGTAGACTTCGTCTGGCAGGCGAATCCAGGGGTTGGTAAAACCAATATTGAGTGTGTCCGAGTACATATAAGCCGTTCCGCCAAGGCGGCCGGCGCGGAATTTCAATTTATCGGTTGCCTGCCATGACAGGTATAGCCACTCCAGATTCCCCTGCCACTCATCTTGTTGTGGCTTGATGATCGCTTGAGCGGTCAAACCGACAGTATCGGTAATGCCGTACTGTAATTGCCCACCCAGTTTCGATAGCTGGTCACCCCGCCAATGATCATTCGTCTGACCGGTGATGCCGTAACCATGGCTGTCGCCCGCACCGCCCAGGTGCGTAACACCCAAGGTGCCAAAACCATTAAAACGATAGTCGCCTTGATCCAGCGCGAACGCCGGACTGCTCGCCACGCACAGCGCAGCGATACTTAAGACTCGAGTACTGATCATTCGGATTGCTCTCTTGGTGTTGTGTTAAACGCTGAACTGAGCGGTTGCCGCTCTTAGGTCGTCGCCTGTGCCGACCAGCTGTTCGCCCAGGCGAGCCGTGGCGTCGGCACCATTAGCGGATACTTGTGAATCGAGCTTGAGGACTTCAGTCTCTCGCTGGATAGAGTTCGACAGACCGATTTGCTCATGGGTGAACTGAGCGATACCGGCGTTCAACTCATTGATCTGGTGCACAGCCCCCGCAATGGCTTCCAACGTCTGGGTAGCCTGCACTGAGCGCTCGATACTGGCCTGGGCCTTTTCGCCATTGAGCACCATGATGTCGAGCACTCTGTTTGCACTGTTCTGCAAGCGCTGAATGATGTGTTGGATTTCGGCAGTGGACGCGGTGGTTTTCTGTGCAAGGTTGCGTACTTCATCGGCTACCACCGCAAACCCACGTCCTTGTTCACCGGCGCGGGCAGCCTCGATGGCGGCGTTGAGTGCCAACAGATTGGTCTGTTCGGCCACACTGCGGATGACGGTCAGGACCGAACCCACTTGCTGGGTTTCTTCTTCCAATTGTTGCATGGCCTGAACCGCTTCAAGCACGCTGACACCCAGGTCGCTGATATGGTTCGATAGCCCGCCGATGTTTTGGCGAGCGGAGTCGGCCTGCTTGAACGCCGCACCGGCCTTCTGTGAAGCCTGCTGGGAGCGTTGGGCAACTTCCTGGATGCTGACCGTCATCGTATGGATATCGCTACTGATCGAATCGATACGACCTTGCTGGGACTTAGTGTTTTCTTCTGAGCTCTGAGTCAGTCGGTAGAGGTGCGTGGACATTGCACCCAATGGGCTCGCCGCCTCGACGATCTGGTGGATCGTTGCCTGCAATTTATCGAGAAAACTGTTGAACAGCTTGATCATTTCCCCAATTTCATCGTCCGAGCGCACATCGACTCTTCGTGTCAGGTCACCGTCGCCGCTGGCAATTGCTGTGAGGGAGTCAATCACGCCATGAACGTTGTTCATGATTCGCCGAATGACAAGCACTGAACCTGTGCTCACCAGCAACACCAGTATCATCGTCAGAATGTATCCAACCCGAGTGGTGGTGGCGTTATCCGTGCGGGTCAGCGACAGGTTGGCCTGAAAGTCCTGGTAGGCATTGGCCCGGAAGGTGTCACCCAGCCCTTGGGCGGTTTTCAGATCAATGCTCATGCGGTCAATGTTGGAGTGTAAGCTTTCGAAGGTACCGGAGCCCTTTATCAGTTGCTCGGACGTCGAGAAGGCGTTATCCGCGTAGCGTTTGATCGCCTCGTTCCAGGTCGTCAGTTTTTGATTGCGTGCCGGCTGCTGCTCGGAAAGCTGTTTAAGCTCAGATTGCTTGGCAACGATGTCATCAACTATTTTATGTCCCTCGTTGAGGGCCTCTATCTCACCGGCGGTGACCGCGCTGTTGAGCAAGCCCGGTAAGCGGGAAAACTGGAAGATCACGGCATCTGTTTTTTCAAGTGTTGGATAGCTACCGTTTTCCAATTCGAACAGACGAGTATCGGTGTTTGATAACTGCAAGGATGTATAACCGACAAAAACTAACAGTCCAAAAAGTGCCACTGCTGGCATAATCGACAATTTCAATGTCAGGGATATTTTTGCTCGCATTTTTTTGTTCTCAGAGGCGGAGCAGAGTCGTTTAAAGTACGAAAGTCAACACTGACCGTTTAGTACTCCATTGACTATTAGGCAGGCTGTAAAACCCTCCGGCGCTCATCGGCAGTCGCACTCAACTGACAGAATCAGTAACATCACAGCTACGCCTTCTGAGGGTGGGTTGGTGGCGTGATTGTTATGGCATATTCTTCATTCGATGGTGGATTTTCTGGTGGGTGTCGGAGTCATTAATTCTGTTTCCAAAGAGTGGAAGCAACATGCTATTGGCGTTAAATGCTACAGGCCATGCTCTGCGTTTGACTATCAGGGGGCGCTGATTTTTTGGGTAGGCGGATTTGTGGATTTGGTAGGCATCGCCCTACTAGAGCAGTTCGCGGAAGGGCAGTAATAATATACAGACGGTCAAATCCTGGATCTGAACATTACAAAGGGCTTACGCAAGAAAGTATCGAATGTAAGCGTTCATGGTTGTATCTCAGTAGTTGATCCATGACCTCGTCGTTGAGTTGGCGCCGCGTGATCCTGCAGGTCGGCGCCGTGGACCCGAGCTGGGTGGAGAGATCAAGGACTCGCCTGGGGACTCTTCAATCAAACCTTAAAGCGATTGACCAAATCACTGAGGTCGCCTGCAAGCCTTGAGAGCTCCTGACTTGCTGTATGCGTTTGCTCCGCACCTGCCGAGGTCTGGATCGAGAGGTCGTGTATACGGACGAGATTGCGATCCACCTCTCGGGCGACCTCCGACTGCTCTTGGGCCGCACTGGCGATTACCATATTACGTTCGTTAATCCCTGATACAGCATGCGCAATGGTACTGAGAGCATCATTGGCCGCCTGGGCCTGCACCTGCGTCTGGCGGGCTTGGTCCGCACTGGTGAGTAGGGCCTCCACCGTCTGGTGGGTACCTTGTTGAATGGTGCTGATCATGGTTTCAATTTCGCGAGTCGACTCTCCGGTACGATGAGCCAACGAGCGGACTTCATCCGCAACAACGGCAAATCCGCGGCCAGCCTCACCTGCACGTGCTGCTTCGATCGCCGCATTGAGCGCCAGCAGATTGGTCTGCTCTGCTACAGCCCGTATGACGTCCAGAACTTTGCTGATGTTCCGTGTCTGCTCGGCCAGGTTCCGCGCTTGATCCGATGCGTCGACCACGTTATCGGTGAGGGCGCTGATAGCCGTTAACGTATCGGCCAGTTGTACTTGGCCCTGGCGCGCAGTGTCGGAGGCGGCCCTGGATTCGTTGGAGGTCGCAACTGCGTTGGAGGCCACCTCCTCAACGGCATGGCTCATCTCCGTGACGGCTGTCGCGGCCATATCTATTTCGGCGTTCTGCTGATGCAGGCCTTGGGCGCTTTCATTCATGACAGCGCTCATTTCCTCCGTCGAGGAGGCGAGTTGTTCGGCAGATTTACCAATGCGGTCGAGTGTTTCGCGTAGAGTGGTTTGCATGGAGGCCATTGACCTGAGGAGTAGTGAGGCTTCATCTACGCCGGTGGTGTCCAGGTGCTGTGTCAGGTTTCCCGACGCAATGGTTTCAGCCGCCTGCACGGCAGCATCAAGGGGGATTGTCAGACTGCGAGTCAGGCGCCAGGAAAGTAGGAGGGTCAGTAAGAGCGCGAGTGCAATTACAATGGCGGTGATCGTTTTGGATTCGCTGTAAAGTGTAGCGCCCACTTGGGTATGGTAGGCCGTGAGGTCGAGGCTGTGCGTCTGGAGCCGCTTGGCGAATTCATTCATCCGGTTGCCGCTATTGGCCATGGTCGACATGATCTGAATGCGGGCTTGGTCCAGGTTGCCTTGCTTGACGAGTGCGGTAAGCTGGTCTACTTGAATAAGATAGTCACGATAAGCGGCCTGCAGTTGGTCAAAGGTGGCGCGTTCTTCTCCGGTAACGCCCAGGGCCTCGTATCTGGCGAACTCTGCGTCAACGCCCTGGCCAATTTTCTTGATCGACTCCCGAGTGGTATCCACGGCCGAGGGGACAGCTGCCAACCGGAGCGTCTCTACTCGAACCCTTGCCAGCTGTAGGGCCAGATTATCAATGGAGACAATGCCCGGTATGGCGTCTCTTTCAATCAGCTCACTTTCAGTACGTATGCTGGACAGTTGATGGAGGCCGAAAAACCCCAGTGCGGCGACTACAACGGCTATCAGCCCAAAACATAACGTGCTGCGAGGGGCTATTTTAAGAGAACGGAGATTCATGTCTAGTCCTGTATTAGTGTTACCGCCGGGATGTCGGTGCAACTAAATTATCGGCGGCATGGATCGTATCTGAAGGTTTTGTGAATGTGGGGTTGATTTTTTTTTAGAAATTATCGTGTGCCGAAAACAACATTTCCAAAAGTGATATTTTTTGATGAGTATTTTTCGCTTGATTGTTTTTGTTGAGTTGTTTTTGGTGGGTCGTCTCACGTGAGGTACTTGGCGCTCGCAAGTAGGAGCGGTGGCTGTAGTTTGAATTTTTCAGTTTGTAGGATTGCAGATGGACCGCAACAAGAGCAGTTGGTGTGTGGCACGTCAACCGCTGCACGGCATTAGCCTAGCCCGATATCGATGGCATTTCTCCACCAACCCTCTGCCAAAGCCTTGGATAGTTGCATTTTCAGTAGCGTTTCTACACGCCTTGCTGCGCCGGACAACGGGCGCTTGGAGTGAGTGGCACAGTAGATCGTGCGCTTGATAGTTGGCGACACAATGCGAGCTGTGTAGATGTGTTCCGGATGGCGGTGAACCGCAGCGAGCGATAATATGGTGTAGCATTGCGTGTCGATGACCATTTGCTGCAATGGTTCATGAGCATCAATTTCGGCAATGATATCCAGACTCACACCATGGCCGATTACCACATCATCGATAACACGCCTCAGCCCGTGTCCGGCGCCAGGTAACACGAGTGGGAATTGATTCAGCAATGAGGCCCTTAGCTCACCGTCGCTGTTAAGTGCGTCTCGACGGAAGCTGTCCGTATGGCCTGCGATGAAAAGATCCTCTGTGATTAGAGGCGTGGTCACCAGATCTTCTGTCTGATGGGTCGAGAATATCAACCCTAGATCAATTTCACCTGTTATCAACCACTCCCGAAGATGCCCACTCAGGCCGCTGACAATTCGCATCTTAACGTTAGGCAGCTCGCGTTTGACCGCCCTGATCAATGGCACTGCCAGTAAAGACGTCAAGGAACCGGGCAGCCCGACCGCGACAGAGCCATGCTCTGCCGACCTCAGATGCTGCATTGCCTGCTTTGCGCCTTGGAAAGCAGCCTGGACATTCTTCGCATGTCCAAGAAAGTCACGTCCTTCGGGGGTGAGGGTCACGCCATCGAAACGACGTTCGAATAGGAGCACTCCAATTTCCTCTTCAAGCAGCTTGATCTGTGCACTGATTGAAGGCTGAGAAATATGGAGATTATTAGCGGCTTTCTGGAAAGACCGCTGTTCAGCCACAGCCATGAAGTATGTGATTTGCTTCAGGTTCAACAGCAGTCCTTCCAGTTCGTGATGAGGTGTCAGCGAGTATTTGATGACTCGTCAAGCAGGCGCTTTGCACGCAGGTAAACAGGCTTGTCGATCATTAGATCACCGACCTTGATAGCGCCCAGCCCTTTGCGGTCTGCTTCATGGAATGCATCGACAATGGTGGTAGCCTCAGCTAGCGCAGCGCTGTTTGGAGTATAACATTCGTTAATTGCGTCCAGGTATTTAGGATGTACGACTACCGCTCCACGAAACCCCAGAGATTTGGCCTCATCCAGTTTTGCCTTGAAGCCGGTACTGTCCCCAAGGTCCGCGATTGAACCGATGAAACCAATGGGCTGTATGCCGGCGGCGCGACAGGCGAAAAGTACCATCATGCTCGGCCCCATCAGTAGTGATGGGATAGGTTTTCCACCGCAATCAAGGGAAAAGTCTTCGCTTCCCAGCATCATTCCCATAATGCGCGGGTCGGCAGCGGCGATCTGATGAAGTGCGGGTAGCGCAATCGACGATTCAATCTGAAGAAGGAATCGAATCCGGCCCGGAGCAAGCTGCTTTTCTCTTTCAAGGTCGCCAACCAATTGGCTGATGAGCTGGACATCACGATAGTGCTCGACTTTGGGCAGCAGAATGATGTCCAGGTTTTCTCCGATCACTGCTCTCAGATCGCAGACAGCGGTGTTAAGAGGTCCATTCACCCGGACAGCTGCCAGCTTTTTGGAAGCTTTGATCCGTTGAAGGTTATCGTTAATCGAATGGCGGGCAGCTGACTTCCGACTCTCATGAACACCATCTTCCAGGTCCAGGATGATCACATCGGTAGGGCGACCAAGTGCGCTCTCGATAATTTTGGCGTTATCAGCAGGTGCGAATAAAAATGAACGGATCATGGCTTTAACTCTTATTGGCTGGGTAGTGGCCGAGTTCACGGAGGATTTCTTCGTTGTGCTCCCCGACCTTGGGGGCTGGGCGTCTGAAGCCGCCAGGCGTTCCCACAAGTCGAGGAACAATGTTATGCATCGGGATTGTATTCATGTCTTCATCAGGCAAATGTACGATCGTCTGACGGCCCATTGTGTAAGGGTGATCAATCAGATCGGCTACCGTGCAAACCGGGCCGACGGTCACTGCTGCCTGCTCAAAGATCTCCAGTGCCTGATCCCGTGTGTGCTGCATCATGAATCGGCCGATGATTGCATCGAGCTGTTCGCGGTTTTTGACCCTGGCGTTGTTGTCAATGAAGCGCTCGTCACGTTTCAGTTCGGGCTTGCCAATAGTGTCGAAGATTTTCATGGCCATCGACTGCATGGAGCCCGAAAGGGCCACATATTTGCCGTCGCTGCACATATATATATTTCTGGGTGCGGCATGACTTGCTTGATTTCCGGTGCGTTCGGTAGGTATACCTGTTAGTTGGATTTTCGCGGCTTCCGAGGAAATAACCGAGAAGATGGGCTCAAAAAGCGACAGGTCGATGACTTGACCTTTCTTCGAACGATTCACTTGATGCAGGGCTGTGAGTACCCCTGCGGCCCCGTAAACCCCCGCAATCATGTCCGCAAGCGCAAGGGGGGGAAGTGAGGGGGGCTTGTCGGCGAATCCATTTAAGGCCGCGAATCCGGACATTGCCTCAATCAGCGTGCCGAAGCCGGGTTTTTCTTTGTAAGGACCGGTCTGTCCCCATCCGGAGATTCGAACGATGATCAGCTTGGGATTGATTTCGAGCAGGGTTTCCGGCGCCAACCCCATTTTTTCCAGCGTCCCGGGCACGAAATTTTCGATGAAAACATCACTCGTCTTAACTAGCTTCAGCACCACGTCCATGCCTTCAAAGGATCGCAGATCAAGTGCCAGTGATCGTTTATTGCGACCATAGATTTTCCAATAAACATCGATTCCTTTTTCTTTCCACTCTCGCAAATCATCACCGGTATTCGCCCGCTCAATTTTAATGACGTCGGCACCAAAGTCAGCGAGGTACACGCTGAGCATGTTGCCCGCCACCAGTCGAGAGAGGTCTAGCACCCTGATATCGTTCAACGGTCCGACGTTATTTTTATCATATTTCATATCTGCGAATTCCTAAGGATGCAGCGTGGTATGCATTAAAGTTATGTAGGCTGGCCGCCCTTCACAAGTAGTTTTTTTAGATACCCCTTCAAGGTTTGGCCTATGTGGCTGGTTATAGGCAGAACCTGCACCCCATCATGGAAACTAGTATTTCCCAAGCTTGGGCTGATCTGGCTAATGTTGATTAATCAATAAAAAGTGTTCTTCAGAACCGGTAGGTGAAAAATGTACACACAGAACTTCACGCCCATTACGGGGTCTTTAGGCCTCTCAGCATTAAGCGCAGTGATCCCACTCTTTGTTCTCTTTGTCTTACTAGGGCTCCTCAAGGTGTCCGCTCGCTGGGCGGCGTTGTCTGCCTTGATTGCTGCGATCGGAATTGCGTTCTGGGTCTACGAAATGCCAGCAGTTCAAATCGCGAGCGGGACGCTGGAGGGGGCGGCAACGGGCTTCTTTCCCATCATCTGGATTGGCATCAATGCAATCTGGTTATTCCGCCTGACGCAGCTAAGCGGTCACGACAAGGTCATTCGAGGGGCACTCGCAAGGCTCAGCCCCGATTTACGAGTACAGACGTTACTCATTGCTTTTTGCTTCGGAGCACTGCTTGAGTCCTTGGCCGGGGGAGGCGCGCCCGTTGCCATTTGTGCGGTGATGCTGATTGCACTTGGCATAAAGCCGGTGCAAGCTGCGGCCATTTGCCTCATCGCGGATACCAGTCCTGTTGCATTTGGCTCACTTGGTCTGCCCATCTCAGTATTATCAAAAGTGACTGGCTTGCCCGTCCATGAGTTAGGGGTGATGGTTGGACGCCAGACACCAATTCTCGCGCTTTTCATCCCATTGATTCTGATTGTGATCGCGGACGGACGCCGGGGGCTGAAGGAAATTTGGCCTTTAGCGCTCGTCGCAGGTATTAGCTTCGCAACCGGCCAGGCCGTTGGTTCAATGTACTTACCGATCGAGTTAGTGGATATCAGCGCCGCATTACTGTGTATTGGGGCCGTCGTAACTTTCCTCAAAATCTGGAGTCCGGAACGCGTCCGCGAAACTGAAAGCTCAGCTGTTTTTGGCCCCGCGATTTTTGTTCCCGCGAAAAATGAGCGTTTCGAAATGCTGCAATCAGCTTCAACCTTGAATAGCGGAGGCGGCGCCGGGATTATGCAAGGCACAAGCTCTGGGTCAGGACGATATTCTGGTCGAACACTCGTTGTGGCTCGGGAGACAATCGAACTTTTTCGGGCTTTTGCTCCCTATGCCATCGTCATTGCACTGGTGGCTCTCAGTCAAATAAAAGTGTTGAAAGAGTTACTTGAACTAGGTACGAGTACTTTCCACTGGCCGCTATTGGACGTCGTCACGCCCGAAGGAAGGCCGCTTGGCGTCGTCAATGCGAAATTTGAGTGGCTGCTTTCTGCAGGCTCAATTGTACTGTTTGCTGGTTGTTTGACCATTCCGGTATTGGGGTTAAGCGCTAAACAAGCTTTAAAGGTCTATCTGAAAAATCTTGGTGAGCTGAAGTGGGCGATATTCACTGTTTGCTCTGTTGTCGGTGTTGCCTATGTGATGAATCTGTCCGGTCAGATAGTAACGCTGGGTATTTGGGCTGCTCAAACGGGTCCCGCATTTGCATTTATTTCACCAATCCTGGGATGGATTGCTACTAGCTTGACGGGATCTGACACCTCCGCCAATGCATTGTTTGGGGTGTTGCAGATCACAACCGCCCATCACACCGGCCTGTCAGATGTGCTGCTTGCCGCCGCGAATTCCTCTGGTGGCGTGGTGGGCAAGGCTATTTCACCTCAGAACTTGACTATTGCTGCTGTAGCTGTGGGGATATCAGGGAAGGAGGGGGTGCTGTTTCGCAAGGTCATTGGTTGGACCCTGCTGATGATCATGATCATGAGCGTTCTGGTTTTCTTTCAATCCACCCCGGTGTTGAGTTGGATGGTCCCGAGCGTTCACTCATGATCACTAACATCGTCTGGACCAACAGCATGGGTCCGCGCAGTTGTCAGGAAAGAGGTTGACATGAAGGCTGTATTTCTCGATAGCGATACTATGCCCCTTTCGTTTGAGCGCGAGGGGCCAATTCAATGGGTATTAAGATCCAGCACAAAGCCGTTCGAGGTTGTGTCGGCGCTTCTGGATGTTGAGATTGCGATCACGAACAAGGTCAATCTCACGGCATCAATTTTAGAACAACTGCCGAAATTGAAGTATGTATGCGTGGCGGCATCGGGTTATGATTGCGTTGACATTGCGGCCTGTCAGGCGCGAGGAGTGAAGGTGAGCAATGCGCCTGGATACTCTTCGTTAAGTGTGGCAGAGCACGTGATGACTTCGATTTTTATGCTTAGACGCCGTTTCTTCGAATACCAGCGCCTCGCCCAAACAGAGTGGCATTCCTCTCAACATTTTTGTGTACATGGTGGAGCCATTCGGGACGTCCGTGGTGCAATTCTCGGTATCGTTGGCCGCGGGGCTATCGGTCAGTCTGTAGCAGAGCTGGCCAGTGCGCTGGGAATGAAAGTTCTGTTCGCCGAGCATCGAGAGGCTCACACCATACGGAAAGGTTATACGGCTTTCGAGGATGTCTTGCGTCAAGCTGACATCCTTACGCTCCACTGCCCTTTAACGACCGCATCACATAATTTACTCGATGCTAAGGCATTTAAAGTTATGAAGTCCTCCTCTCTATTGATCAATACAGCTCGAGGTCCATTGGTTGAGCTGGAAGCGCTGAAAAATGCATTAACATCAGGACTCATTGCTGGCGCATCGATCGATGTTCTGGATACAGAGCCGCCCGCCATGGGCCATCGATTGATAGGGCTTGATCATCCCAATCTCATTGTTACACCCCACATCGCATGGGCGAGCACTAGCAGTGTGGCTAGGCTGGACGATATCATTGTTGCTAATGTTATGGGGTTCTATGACGGAAATCCGATCAATTTGATATGTTGATTCGTCAAAGGGTAACACGATGCTCCACATGCGGTTCAGTGGCGCTGTTAGGTGAAATACAGAGGATCAAGAAATTTATTCTTCTCTCAATGGTGACCCATTCTGACGCGCACTTAATCAACGTGCTGCGTAATCATCGGCGGGCCGGATCATCATTGAGGTATAGTGTTGTTCAGCTCCATGATCCTCCGAGACTGAACACCTAGAACCAGCGATAAGGGATCAATGGACTGTGAATTCTCACGAACCGGCTCAGCAGGGTACGTAATGCAATCGTCTCAGGGATACCCAACTGGCGCATCATATTCTCCTCGACTTGCTGGCTTTGGCTGGTTATCCGGGTAACCAGTACTTTGCCTTCCTGTGTCAGATAAATATGTGAATGGTCTATGTGCTCTGGTGGGTTGGTTGTCTCTTCAATCTCATCATCAATACGGATCAGGCCTCTGGCGGCCAGGTCGTTGATCGATTCGCGTCCCACGAAGCGGCCTGTATAAGCTGCCAATGTGATCAGTTCGTGGTAGGTCCGCGCCTCTCGTGCCCCAAGTGCGTTGAGTATCAGGTATTCGATGTCGTTCAATTCCAACTCGCTGGCGTGCTCGCGCGACTTTGCAGAGAAGTGTAAATAGGCGCTGGCCAGTAGATAACCCAGCGAACTGGTTTCACTGACATTGCGTGGATCCTCGCCATCAGGAGGCATGACCGTCTGGGTAGTGCTGGTTGCGATGGCGTAGTTGCCGCTTTGGAACACCAGCGGCGGTGTGTCGCATTTATCAAACCTGAGTACTTCGCCGACCAGAATGACGTGGTCGCCGCCGTCATAAATATGTGCGGTACGGCACTGAAGCCGAGTGGTGCACCCGGAGAGCAGTGGTGCTTCGCCCAGGCCATCTTCGTACTTGATATCTTCGAATTTCTCCGCACCACTGGTGCTTCGAGCAAAGCGCCCAGAAAGATCGTTCTGGTCGTGAGCGAGAATATGCACCGCCCAATGGCTGGCGCTCTCAAAGGCAGCCAGGCTCTGTGATTTACGCGCCAGGCTCCAAAGTACCAAAGGTGGGTTCAAGGAGACGGAGTTGAAACTGTTGGCCGTCACGCCCACGGGGGCGCCATCCGGGCCCCTTGCGGTGACGATGGTGACGCCGGTGGTGAAGGTTCCCAGCGCTTGTCGAAATTCTCTGGGGTCCAGGGTTGTTTCAGGGAGCGGCTGTCGATTCTGTTGGGAGGGCTCGAAAAGCTGGCGCGCAAACTCAACATGCCGAGCGAGGCACTGCAGGAGGCGGTCGCGCGTTATAACCGCGGCGCGGATGGCCTTGAACCTGATGAATTCGGCAAGAGCCCTTTGGAGTGCCATGCTCTGCGAAACGGGCCGTTCTATGCGGTGGATGTATCACAGTGCAGCAAGATGTTTCCTTGTCCTGCGATGTCCGTGGGAGGGCTGCGGGTTGCTGAAGATACCGGCCAGGTGCTGCGTGAGGATGGTTCGGTGATCAGTGGGCTGTATGCCGCCGGCAGAACGGCCATTGGTCTACCGTCCAATCTTTATGTGAGCGGGCTCTCCGCTGCGGACTGTGTCTTTTCCGGGCGTCGCGCGGCCTGGCACGTCAGTCGGTGATACCAAGACGTTGAGGCTGATGGTAGCGGTTTGGAGCGTTTAGTCAGAAATGGGCTTGTCAGTGGGGTTTGTAATTATTTCTTTAAAGATTGGGCTCATTGGAAACTTTAGATTCAACCCCTTTGGCGGGATTGGTTGATTGAACCACTTATCGTAGAGCGATTTGATTTCGCCCGATGAAAAGATTGCTTTGATAGTGTCATCCACCACTTTCTTGAATGCAGGCTCGCCTTTGCGCATCATACAGCCGTAGATCTCATTGGATTGCGGGGTACCGGTCATGGTCCAATCGTCTGGTTTTTCTGCCTTCGCCATCTCTCCCGCAAGCTGGGCGTCGTCTAGCATGAAAGCCACGGCGCGTCCACTCTCAAGTATCTGATAGGATTCACCAATATCTTTGCCTGAAATGACATTCATGCCCATTTGCTGCTTGGCATTCATGGCTTTTAGCAACCGTTCTGAAGTGCTACCTGCCGTGGTCACTACATTTTCGATTTTCAGATCTGCGAAGTCTTTATAGGGCGAGTATTTCTTGGTTAAAAGGCGTGTGCTGATTGCGAAGATGCCAACCGAGAAGTCAAGAAGTTGTCCGCGCTCGGCATTATTCGTGGTTGAACCGCACTCTAAGTCCACGCTGCCGTTTTGCATGAGTGGAATACGGGTTTGGGAGGTGATTTGATTGTATTTTATGTTAAGGGTGGGTAAGTTTAGCTCTTTTCTGAGTGCCTCCACGATTTTTAACTGAATGTCCTGAGAGTAACCGATAGGAGTGCCCGAGGCATCAGCGATGTAGGAGAAAGGAATAGATGAGTAGCGGTAACCCAAGATGATGATGCCGGACTCCTTGATTTTTTGAAGGGTACCGGTGAGCTCCGTGGCCATTAGCGTTGGACATATAAGAGTCGCGGCAATCGCACCACTCAGTAGTCTTGGGATAATCCACATCATGAACACCTCAGATTGTTTCGTCAGGTCTTTGTCTGACCCAGGCCTTTGCCCGCTCGGCGTTAGACGACACCGAGCTTCGCAAATGTTGATTTAACGCTGGCAGGCTTTCAATGAGGAGTACTTTGGCGCTTGGGTTTGTTGCTGCTGCGCTAACAGGTATGGCCCGGTTTTTTATCAATACCCCCGCGCGTTGGGAAAATCACTATCTTGGTTGGCTGATAGGACTTGTCGTTCACGTTATTGTGCTTGTAATGGGGTTCTGTTGGACGATTGTTTCAGATGGCCTTCATCCGGTATATTCTGAATAGCAGATGAGTGCTATACGCTGGACCAATAGATTAGAAGCTGTCAGTTTTCGTTAGTCATGGTGCCGCCATTGGATCAGCTCGCAAGCGCCAGAATGGCTTGCGCACGACCTATGACCGGCGCATCGACCATTTGCCCATCCAGCACGAAGACGCCTTCACCTGAGCCGGCCGCTTCCATGATGCGTTGCGCCCAGATCAACTCATCAGGTGCGGGTTTTAGCGCCTGATGAATGATCGTCACTTGGCTTGGATGGATACACAGCGCCCCCCCGAAGCCCATGTCTCGGGCAAATTGGACGGCGCCGTGCAGCCCCGCAGTGTCCTCGATGGACGGAAATACACCGTCCAGTGCCGGTGCGAGTCCGGCGACCCGAGTGCTGAGCAATACAGCATAGCGGGCATGGCTGAGAAACTCTTCGGCGGCAGGGCTGCCGGTGCTCAGGTTCAGGTCCAGGCCCAGGTCGAGACTGCCGAATGACAGGCGCTCAATGCCCTGGGTTCCGGCGATCTCCCGGAGTGCAGCCAGACCCTTGGCACTCTCGATAATGGGCCAGATCGGCTTCCCGGTTCTGCCTGCAGTCAGCACTTGTGCCGCATTTTCGGCTTTGGGCAGCAAGATTCCGATTACGCCGGCGTGGCGTCGGCACAGGTCCAGATCCGCGGCGTGTGCCCAGTGCCCCGGGGCATTCACACGAACCAGAATCCGTACTTCGGGGTTGTCGCTCAGAAATCGTTCGAGGTTGTCTCTGGCCTGTTCCTTGAGGGTTTCCTGCACGGCATCCTCCAGATCGACAATGACCCGGTCCGCGCCGCTGGCGATGGCTTTGGGGATGCGTTCTGGACGTGTGGCCGGCACAAACAGGGCGGAGCGGACAATCGACGTACTCATGGTGCTTCTTCCTCGCTGAACTCGATTTCTCCGGTCTGTGCGGTGCCGCCCTGATTGCCTGCCCAGACTTGCGCCTTGCCGCTGTCGATCAGACGACCACCTACCTCGAAAGGTTGTGGTGAAATCAATGGTCGGACGCCACGGAAGGTGAAGCGCTTCAAGCGCGCGGTCGGGTGCGCTCGGGTAAAAGCGCGCAAGTTCAGGGTAGCGATCAACGGGCCGTGCACCACCAGGCCCGGATAACCTTCAGTCTCTGTGACGTAAGGCCAGTCATAGTGAATGCGGTGGCCATTGAAGGTGACCGCGGAGTAGCGGAACAGCAAGGTCGGGGAGGGCTCGACCGGTTCCTGCCATTGCCCTTCGGGCAGCGCTTCGGTGCCGCTGAGCTTGGGCGGCGAGGGTTCCCGGTAAACGATGTCCTGTTCGTCCTGCAGGGCGCGCTGGCCGTTCTGGAAATACTCATGGCGTACGGTGACAAACAGCAAGGAACCGGTACGCCCGTGTTTTTCTTCAACATGGGTGATGGTCGAGATGCAAGACACCTTGGCCTCTACCAGTAATGGCTGGGAAAACTCCAGTCGGCTACCCGCCCACATGCGATTACGGTTATGGGCCGGCGGCAAGAAACCACCGAGCGCCGGATGGCCGTCAGGGCCCAGTTCGCCGGCGACAACCGGTTCCTGGAAGAACGCCCAGTGCCACAAGGGCGGCAGCGGTTCGCCCGGCAGGGGAACCTCTTCGTCCAAGGTCGCGGCTATTCGTTTGACCAAGTTGAAACTGATCTGATCCTGGCTTTCCTGACGACGGCCGATCCAGGCCGAAAAATCGATATTGCTCATACACATTGCTCCTGTCGGTCGGTGATCAGACCAGCTTCTCGAACTCAGGGATAGCTTCGAACAAGTCCGCCACCAGGCCGTAATCGGCCACCTGGAAGATC
>NZ_JBWKTH010000025.1:0-11399 GCF_059420225.1 Pseudomonas sp. GW821-FHT04D07
TCCGGCCTCCTGTGGCGACTGTTCGATCGCCATCGCCAGCAAGCTGGCTCCTACAGGGGGCGGGTGTTCCAGCGCAGGGATAGCGCCGTGCCCGGTCTTTGTAGGAGCCGGCTTGCCGGCGATGGCGGCCGCATAGCCACCGCAAGGCTCAAGGGCCCCATCGCCAGCAAGCTGGCTCCCACAGGGGGCAAGTGTTCCAGCACAGGGATAGCGTCGTGCCCGGTCTTTGTAGGAGCCGGCTTGCCGGCGATGGCGGCCGCATAGGCGCTGCAAGGCTCAAGGGGATTGGCCGCGCCGGAGGTGTTAAAGTCCTGCCTTCGTTTTGAATTCTCCAAGGAAGTCGGCATGCCGGACGCGACCTCACTCAACCCCGCCTTCATGGTGGTGCAGAGCAACAGCCCCGAGGAACTGCGCAGCCTGGTGATCAACGTCATGCGACGTTATCCCCTGGCACCCCTGGAGAACGAAATCGCCCTGGTGCAGAGCAATGGTATCGCCCAGTGGCTGAAACTCGCCCTGGCCGAAGACCCGGAAGACGACGACCAGGGCGGCTGCGGCATCGCCGCCGCCATCGATGTGCAACTGCCCGGCAGCTTTATGTGGCAGCTCTATCGCATGGTCCTGGGCCGCGACGAGATCCCGGCCAAATCCCTGCTCGACAAAGGCCCGTTGACCTGGCGCCTGATGCGCCTGCTGCCGGAGCTGATCGACCAACCGCACTTCGAACCACTGCAGCGCTTCCTCACCCACGACACCGACCTGCGCAAACGCTACCAACTGGCCGAGCGTCTTGCCGATCTGTTCGACCAATATCAGGTCTACCGCGCCGACTGGTTGGAAGACTGGGCCGCCGGCCGCCATCAACTGCGCAGCGGTCGTGGCGAGATCAAGCCGCTACCACCGGCCAATTGCTGGCAGGCCGAGTTATGGCGCGCCTTGCTGATGGATGTCGGCGCATCCGGCATGGCCCAGAGCCGGGCCGGCGTGCACCAGCGCTTTATCGAGCGGATCAACCAGCTAGAAAGCGCGCCACCGGGCCTGCCGCCGCGAGTCATCGTCTTCGGCATCTCCTCGCTACCGGCCCAGGCCCTCGAAGCCCTTGCCGGACTGGCTCGTTTCAGCCAGGTGCTGCTCTGTGTGCACAACCCCTGCCGCCATCACTGGTCCGATATCGTCGCCGACAAGGACCTGCTGCGTAATCAGTACAAACGCCAGAGCCGCAAAGCCGGGATGCCGCTGGCCCTCGACCCGCAAACCCTGCACCAGCACGCGCATCCGCTGCTGGCCGCCTGGGGCAAGCAGGGGCGCGACTACATCAACCTGCTGGACAGCTACGACGATCCCGCCAGCTACCGCGCGGCTTTCCGCGACGGCCGTATCGACCTGTTCAGTGACAGCACGCCGACGACCCTGCTCAATCAATTGCAGGACGATATCCTCGAACTGCGCCCGCTCAACGAAACCCGCGAACACTGGCCGGCCATCGATCTGGCGCAGGACTCATCGATCCGTTTCCACATCGCCCACAGCGCCCAGCGCGAAGTGGAAATCCTCCACGACCAACTGCTCGAACGCTTCAGTGCCGAGCCGGACCTGCGACCGCGTGACATCATTGTCATGGTCCCGGATATCGACAGCTACGCCCCGCATATCCGCGCGGTGTTCGGCCAGCTCGAACGCAACGACCCACGCTTTATCCCCTTCACCCTGGCCGACCAGGGCCAGCGTGGTCGCGATCCATTGCTGATTGCCGTCGAGCACCTGCTCAAACTGCCTGACAGCCGCTTCCCGGTCAGCGAGATCCTCGACTTGTTGGACGTCCCGGCCTTGCGCGCCCGCTTCAATATGCAAGAGCGTGACCTACCGACCTTGCATCGCTGGATCGAAGGCGCCGGCGTGCGCTGGGGCATGAACGCCGAACAACGCGCCGGCCTCGGCCTGCCCGACGCGCTGGAGCAGAACAGCTGGCAGTTCGGCCTGCGGCGCATGCTGTTGGGCTACGCGGTCGGCAGCGGCGAGGCTTGCGAAGGCATCGAGCCCTACGACGAGATCGGCGGCCTCGACGCGGCCTTGATCGGTCCGCTGGTGGCCCTGCTCGACGCCTTGGAAATCGCCCACCAGGAACTCTCCGAGCCGGCCCTCCCGCAGCAATGGGGCGAGCGCCTGCACGCACTGATCCAGCTGTTTTTCCTCGCCAGCACCGAGCACGACGACTACCTGCTGATCCAGCTCGAACAACTGCGCACCGACTGGCTGGAAACCTGCGCGGCGGTGAACCTGGAGGAAGTCCTGCCACTGACCGTGGTCCGCGAAGCCTGGTTGGCCGGTCTCGATCAGGGCCGCCTGTCCCAGCGCTTCCTCGCCGGCGCGGTGAATTTCTGCACCCTGATGCCGATGCGTGCCATTCCGTTCAAGCTGGTCTGCCTGCTGGGTATGAACGACGGCGATTATCCCCGTGCCCAGCCGCCATTGGACTTCGACCTGATGGGCAGCGACTACCGTCCCGGCGACCGTTCACGGCGTGAAGACGACCGCTACCTGTTGCTCGAAGCCCTGCTCTCGGCCCGCAGTCAGCTCTATATCAGCTGGGTCGGTCACAGCATCCGTGACAACAGCGAGCGCCCGGCCTCGGTCCTGATCGGTCAGTTGCGCGACCACCTCGCCGCTGGCTGGCGACTGCCGGACGGTGACGGCGAGCAACTGCTCAACGGCCTGACCCAGGCGCATCCGCTGCAACCCTTCAGCGCCCGTTACTTCCATGACAGCCATGCCGAGCTGTTCAGCTATGCCCGCGAGTGGCAGCAACTGCATGAGGCTCAGAGCCCGAACGAAACGATCAGCGAGCTCGACGCCTATCAGCAGGACGAACCGCTGACCCTGGCCCAGCTCCAGGATTTCCTGCGCAACCCGGTCCGGCACTTTTTCAGCCAGCGTCTGAAGGTCTTCTTCGAAGCGGCCCAGGCTCCACTGGCCGACGAGGAACCGTTCGTGCTCGACGCCCTGCAACGCTACAGCCTCAGTGACAGCTTGCTGCAAGCGGCGCTGCTCCAGGCGGACAACCCGGACCAGGCCCTGCAGCACCAAGCCCAGCGCTTGCAAGCCAGCGGCCTGTTGCCCATGGCCGGCTTCGGTGAATTGTTGCAACATGAACTGATCGAACCGCTGCCGGATTTGCTGCAACGTTATCAACAACTGCTCAGCCTCTGGCCGACCCCACTGACCAGTGCCGTGCCCGTCGCCTTCGACAGCGGCGCCACCCGGGTGGAAGGCTGGCTGAGCGGCCTGCATCAACGCAGTGACGGCGGCCTGCTCGCGGTGACAACCATCCCCAACAGCATCGGCTCGATCAAGACGCGCAAATGGCATCGCCTGACCAAACCTTGGGTCGACCACCTGCTGGCCTGTGCCTGCGAACTGCCGATGACCACCGCGCTGGTAGCCAGCGACGACACCCTGCTGCTGCCACCATTCGAACCGCAGCAAGCCGCCAAGATTCTCGGCAATCTGCTGCTGGCCTGGCAGTCCGGGATGCGCCGTCCGCTACCGGTCGCGGTAAAGACCGCCTTTGCCTGGCTTTCCCAATCGGACCCGCTCAAGGCCCAGGACGCGGCGCGCAAGGCCTATGACGGCGATGGCGTGAACAGCGAGGGCGAGCGTCGGGAAAGCGCGGCCCTGGCCCGCCAGTTCGCCGACTACAACGCGCTGATTGCCAGCGAGGAATTCGAAGGTTGGTGCGATGCGCTCTATCGGCCGCTGTTCGAAGCGCCGTGGCGTTCTCTCGCTGCCGAGGAGGCGCGCTCATGACCGACAACAAGACCCCCCTGGCGCTGGCCTTCCCGCTGCGCGGCAGCCAACTGATCGAAGCCAGTGCCGGCACCGGCAAGACCTTCACCATCTCCGCGCTCTACCTGCGCCTGGTCCTCGGCCATGGCGGCGAGGACTCGGGTTTCGGCCGCGAGCTGCTGCCACCGCAAATCCTTGTGGTGACCTTTACCGACGCGGCCACCCAGGAACTGCGCGACCGTATCCGCACCCGCCTGGCGGAAGCCGCGCGGTTCTTTCGCGATGAGATAGCGGCCACCGATGCGCTGATTGCCCAACTGCGCGATGAATACCCGCCTGAACACTGGCCGGCCTGCGCCAACCGCCTGGATATCGCCGCCCAGTGGATGGACGAAGCGGCGGTATCGACGATCCACGGCTGGTGCCAGCGCATGTTGCGCGAACACGCCTTCGACAGCGGCAGCCTGTTTACCCAGACCCTGGAAACCGACCACAGCGAACTGCTCGGCGAAGTGCTGCGCGATTACTGGCGCCTGTTCTGCTACAAGATGCACGGCGATGCGTTGAACTGGGTCCGGGCCAACTGGGGGGGGCCGGCGGCACTGCTGCCGCGGGTGCGGGCGTTGTTCGGCAGCGAACGGCGCAACGACAACCTGGAGGAACCGGCCGAGTTGATCGAAGCCTGTATCCAGGAGCGTCGCCAGGCCCTGGTGCAGCTCAAGACACCTTGGCGGCAATGGGCCGCCGAACTGCGCGATATCTGCCTGCAAGGCGTGGCGAACAAGAGCGTCGACGGGCGCAAGATGCAGGCGCGCTACTTCGAGCCCTGGTTCGAGAAACTCAGCGCCTGGGCCGTGGACGAGACTCAGGAGCAACTGGATATCGGTACCGGCTTCAGTCGCCTGACCGCCGCCGGCCTGGCCGAAGCCTGGAAGGGCGAGCCACCAAGCCACCCGGCCCTCGACGCCATGTCCGGCTTGAAAGCCAGCCTCGATGCCTTGCCCACGCCGGACGCCGCCGTGCTCGAACACGCCGCCCGCTGGGTCGGCGCGCGCTTCGAGGAAGAGAAACGCCGGCGGGCCGAGATGGGGTTCGACGATATGCTCCTGCGTCTCGACGCGGCGCTCCAGAGCGACGGCGGCGAACGCCTGGCGAGCCTGATCCGCGAACAATTCCCGGTGGCCCTGATCGACGAATTCCAGGACACCGACCCGGTTCAGTACCGGATCTTCGAAAGTATCTACCGCATCGAAGGCAACAGCCCCGAGTGCGGCCTGTTCCTGATCGGCGACCCGAAGCAGGCGATCTACGCTTTCCGTGGCGCCGATATCTACACCTACCTGCGGGCGCGCCAGGCCACCCTTGGTCGGCTGCATACCCTGGGTACCAACTTCCGCTCCAGCCAGGCGATGGTCACGGCGGTCAACCACGTCTTCGAGCGCGCCGAGCAACGCGAGCAGGGGCGTGGCGCGTTCCTGTTTCGTCAGGGTGATGAGAACCCGGTACCATTTCTGCCGGTGGCCGCCCAGGGGCGTAAGGAGGTCTTGCAGATCGACGGCCAGCCCGTGGCGGCGCTCAACCTCTGGCAACTGGCGACCGAGCAACCGGTGTCCGGCGCGCTGTATCGCCAGCAGTTGGCTGCGGCCTGCGCCACTCGCATTGTCGAGTTGCTCAACGGTGGCCAACAGCAGCGAACCGGCTTTGTCCGCGACGGCGTGCTCAAGGGCGTGTTGCCCTCCGATATCGCGATCCTGGTGCGTGACGGCAAGGAAGCCCAGGCGGTCCGTGGTGAGCTGGCGAGCCGTGGCGTACGTAGCGTTTACCTCTCGGACAAGGACTCGGTATTCGCCGCCCAGGAGGCCCATGATCTGCTGGCCTGGCTCAAGGCCTGCGCCGAGCCGGATGTCGAGCGCCCGTTGCGGGCAGCCCTGGCCTGCATCACCCTGAACCTGCCACTGGCTGAACTGGAGCGTCTCAACCAGGACGAGTTGGCCTGGGAACAGCGGGTCATGCAGTTCCGTAGATACCGTGAGATCTGGCGCAAGCAGGGCGTGCTGCCGATGCTGCGTCGGCTGATCCATGACTTCCACTTGCCCCAGGCACTGATGACCCGCAGTGA
The DNA here is from genome assembly GCF_059420225.1 of Pseudomonas sp. GW821-FHT04D07. Lineage (NCBI taxonomy): Bacteria > Pseudomonadati > Pseudomonadota > Gammaproteobacteria > Pseudomonadales > Pseudomonadaceae > Pseudomonas > Pseudomonas sp. GW821-FHT04D07. The sequence goes on from NZ_JBWKTH010000025.1 coordinate 5,903, forward strand.
CGGCGAGCGGGTGCTGACCAACTTGCTGCACCTGTCCGAACTGCTGCAACAGGCGGCCGCTGAACTCGACGGCGAACAGGCGCTGATCCGCCATCTCGGCGAGCACCTGGCGTCCTCCGGCCAGGCGGGCGAAGAACAGATCCTGCGTCTGGAAAGTGACGAGCAACTGGTCAAGGTGGTGACCATCCACAAGTCCAAGGGCCTGGAATACCCCCTGGTGTTCCTGCCTTTCATCTGCTCGGTCAAACCGGTGGATGGCAGTCGCCTGCCACTGCATTACCACGATGCCGAGCGCAAGGCCCAGGTCAGCCTGAAACCCACTGCCGAGTTGATCGTCCAGGCCGACGACGAGCGCCTGGCCGAAGACCTGCGCCTGCTCTACGTCGCCCTGACCCGGGCCCGACATGCTTGCTGGCTGGGGGTGGCCGATCTCAAGCGCGGTAACCACAACGCTTCAGTACTGCATCTGTCCGCCCTCGGTTATCTGCTCGGTGGTGGTACTGTGTTGGGTGAGTCCGCCGGCCTTGAACGCTGGTTGTTGGACTTGCAGGAAGGTTGCCCGGCATTGGCCAATGAGTCACTGCCAGCGGCCACCACCGAAGCCTTCCAGCCGCCGCGCAATGAAGCGCTCTTGCTTGCCCCACGCCTGCCCAAGCGCAGTGCTTCCGAGTACTGGTGGATCGCCTCCTACAGCGCCTTGCGCATCGGCGAGGCGCAGAGTGCCGATACTGACGAAGCGCCGGAAAGCCCCCAGGCGCAAAAACTCTTCGACGACGAACGCCTCGACCCGGCCGCGCCCCGCGACCTGGTGCCGAGCGGCAGCGATATTCACCGCTTCCCCCGTGGTCCGAACCCCGGCACCTTTCTCCATGGCCTGCTCGAATGGGCCGGTGACGAAGGCTTTAATGCCGACCGCATGCTGATCGAAAAAGCCGTCGCGCCACGCTGCAACCTGCGTGGCTGGAAAGGCTGGATCACGGCCCTGTGCGACTGGCTCGCCGACCTGCTGCAAACCCCTTTAAGCCTGGGCAACGATCAGCCGCCGGTGGTCTTCAGGGAACTGAAGGCCTACCGGGTGGAAATGGAGTTCTGGTTCGCCAGCCACACGGTCGATGTGCTCAAGGTCGACGAACTGGTACGTCGCCACACCCACGGCGGCGTCGCCCGAGCCAAGGCCGAGCCGATCTTGCTCAATGGCATGTTCAAGGGCTTTATCGACCTGACGTTCGAACACCAGGGGCGCTACTACGTGGCGGACTACAAATCCAACTGGCTGGGCGTCGATGACGCGGCTTATACCGAGCAGGCGATGAGCCTGTCGATCCTGGATAACCGTTACGACCTGCAATACGTGCTTTACCTGCTGGCCCTGCATCGCCAGCTCAAGGTGCGGTTGCCGGATTACGACTACGACCGGCATATGGGCGGCGCCTTGTACCTGTTCCTGCGCGGTACCCGGGCGCCGAGCCAGGGGGTGTTTTTCACCCGGCCGCCGCGTGAACTGATCGAGCACCTGGACCTGCTGTTCCAGGGTAAACCAGTACCCCGCGGCGAGCCCGTCTGGGAGCAGGGGAGTCTGTTATGAAGCGTTCCTTTTCGGAAATCCTGCCGACCGCGCAGGGCGACGACAGCCTGGCTGAACTGACGCCCCTGAGCCGCGCGGCGGACTTGCTGTTGCTGTTGGAACGCTGGGTTGAACGGGGTTGGTTGCGGGCGCTGGACAAGGCTTTCGTGGCCTTTCTCCACGAGCTTGATCCCGAGGCTGATCCGCTGGTGTTGCTGGCGGCGGCGTTGACCAGCCACCAACTGGGACACGGGCATGTCTGCCTTGATCTGTTCGCCACCTTGCAGGAACCGGACTTCGCCCTGTCGCTGCCGCCGGAAGGCGATGTGCAGGACGGGGCGTTGTTGCTGCCGTCGCAACTGCTGGTGGCCCTGGACGGCGAGCGCTGGTGTCGATCGCTGCAAACCAGCCCGTTGGTGGCGCTGGCGGACGAACCGGGCATCGAGGCCGCGCAGCGTCCGCTGGTGCTCAGCGGACGACGCCTGTACCTGCGCCGTTACTGGGCTTACGAGCGACGTATCGACGAGGCCCTGCGTCGGCGTCTGGCCGAACAGGAAGAAACCCCGGACGACCTGGCGCAACGCCTGACCGCGTTGTTCGGCGCAGCGATGCCCGGCGCCCGCATCGACTGGCAGAAACTCGCCTGTGCCCTGGCCACGCGCGGCGCGTTCAGCATCGTCACCGGTGGCCCCGGTACGGGTAAGACCACCACCGTGGTGCGTTTGCTGGCCTTGCTCCAGGCACCAGCGGTGGCGGCGGGAAAACCCTTGCGTATTCGCCTGGCGGCGCCCACCGGCAAGGCTGCCGCGCGGCTGACCGAGTCCATCAGCGCGCAGGTGCGCTCGCTGGATATCGACGCTGGCGTGCGCGGCAAGATCCCCAGCGACGTCACCACCGTGCACCGCTTATTGGGCAGTCGGCCCGGTACCCGGCACTTCCGCCACCACGCCGGCAACCGCCTGCCGCTGGACGTGCTGGTGGTGGACGAGGCGTCGATGATCGACCTGGAGATGATGGCCAACCTGCTCGACGCCTTGCCTGAGCATGCGCGGTTGGTGCTGTTGGGCGACAAGGACCAACTGGCCTCGGTGGAAGCCGGTGCGGTATTGGGCGACCTCTGCCGGGATGCCGAGGACGGCTGGTACAGCGCACGGACCCGTGGCTGGCTGCAGGCCGTCAGTGGCGAACAACTGGGCGACGGTGGTTTGCAGGAGGACCTCGATGACAGCCATCCGCTGGCCCAGCAGGTGGTGATGTTGCGTCACTCGCGGCGCTTCGGCGAAGGCAGCGGCATCGGCCAGTTGGCCCGTCTGGTCAACCGCCAGGCGGCGGACGAGGCGCGGGCGTTGCTGGCGGCGGGCAGTCACGCGGACCTGTTTGCGTTGGCGCTCAAGGGCGAGCAGGACAGGAAATTCGAACGCCTGGTGCTGGACGGCCAAGGCTCCGGTCCGAAAGGCTACCGGCACTACCTCGGGGTGTTGCACAGCCAGCGTCCCGCCGCCGGCAGCGACCTGGCGGATGCGTGCTGGACCGATTGGGCGCGCACGGTGCTCCAGGCTTTCGACGAGTTCCAGTTGCTCTGTGCCGTGCGCAAGGGTGCCTGGGGCGTCGAAGGTTTGAATCAGCGGATTACCGCGGCGTTGTTCGCCCATCGGCTGATCGACAGCGACCAGCATTGGTACGAAGGCCGCCCAGTGCTGATGACTCGTAACGACTACGGCCTGGGTCTGATGAACGGCGATATCGGCATCGCCTTGAAACTGCCCGAGCGCGACGGGCCCGAGACCGGCCAGCCGGTGCTGCGCGTGGCCTTCCCGCGCAATGACGGGCAGGGCGGGGTGCGCTTTGTCCTGCCCAGTCGCTTGAACGATGTGGAAACGGTGTACGCCATGACGGTTCACAAGTCCCAGGGCTCGGAGTTCGCGCATACCGCGCTGATCTTGCCGCAGGCGCTGAACCCGGTGCTGACCAAGGAATTGATCTACACCGGGATCACCCGGGCCAAGGACTGGTTCAGCCTGATCGAGCCCCGCAGCGGGGTGTTCGAAGAGGCGGTGGCGCGCAAGGTCAAGCGGCTCAGCGGATTGATGCTGGAGTTGAGTTAGTGGTGTCAGTGCCGGCCTCTTCGCGGGCAAGCTCCGCTCCCACAGTGTCCGTGTCGAGCTCAAGACTTGTGTACGACACAACGCCTGTGGGAGCGGAGCTTGCCCGCGAAGAGGCCCGTGAGGTCACGCGGCATCTCTCAGACTGCCCCTGATGCCAAGGCTTCCAACCCACCCTGCTGCGCGGATCCCTCAATCCCCATGAACCGCCGCACCCGCTCGCCCTGCGACTCCTCGCGAATCGCCCGTGGGCTGGCGTCCAACTGCACCACACCGTTCTCCATGAACACCACCCGATCGGAAATCGACATGGCGAAATCCATTTCATGGGTAACGATCAGCATCGTCATCCCCTCATCCGCCAACTCGCGAATCACCTTCAGTACTTCCCCGACCAGCTCCGGGTCGAGTGCCGAGGTCGGTTCGTCGAACAGCATGATCTGCGGTTCCATCGCCAGCGCCCGGGCAATCGCCACCCGCTGCTGCTGACCCCCGGACAACTGATGCGGGTACTTGCGGGCATGGGCCAGCAGGCCGACCTTGTCGAGCAAGGCGAGGGCCCGCTGTTCGCTCACTTCGCGGGCCACACCGTGGTAGCGCGCCGCCAGGGTGATGTTGTCGAGGATGCAGCGATGGGGGAACAGGTTGAAGTTCTGGAACACCATGCCGATGCGCCGCACACCCTGGCGAATCCGCGGGTTGTTGGGGTGATTGGCGGCAGTGATAAAGCCCTCGCCGAAGAGCACGATCTTGCCCTGGTCGATGCTTTCCAGGCCGTTGATGGTGCGGATCAGCGAGGTTTTGCCCGAGCCGGATGGGCCGATGATGGAAATCACCTGGCCACTGCCGACCGCCAGATCAATGCCCTTGAGTACGGCATGGTTGCCATAGCACTTGTGGATATTCTGCAGGTCCAGCGCCAGCGGGGCACCGCTGAGCGACTGTGCGCGTGGCGATTGGGCCAACGCTGGCTGCGCCGCCCGGAGCCCGGCGAGGGTGCTCTCGTCGAGGGTTTGCGGCTTGCGCTGGCCCAGGTCGAGATGCTGTTCCAGACGCTGCAAGAGCCAACCGAACAGGCTCACGATCAGCACGTAGTACACCGCCACCGCGCCGAGGGTTTCCATCACCAGGAAGTTCTGCGCATAGAGACGCTGACCGACGGTGAGCAGCTCGGTGAGGGAAATCACCGAGACCAGCGAGGTCAGTTTCACCACCGTGATGTATTCGTTGATCAGGGTCGGCAACGAGATACGAAAGGCCTGGGGAATCACGATCAAGCGTTGCAGCCCGAGCACGCCGATGCCCAGGGCGCGGCCGGCTTCCTTCTGGCCCCTGGCGACCGAAATCAGCCCGCCGCGATGGATCTCGGCCATGTATGCAGCTTCCGTGACCACCAACGCGAACAACCCGGAGTAAAACGGGTCGGACAGCACGCCGCCGGTTGCCGGGAACAGCTGTGGCAGGTTGTAGACGAATACCACCAGCACCAGCAGCGGGATGCTGCGAAAGAACCAGACATAGGCCGCCGCCGGGAGGCGCAGCCAGGCCGAGGCGGACAGCTTGGCCGAGGCCAGGAAGAAGCCCAGCAGCATGCCGATAAACCAGGCCAGGGCGCTGAGTTCGACCACCGTGACGCAGGCTTGCCAGAACGCCGGCATCGAGAACAGCGAAAAGAAATAGGGCCAATCGAATTGCATAGATACCTCGGTGTTGCAATGGAGCGATTACTGAGCGATGACATCCTTGTGGGAGCGGTGCTTGTGTGGGAGCGGGGGGGGGGGGGGGGGGGGGGGGGGGGGGGGGGGGGGGGGGGGGGGGGGGGGGGGGGGGG
>NZ_JBWKTH010000025.1:11405-87760 GCF_059420225.1 Pseudomonas sp. GW821-FHT04D07
CGTCCCCCCCCCCCCCCCCCCCCCCCCCCCCCCCCCCCCCCCCCCCCCCCCCCCCCCCCCCCCCGCTCCCACATTAACCACACAGGACTCAAGCCCTGTGGTGGACCTTACTCCGCCGCTTCCAGGCTGTACTTGCTCAGGATGGCCGCGTACTCGCCGCTCTTCTTGGTTTCCTCGAAGGCCTTGAGCAACGCCTGGTACGTCGCGTCATTGCCCTTCTTCACAAAGATCCCGAGGGTCTGCGCATAGATCAGGTGTTCGCTGCTCACCACTACCCGGCCCTTGGTCTTCTCGGCGATCAACTTCGCCGCACCGGCAATTTCCACCTGCGCCTGGACGTTGTTGGACAGCAGCGCCTGGGTGACTTCCGGGGCCGAGGGGTACTCGTTCACGGTGATCGCGCCCTTGCCCTTGGGCACGCAGTAATCAGTCGACAGCTTCTGGAACTGCGCGACCCAGGTGGTGCCCTGTTCCAGGCCGATCTTCAAGCCGCAGAGGTCCTCCGGCGTGCCCGGTTTCAGCGTGCTGTTGCTGGGTACCATGATCGCCGCGCCGGTCTTGGCGTAGGGGATGGTCATGGCCTGGGTCTGGCGTTCCGGCGTGATGTACATGCCGGAAATGATCGCGTCGTAGTGCCCGGCATTGAGGCCGAGGATCAGGCTCGGGAACTTGGTGTCAACGAACTGGGCCTTGGCCTCCAGGTGCTTGGCCAGGGCTTGGGACAACTCCGGATCGGAGCCGACCACGTTCTTGTCGGTGTCATAGGACTCGAATGGCGGGTAGGTGATTTCCATCCCGACTTTCAATTGGCCGGGGGTGGCCGTCGAGGCGAAGGCGGCGCTGGCGCAGAGCAGGCTGGCGGCGATCAGGGTCAGGCGCGTTGTGTTTTTGTGCATGTTCGGTGACTCCGATGGGAAGGCTGGGGTGTGAGGGCTGGGTTCAGGACGGCTGCGACTGGTTTTTCAAATGGCCGAAACTCGACGGCTTGCGCGCTTTTTCCGGCAGGGCGATTTCGCCGTTCGCCACGCGCTTGCGCAGGTACTGGTAGGTCTGCAAGGCCTGGCCGTACATGTGTTCGCCAATGGCGATCGGTTCATAGTCCTGGCTGGCCTGGGTGAAACCCGGCAGCGGCTGGATCAGGGTGTGGAAGTCGCAGGCATAGAACAGCGGGAAGGAATAACGCTCCTCGCTCACCGTGCGCACTCGGTGGGCCGTGGCGACAAAGGCCCCGGCGCTCATGACTTCGAGCATGTCGCCGATATTCACCACGAAGGCTCCGGGCACGGGCGGCGCGTCGATCCACTGGCCCTGGTCGTTCATCACTTCCAGGCCCGGCTTGTCCGCCAGCAGGATGGTGAAGCACTCGTAGTCGGTGTGGGCGCCGATGCCGGGGGCATCCTGGGCGGCATTGTCGAAGGGGTAGTGGATCAGCCGCAGCTTCGACGGCGGTCGGGTGACCAGGGCATCGAAGGTGTTCTCGGCCAGGCCCAGGGCCAGGGCAAAACCGCCGAACAGCTTGCGCCCGAGGGCGAAGACCGCCGCGTAATAGGCTTGCACCGCGTCCTTGAAGCCCGGCAGCGTTGGCCAGTCATTCGGTCCCAGCAGCGGCGTGCCGGCCAGTACCAGTGGATCGTCCGCCGGCACTTCGAAGCCGATGTCGAACGCTTCCTTGTGGTCCGGCTTGCCCTTGGCGTACACCTCTTCGCCTTCCGGGACAAAGCCCTTGTGGGAGGCCGACGTGCCGATGTAATGCTGCATCTTGGTTTCGAACGGCTGGGCGAAATAATCCTTGGCCGCCTGGCGCAGGTTGTCGATCAACCGCGGGTCGATGCCGTGCTCGGTGATGTAGAGGAAGCCCACTTCGCTGGCGGCGGCGCCCAATTGTTCGGCCACCGCCAGGCGGTGTTCGAGCTCGACGCTGAACAGCCCGGCGATATTCACCCGCGGAATACTCTGGAAGTTGGCTTGGACCGGGCGGTTGGGGTTGTTCTCAGGCATGACGCAAGCACCTCACGGATGGGTTGATTGGCTGAAACGCTGGAAATGCTCACGCTCGGTCCGGGCCATCCAGACATTCAGCGACCACAGGTCGGCGACCGGCACATTGGTGAAGGGCAGGTGATGCAGGTAGCCGTCCGCGCCGAATTCCGGGGTCAAGGTGGTGACCGTGTAGCCGCGGGCCTGCTGGGCCCGCCAGATGCTTTCCCAGTGGGCCTGGTGGAAGGCCAGCTCACGGGCGTATTCCGGGGCCGCGGGGTGCGGCACCTGCGGGCCCTGGTCGTAGCCGACCCGGGCCTGGATATGGTGAACGCGCTCGACGAAGGCGCTGAGGTCGTCGGCGGGATCGTCCAGCAGGCGTTCGCAAGTGACGATCCAATGGCTGATGTCACTGGTGAACCGCAGATCGGGCAGTTGCCGGATCAGTTCCAGGGTCAACCAGGGGTTGAACAGCGAGCGCGAGCGGTGGGTTTCGAAGCTGCAGAACTGACCGTGACGTTGCGCCAGGGCCATGGCCTGGCCGAAGAACTCCACCTGCTGTGCCAGAGGCCAGCGGTCGTTGCCGGCCAGCACATTGACGAAGCGTGGTTGCAGCTCGGCGGCCCAGGCCAGTTTACGATCCAGGTCCTGCAGGTGTTCGGCGGGGGCGGCGGCTTGTTCGGGGAGCACGTCGTAGGCGCTGAAGAGCGTGCAGATATAGCCCAACTGGTTGGCCCGTAGAAAGGCGCCGAACTCGCTGCGCGCAGCCGCTTGCAGGGGCAGGCGCGCCTCCATGCCATCAAAGCCGGCGGCCAGCAACTCGTCGAGTGCCTGGGCCTTGCTTGCGGTATAGCCCCAAAGGGTACGGAAAATCTCCAGTTTCATCGGTGCGCCTCAACGAAGCCTTGAACGGTTCGATGCGCGTCACGGTGTCGGGCCGGGACGAGCGGTTACGGCAGTAACAGAGGGCGTTCGTCTAGCCAGTTCTCTGTGGAGCCGGTCTGACATCAGGTCAGGGGAGAGTCTTCCCCCCTGCAGGAGCGTGGTGTCGATCTTAGGCAGCCCATGGCGCGCAGAAGAATAGGAAAGCTCAAATCCATACTTCAGAGATTTATGAACCAATAGCTGGCTATCTAGTACTGCAGATCCATCCTGGCGATCCAAGGGTTGTGCTATCGTTGCGGCATTATTCCTACGTTGTTTTAAGAGAATTCCTTCATGGGCGTGGCTGTCTCGACGACAGAGCGATTTTGGGGTTGGAGACAGTTGTGCCTGTCTGCCCTTCTCTGTTTGTTGACGCACATCGGCTTTGCCCGGGACGCCGCGCCCAGCGACGCTGCCGACCAGCGTGCCCGGGCGGTCACCCAGGTGGTGCTGGGGATTCTCAGCTATGCGCGTTGGCCAGTGGAGCCGACGCAACTGCGCCTGTGCATTGTCGGCCCGACCGAATACACCGACGACCTGGTCAAAGGCACCACCCAGGCCTCCGGGCGACCGGTGCTGGTCCAACGGCTGCTGGCGAGCAGTCCGAGCCTCGGCAGTGCCTGTGATGCCGTCTATATCGGCCAGCTGAGCAGCGAAGAACGCAGCCAACTCTTCAATACCCTGAACGGCCACGCGGTGCTGAGCATCAGTGAGGGCGGCGACCAATGCACCGTCGGCAGCCTCTTCTGCCTGCGGGTCGCGGATAGCCAGGTGTCGTTCGAGGTCAACCTCGACTCGGTCGCGCGCAGTGGCGTGCGCATCCATCCCAGCGTCTTGCAACTCTCGCGGCGCCGGAGCGCCCAGCCATGATCGGCTGGATCCGCTCTGGCACGCGCCCCAGCCTGCGTGCGGTATTGGGGCGCGGACACCTGCTGGCGGCCATGGCCGCGGTGGGCCTGGTGAGTGTCTCGCTGACCTTTCTCGGCGTGCTGGCCCTGCGGGTCTATGCCGACCATAACCTGCAACTGATCGCCCGCTCCATCAGCTACACCGTGGAAGCGGCGGTGGTCTTCAATGACAGCAGCGCGGCCACCGAGGCCCTGGCCCTGATCGCCGAGACCGAAGAGGTGGCCGATGCCGAGGTCTTCGACGCCCATGGCCAACTGTTGGCGCGCTGGCAGCGGCCGGAAACCGGTTTACTCTCCGAGGTGGAGATGCAACTGGCGCGAGTCCTGCTCGAACAACCGATCCGCCTGGCGATTGTGCATCAGGACCGCGAGGTCGGCAGTATCCGCCTGACCGGGCATGGTGGCAGCCTGCTGCGTTTCCTGATCAGTGGACTGCTCGGCATCGTGGTGTGCAGTGCCCTGGCGGCCTGGCTCGGGTTGCACCTGGCCCGGCGTCTGCTGCGGGGCATTATCGGCCCGTTGCGCAGCCTCGCCGACGTGGCTCATGCCGCCCGGATCGAGCGGGCCTTCGACCGGCGCGTGCCGCCAGCGCAAATTGCCGAGCTGGACAACCTGGGCAGCGACTTCAACGCCCTGCTCGACGAGCTGGAGTCCTGGCAGACCCACCTGCGCAGAGAAAACGAATCCCTGGCCCACCAGGCCAGCCACGACAGCCTGACCGGTCTGCCGAACCGGGCCTTTTTCGAAGGCCGGCTGATGCGTGCCCTGCGCAATGCCGCCAAGCAGGGCGAGCGGGTCGGCGTACTGTTTCTCGACAGCGATCGCTTCAAGCAGATCAACGACAACTTCGGTCATGCTGCGGGCGATGCGGTGCTGGTCGCCGTGGCGACGCGGGTGCGTGCGCAACTGCGCGAAGAGGACCTGGTGGCGCGCCTGGGCGGTGACGAGTTCGCCGTACTGCTCACGCCGCTGCACAGGATCGAAGACGCCGAGCGCATTGCCGACAAGATCATTGCCAGCATGGATACTCCCATCGCGGTTCCTGGCGAGGCCCAGGTACTGACCTCGTTGAGTATCGGCATCGCGGTTTATCCCGAGCATGGCGCTACCCCGGGCAGCCTGCTCAGCGCCGCCGACGCGGCGATGTACCATGCCAAACGCCTGGCCCGAGGCGGGCAACACACGGCGGAGTCGGAGCACTCCGCCGCCATTGTTCAAACCAGGAGTTGACCCCTTGCACATCTTGACCCGCCTGACCCTACGCTTTTTCTGCCTGGCCCTGTTCAGCGCGCTGCTGGCGCTGGCTGGTTGCCAGACCGCGCCGCCCAAAGGCCTGAGCAGCGCGCAGATCACCGTGCTCAAGCAACAGGGCTTCAAGCTGACGGACGAGGGCTGGGCCTTCGGTCTGTCGGGCAAGGTGCTGTTCGGTAGCGACCTGGAAGTGTTGAACAAGGAAAGCCACGATATCGTCGAGCGGATCGCCAAGGCGCTGTTGGGCGTGGGGATCGAGCGGGTGCGGGTGGACGGGCATACCGATGCCTCGGGCAAGGACACCTACAACGAGCAACTTTCCGTGCGTCGGGCCAACAGCGTGGCGACGGTGCTGGAGCAGACGGGTATGAAACAGCAGAACATCCAGCTGCGTGGTTTCGGCAGCCGCGTACCGGTGGCCAGCAACAGCACGGCAGAAGGGCGTACCGAGAACCGTCGGGTATCGATTGTGGTGATTGCCGACTGAGTGATGCGCGTCGCGTGAGCGCTGTCCGAGCGCAGCCTTTAGCGACGTGGCGAACCCTGTGATAGTGGTTGAGATAACTGGCTTCCGTCTTTTCTCGGTGCACCTGCATGCGGGTATAAGGATGGGCCCTCTCAGGAGGGAGTCGACTGAGAGGATGCTTCAATGCTGCAAGTTCAATGGGCCAGTCACGCGGCGTCTGTTCCCGCCACACTGTGGGAAAACTGTTTTGGCGGTGTTGAAGGTCGTTGGTGGTACGAGGCCCTGGAAGACGCCGGGCTTGAAGATCAGTTCGAATTTGCCTATGCCATTCTGGAGAAAGACGGTCAGCCCATCGGGCTGGCTCCCACGTTCATCATGAACGTGCCCATGGAGTTGGTCGTCCCGCCCTTGATTGCCAAGGCGCTGAGGGTGATCCCGGCGCTGCGTTATCAGCGCACCCTGTTCGTTGGCTCACCTTGTTCCGACGAGGGCACTATCGGTCTGCTGCCCGGTCATTCGCTGGCGGATGTCGTGGTGCCGCTGCAAGACGCGCTGAGCCAGCGGGCGAAAGCCAAAAATGCCTCGATGACCGTCTGGAAGGACTTTGGCGAAGCGCAGAAACCGGCGTTTGCAGGGCTGTGCGAAGCGCGCGGGCTGTTTCCCATGGTGAGTTTTCCGGGCACCGCGGTCGAACTGGCCCCCGGTGGTTTCGAGGGCTATCTCAAGACGCTCAAGAGCCGCCATCGCTATCTGCTGAAAAAGAAACTCAAGCACGGCCTGGTGCCAGGTGCCTTGAGCGTACGGATCGTGCGGCAGCCGGATGAGGAAACCTTGCAAACCTTGTTCAGCCTCTTTCTGCAAACCTACGAGAAGGGCAAGACCAAGTTCGAAAAACTCACCTATGAGTTTTTCCAACAGATCGCCCTCAAGCCCGAGTCGCATTTCATTCTGCTGAGCGATGGAACGACCGGCAAGATGGTGGCGTTCATGCTGTGCTTTCTGCTCGGTGACAAGGCGATCAACAAGTTCATCGGCATCGACTACCAGGTGGGCAAACAGGCGCACCTGTATTTCCAGCTATGGGAACAGGCGGTGACGTGGTCCTACAGTGTTGGGGCCACGCGCCTGGACAGCGGCCAAACCGGTTATCGGGTCAAGCGCGAACTCGGTCATCAACTGGTCGCGCTGGACTGCTATTGCCGTCATCGCAACCCGTTGCTGCATCGCGTCTTCGGCGCGGTGGCCAGGGGCATTACCCTGCAAAGCCTGGACCCGGATCTGCAGACCAGCGCCGAGGAACAGTAGGCGCGACGAGTGTCACACCCGTTCAGGCCGCTCGCAACGGTGTGGTCCAGCGTTCCGAGAGGATCACCCCGCCGAGGGTCAGCGCCCCGCCCAGCAGGTGATACAGCGCCAACGCTTCGTGCAGGACCACGGCGGCGATCAGCGCGGTGATCAGCGGCAGCAGGTTGAAGAACAGGGTGGTCCGGCTCGGCCCGAGGGTCGCCACCGAGCGCATCCACGCCAGCGGCGCGAGCATCGAGGCCAGCAGGCAGGCATACAGCACCAGCCCGACGTTGTGCAGGTTCGGCCCGGTCTTCGGCGACAGCCAGAACAACGGGAACAGCACCAGCACCGCCACCAGCACCTGCAGGTACAGCAGCACCAGGGGCGGTAGGCGCAGCTGCCATTTTTTCAGCAGGGTGCTGTAGATCGCATAGGCCAGGGTGGCGATCAGCATCATCGCGTCGCCCAGATTCACGCCATGGCTCAGCAGCGCCGTCAGGCTGCCGGTCGACACCACCACCAGCACCCCGGCAAACGACAGCAGCGCCCCGGCCAGCGCCCCGGCGGTCAGGCGCTGGCCAAGGCTGAGGATGGCCAGGGTCAACGACATCAAGGGCATCAACGACAGGATGATGCCCATGTTGGTGGCCGAGGTCAGGGTCGCGGCGAAGTACGCCAGGCTTTGGTAGACCGCCATGCCGAGCACCCCGAGCACGAAGACCTTGCCCAGGTTCGGGCGGATCTGGCGCCAGTGGGCCATTACCGGCCTGAGCATGAACGGAGTGAACAACAGGCCCGCCAGCAACCAGCGGTAGAAGCCGATCTCCGCCGGGAAGATCGCGCCGACGGCCATCTTGTTGACCACGGTATTGCCGGCCCAGATAAGGATCGCCAGCAGGGGGAAAGCGTATTGCATGGGGGTTGCAACCAGAATCGTCAATGAGGAGGGATTATCCTCGTGTCTGGATGAGAGCCTATACTTCGATCCGGTCAATCTGCGTTGGAATCCGGACAGCATGGGCAAGCGCTACATCGATATCCCCGATTTTCCTTCTTTGCCGGCCCCGGTGTACTTCCGTTATGCCGAGTTCGGTCCCGATCGCCATGCTGCGGCCCATTGTCATCCCTGGGGTTCCCTCGACTATGTGTCCCACGGGGTCATCCACTACGAAGTGGCCGGCCGGCGCTTTATGTCGCCGTCGCGCTATGCGCTGTGGATACCGCCGAACACCGTGCACAGCTCCCACAACGCCCAGGCGATTGTCTACCGCTCGGTGTACCTGGCCGAGGAGCATTGTCGCGATCTGCCCGCCGAGGCGAGCACCCTGGCCATCAGCGATATTCTCAAGTCGATCCTCAATGACTTCGCTCGGCGCGACGTGAAAATTCCCGACACGCCCGCGGATGTGCGCCTGGCGCAAGTGTTGGTGGACCAATTGCACCAGGCCAAGGTGCAGCATGGTTACCTGCCGTACTCCGACGACCCGGCCTTGCTCAGGGTGTTGGAAGGATTGCAACAGGATCCGGCGGACAATCGCCCGCTGGCGCAGTGGGCCGCGCAGTTGCACGTCAGCGAGAGAACCCTGGCCCGGCTGTTTGTTCGCGAGCTGGGGGTCAGTTTCGGTGAATGGCGCCAACGCCTGCGCTTTATCGGCGCGCTGCAGGCCCTGGAAAGCAGTCGCAGCGTGCAGGAAATGGCCTTCGACCTGGGTTACAGCACGGCCTCTGCGTTTATTGCGATGTTCCAGCGCCAGGCCGGGTGTTCGCCGGAGCAGTACCGGCGTCAGGTGCGCACGGCCTAGCCTGGCGCTGCTGGATGTGTAACAGCGTTTGTCTACACTGAAGGCATGCCGTGCCCTTCGGTACGGTAACAAGGAGAAAACTCCATGAAGATGCTTCGTATCCCATTGTTGTTGATCGGCTTGTTACTTTGCTCGCAGGGCTTTGCGGCAACGGCTCAGCAAAGCAAGATGGCCACTTGCAACGCGGACGCCAAGACCCAGAACCTTGCGGGTGATGCGCGTAAGGCCTTTATGAGTAATTGTCTGAAAGCCGCGCCCGCGGCCGCTACACCCTCCGCCACTCCGGCGGTCATGCCGGCGACCAAGCCGGCGACCGCGGCTGCGCCGGCCAAGGCGCTGACCCCGCAGCAACAAAAGATGAAGGACTGCAACGCCAACCGGCCCCAAGGGCTCAAGGGCGATGCGTACAAGACCTACATCAGTAATTGCCTGAAGAAAAAGTAGTTTCGAACCTGTGCCTGAGCAAGGCTTGCTCGTGATCCGGGCAAGCCCAGCCCCCGCGAAATTTCATGAAGCGGCGATACCTGGCTGTCATAACCGTCCATTAAAATGTCAGGCCGCCGTCCTTCTGGCGTCTGCCGCTGGTCCTCCCAGGCGAACGCTGGCAGACTGCCTGTCTTTTCGCGCCGTTCTTTTTGAGGCTGTATGTCAGCGTTTTCCCAGCGTTACGTAGTCCTGGCCAGTTTGATCCTTGTTTTCGGTGGGTTGTTGCTGGCATTGCCGTTGCGGCTGCTGCCCAGTCTGTTGGCCGGTTTGTTGGTCTTCGAGCTGGTCAACATGCTCACGCCCAAGCTTGAGCACCTGATTGCCGGGCGGCGTGCGCGCTGGCTGGCGGTGGCATTGCTGGGCACCCTGATCGTCAGTGTGTTGAGCCTGATCTTTGCCGGGGCCATCAGTTTCCTGCTGCACGAAGCGGAAAATCCCGGAGCCTCCCTCGGCAAGTTCATGGTGGTGGTGGACAAGGCGCGTGGACAGTTGCCGCCGTTTATCGACGCCTATCTACCGGCCAGTGCGGCCGAGTTCCAGGTCGCGATCGGCGAGTGGCTGAGCAAGCACCTGAGCGATCTGCAACTGGTGGGCAAGGACGCGGCGCATATGTTCGTGACCTTGCTGATCGGCATGGTGCTGGGGGCCATCGTCGCCTTGCAGCATGTGTCGGATATCACCCTGCGCAAACCCCTGGCGGCGGCGCTGTTCGACCGCCTGCGGCTGCTGGTGCAGGCGTTTCGCAATATCGTCTTCGCGCAGATCAAGATCTCGGCGCTGAACACCGCGTTCACCTCGATCTTCCTGGCGGTGATCCTGCCGCTGTTCGGGATCAAGCTGCCGCTGACCAAGACCCTGATCGTGCTGACCTTCCTGCTGGGGCTGTTGCCGGTGATCGGCAACCTGATGTCCAACACCCTGATCACCATCGTCGGCCTGTCGCTGTCGATCTGGGTCGCGGCGGCGGCGTTGGGCTACCTGATGTTTATCCACAAGCTGGAATACTTCCTCAACGCGCGGATCGTCGGCGGGCAGATCAGTGCCAAGTCCTGGGAACTGCTCATGGCCATGCTGGTGTTCGAGGCGGCGTTCGGCCTACCGGGCGTGGTGGCGGGGCCGATCTATTATGCGTACATCAAGAGCGAGCTGAAGCTGGCGGAGTTGGTCTGAGCGACTGGCATCACTTCCCAAGGGCCGGCTTGCCGGCGATGCGACCGACGGCGCGCGCATCGCCTGTCCGGGCTGTTCAAAGCGGTTTAAGACGAAATATGTCCTACTGCGGCCCACGCAATAAGGTCGGAAAGTAAGGGCTGTATCCGACGCACTCTGTTTAATTTCGCCGAGTTCCCCCACCGCCCTTTTTCCGTAGCATTCCATTCTGAATTGAGCTGTCCGCCGCGCATTTTTCATTCATGCCTACGAAGACGTGTGCGTGCAGGAAAAGTGTCTCTGGACTTGTGCTCAGCCTTTAATCCTCAGATGGAGCTGTTGTTTCCCATGCTTACTCAACTGATTAGCACGTCTGCCGCCGTTGCCTTGATTGCAATGCCCCTGTTGGCAACGGCTGCGCCATCCAGTGAGCCGATCTCGCAATTCGGTATCCTCGGCACCTATAACCGCTTCAACCTCAAAGGGGCGGGTTTGTCCGAGAAGGACTCGCTGGCCGAGGGCGGTCTGTTCTATAACTTCGGCAACAAGATGAGCGCCGGGGTCGGCTTGATCTATCAGGCCGGTATTGACCTGAAGTCCGGCAAGGACAAGGACGACCAGCTCAAGGATTTCCAGGGGGATGTGGATATAGGCTGGCGTATGGCCCTGGGGGATCGTGACGCCCTCGATGTGATCGGCGGAGGTGGATACGGTCGTACCCGCTACTCGTCAAAAATCGACCGTCACGAGATTGCCCTGGTCGGCCGCTCGCCGTTCCTCAAGGCGGCGATGGGTTATACCCACCACTTTGATTCCACCACCGTGCGCCTGGAGGCGGGCGTGCGTCGGAGCACCGAAAGCGATCTGAAACTCAAGATCAATGGTATGGATGTCGTGACCGCGGACCTGAAGGACCGGACCAATCCCTACGCGGAAGCGAACTTTCTGTTCAACACCCAAGGTTCGTTGCCGATCACGGCGGGGGTTTATTACAGCCAGACCGGGTATCAGTTGAATATCAATAACGACGTGGCCAAGAAGGTCAAACTCCAGCGTGACGAGTTTGGTGCCAAGGTTGGTATCGCGTTCTGAGAAAATACTGAAAATAGCACAAAACCCGGTAGGAGCCAGCTTGCTGGCGATGAGGCCAGTGAGCCTTGCATCGCCTGATCGGCCGCTATCGCCAGCAAGCTGGCTCCTACCGGGGCCGCGTTTTAATTCAGGTCCCAGGGGGTGTCAGCCGTAGCGCTTCTTCGCCTCGATAGCCAGGCCGCTGCCGATGCTGCCGAAGATATTGCCTTCCACATGCCGGGCATTGGGCAACATCGCCGAGACGCTCTGGCGCAGCGCCGGAATAGCGCTGGAACCGCCGGTGAAGAACACCGTATCGACCTGTGCGACACCCACCCCGGCATCGCCGAGCAGTTGGCTGACACTGTTGCGGATCCGCTCCAGCAGGTTGTCGATAGCCGACTCGAACAGGGCCCGGCTCAACTCCACGCTCAAACCCGGCTCGATACGATCCAGCGGCACATGGCGCTGTGCGGCATGGGTCAACTCGATCTTGGTTTCCTCGATTTCCATCGCCAGCCAGTGGCCGGCGCGCTGTTCGATCAGCTTGAACAGGCGATCGATACCGCCGGTGTCCTCGATGTCGTAGCGCATGCTGCCCAGGGCCAGGTGGGTTTTCTGCGAGTACACCGAGTTGATGGTGTGCCAGGTCGCCAGGCTCATGTGATGGCTGGTGGGCATATAGGCGCCACTCTTCATCCGGCTGCCGTAGCCGAACAGTGGCATCACGCCTTGCAAGCTCAGTTGCTTGTCGAAGTCGGTCCCGCCGATGTGCACGCCGCCGGTGGCGAGGATATCGTCGTGACGGTTGTCCAGGTCCCGACGCTCCGGCGACAGGCGCACCAGGGAGAAGTCCGAGGTACCGCCGCCGATGTCGACGATCAGCACCAGTTCTTCACGGTCCAGGGTCGACTCGTAGTCGAAGGCCGCGGCGATCGGCTCGTACTGGAAGGACACTTCCTTGAAACCGAGTTTCTTCGCCACTTCGGCCAGGGTGTCTTCGGCTTCCTGGTCGGCGGCGGGGTCTTCGTCGACGAAGAACACCGGACGACCCAGCACCACCTGCTCGAACTCGCGCCCGGCGGCGGTTTCGGCGCGCAGCTTCAACTGGCCGATAAACAGCCCCAGCAGGTCTTTGAACGGCATTGCGGTGCCGAGCACGCTGGTGTCGTGCTTGATCAGCTTGGAGCCGAGCAGGCTCTTGAGCGAGCGCATCAGCCGGCCTTCGTAGCCTTCCAGGTACTCGTGCAGGGCCAGCCGGCCATAGACCGGGCGGCGCTCCTCGAAATTGAAGAAGACCACCGACGGCAGGGTGATCTTGTCGTCCTCCAGCGCGATCAGCGTTTCCATGCCGGGACGTATCCAGCCGACGGTGGAGTTGGAGGTGCCGAAGTCGATGCCGCAGGCACGAGCCCCAGAGGCGTTGTTCATGGTGTTCGGGTTCCGGTTGCAAAACGGCCGCGCAGTGTATGCCAGTCGCGCCCGGATTCGAAGGCCGGTGATCCGTTAAATAGCGGTTCTTGTAACGTATTG
This sequence comes from Pseudomonas sp. GW821-FHT04D07, assembly GCF_059420225.1. Classification (NCBI taxonomy): domain Bacteria; kingdom Pseudomonadati; phylum Pseudomonadota; class Gammaproteobacteria; order Pseudomonadales; family Pseudomonadaceae; genus Pseudomonas; species Pseudomonas sp. GW821-FHT04D07. Next base: position 24,260 of record NZ_JBWKTH010000025.1, read on the forward strand.
GACTTGAAAGGCGGGCAATCGTCCCCAAACTTGCAGTCATTGGTTCGGTTTGTATCTGTCGATGACAAGAAATGGCAGTGACCGCCGATAAACTTCTGCAGCGCCCCTGAGTCACAGCCTTGAGATCGGTCAATCTTTGTCGCGCCGATGCGCGCATGCTGTGTCTTGCCGAGCGGCGCGATATCGATAACGGATGGTGATCCTTAGATGGACTTCAAAGACTATTACAAGATCCTGGGTGTGGAGCCGACGGCGGACGACAAGACCATCAAGGCCGCGTACCGCAAGCTGGCGCGCAAGTACCACCCGGATGTCAGCAAGGAAAAGGACGCCGAGGCGAAATTCAAGGATGCCTCCGAAGCCTATGAAGCGCTGAAAAGCGCCGACAAGCGCGCCGAGTACGACGACCTGCGTAAATACGGCCAGCACGGCCAGCCGTTCCAGGGCCCGCCGGGTTGGCAGGGCCGTGGCGGTTTTGGTGGCGGCGGCGCGGACACCGGCGACTTCTCGGACTTCTTCAGTTCGATCTTCGGCTCGCGCGGCAATGGTTTTGGTGGTGGACAACCGGGCCGCAGCGCCGGCCGGCGAGGGCAGGACGTGGAACTGGAATTACCGATTTTCCTGGAAGAAAGCCTCTCCAACGAATCGAAGAAGGTCAGTTTCCAGATCCCGCAGCACAATGCCGCCGGGCAGCATGTCAGCAACACCAGCAAGAGCCTGAACGTGAAGATTCCGGCCGGTGTCACCGACGGCGAGCGTATCCGCCTCAAGGGTCAGGGTGCGCCGGGTGTCGGCGGCGGGGCGAATGGCGACCTGTATCTGACGATTCGTTTCGCACCTCACCCCAAATTTGATGTCGAAGGAGAGAACCTGATCATTACCCTGCCGCTGGCCCCCTGGGAGCTGGCGTTGGGCGCCGAGGTCGCGGTGCCGACCCTGACCGGCAAGATCAACCTCAAGGTCCCGGCGGGTAGCCAGAACGGCCAGCGCATGCGGGCCAAGGGCCATGGGTTGTTGAACAAGGCCGGGCAGCGCGGTTATCTGTTCGTGCAACTCAAGGCGGTCATGCCCCGGCAGAACGACGATGCCGTCAAGGCGTTGTGGCAGGAACTGGCGAAAAAGGCCGCCTTCGACCCGAGAGAGCAATGGAGTAGCTAATCATGAGCAGCCCCTTGACCGTTCAACTGGATATGCAGGCTTTTTGTGAGGTGACCCAATTGCCGGTTGCCTACGTGATCGAAATCGTCGAACACGGCATTCTTGAACCTCAGGGGCGTTCGCCCGAGGCTTGGCGTTTTGGCGATGAAGCGCCGGCGATTGCGCGCCGCGCGGTGAAGCTGCATCGGGACCTGGAGCTGGAGTGGGAGGGTGTCGCGCTGGCGCTGGACCTGCTGGCGGAAGTGCAGTTGCTGCGGGCGGAGAACCAGATGTTGCGCCAGCGCCTGGGGCGCTTTGTGCACGAGTGAATGGGGTCTGTATCCAGTAGCCGGGTGAATGGCCGCCTACGGCGGATCGCTGGCAAGCCAGCTCCCACAGGGGGCGGTGTCGGACAAGGAGTTTGTGGAGGGCACAAATTCCTCCCACAGGGGGCGGTGTCGGACAAGGAATTTGTGGAGGGCACAAATTCCTCCCACAGGGGGCGGTGTCGGACAAGGGATTTGTGGAGGGCACAAATCCCTCCCACAGGGGGCGGTGTCGGACAAGGAATTTGTGGAGGGCACAAATTCCTCCCACAGGGGGGCGGTGTCGGACGAGGAATTTGTGGTGGGTACAAATCCCTTGTGGGAGCCGGCTTGCCGGCGATGAACGATTGTACCTGATGGATCGCGTCGCTAGGCCCGCGAGATCCTGGGCAGGACCACGGTAAAGCGTGTCCCGTCTGCGGCGCTGGAGCTGACCTCTATCGTGCCCTGATGGGCGGTCACCACTTCCTTGGCGATATACAGCCCCAAGCCCAGGCTGGTGGCGGTACCCGGCTGGCCGATCTCTTCGCTGGCGCTACGCACCAACGGGTCGAAGATCGTTGCCAGGGCTTCCGGCGGAATCGGGGTGCCGAAGTTGTGCATGGTCAGGCTGACGGCCTCCGCCCCCCCTTCCAGGCTCAGGGTCAGCGGCCGATGGCTGGCACCATGTTGCAAGGCATTGCCGATCAGGTTCTGCAGCAGTTGCTCGATGCGTCCCCGATCCCACACCCCGTGTACATCGCCTTCCACTTTCAGCAGCGGCAGGCAATCCGGCTGTCCGGCCCAGGCTTCATTGATCACGGCCTTCGCCGCACTGCTCAGGTCCATCGGCGCCGGGTCGATGGGCAGGCTGCTGCCCAGGCGGCTGCGAACGAACTCCAGCAGGTCGCTGATCATGCTGCCCATATGTTGGGTGCCGCGCTTGATGCTGGCGACATACACCAGGCCGTCGGCATCCAGGCGGGTCTTGCGCACCAGCATTTCGGTGGACATGCTCACGGCCTGCAAGGGCGCGCGCAGGTCATGGCCGAGAATGGCGAGGAAAATATCCCGTGAACGGTTCACCTGTTCGGCGTAGGCGGCGGTGGATTCGGTCAGGGCTTCGTCGATGGCTTCGTTGAAGCGAATCATCTCCTGGAAATGCTCCAGTTCCGGCGAGGCCAGGCTGTTGACCCAGCGGCGAATCACGCAGGCGCGCAGGTGCCGGAACTCCGAGGTCATCTGCATCAGGTCGAAACCGGCGGTGTGGCGCAGTTCACCATGGCTGGCGGCAGCGATGTCCAGGCTCGGGCTGCTGTCCGGGCTGTCGCCCTTGGACTTGGCGGTCTGTTCGCTGGCGCTCTGCTGGGTTTGCATGTCCCGGGCGGCGGCCAGCAGGATCGATTTGGCGTGGTCGCGCAAGTCGCCCCGGCCCATGGCCGCCGCCGCTGGGGTCAGGGTTTTGGCGAACTGTTCCCACTCATCGACGATGCTGTCGACCTGCTGCACGATAAAGGTGGATAGGTGCATGCTCGTTATCTCGAAAGGGTACTCGCCAGGTTAACGGCTAGCTTAGCGCCTTTGCGTCCCATTGGCGGGTAGAAAAGGCATTCTGGCCGTGCCTGGCTCCCGCGAGGCTCAGAACAGGAAGTAGCGTTGTGCCATTGGCAGCACGTCCGCCGGCTCGCACCACAGCAGCACACCATCGGCCTTGACCTGGTAGGTCTGCGGGTCGACGTCGATGTGCGGCAGGTAGTCGTTGTGGATCAGGTCGGTTTTCTGCACGTCGCGGCAACCTTTGACCACGGCGATCTTTTTCTTCAAGCCCAGGCTCTGGGGAATACCCGCGGCCTGCGCCGCCTGGCTGATAAAGGTCAGGCTGGTGGCGTGCAATGAGCCGCCGTAGCTGGCGAACATCGGCCGGTAGTGCACCGGCTGCGGCGTCGGGATCGAGGCGTTGGCATCGCCCATGAGGCTGGCGGCAATCGCCCCGCCTTTGAGGATCAGCGTCGGTTTCACACCGAAGAACGCCGGGCGCCAGAGCACCAGGTCGGCCCATTTGCCCACTTCGATCGAACCCACTTCATGGCTGATGCCGTGGGTGATCGCCGGGTTGATGGTGTATTTGGCGATATAGCGCTTGACCCGGAAGTTGCTGTTGCCGTCACCGTCGCCCGGCAGCGGGCCGCGTTGTTTCTTCATTTTGTCGGCGGTCTGCCAGGTCCGTGTGATGACTTCCCCGACCCGGCCCATGGCCTGGCTGTCGGAGCTGATCATCGAGAACGCGCCGAGGTCGTGGAGGATGTCTTCGGCGGCGATGGTCTCCCGGCGGATGCGGCTCTCGGCAAACGCCACGTCCTCGGCGATGCTCGGGTCGAGGTGATGGCAGACCATCAGCATGTCGAGGTGTTCGTCGATGGTGTTGCGGGTAAATGGCCGGGTCGGGTTGGTCGAGCTGGGCAGTACGTTGGGGAAGCCGCAGGCCTTGATGATGTCTGGCGCATGGCCGCCGCCCGCGCCTTCGGTGTGATAGGTGTGGATGGTGCGGCCCTTGAACGCGGCGAGGGTGGTTTCGACAAAGCCGGACTCGTTGAGGGTGTCGGTGTGGATCGCCACCTGCACGTCGTACTGGTCGGCCACGCTCAGGCAGTTGTCGATGGCGGCCGGCGTGGTACCCCAGTCTTCATGGAGCTTGAGGCCGATGGCGCCGGCCTCGACCTGCTCGATCAGTGGCTGCGGCAGGCTGGCGTTGCCCTTGCCGGTGAAGCCGATGTTCATCGGGAAGGCGTCGGCGGCCTGGAGCATGCGTGCCAGGTGCCAGGGCCCGGAGGTGCAGGTGGTGGCGTTGGTGCCGGTGGCCGGTCCGGTGCCGCCACCGATCATGGTGGTGACGCCGCTCATCAGCGCTTCTTCGATCTGCTGCGGGCAGATGAAGTGGATATGGGTGTCGATGCCACCGGCGGTGAGGATCATGCCTTCGCCGGCAATGACTTCGGTGCTGGCGCCGACGGCGATGGTCACGTCGGGCTGGATGTCCGGGTTGCCGGCCTTGCCGATGGCGGCGATGCGACCGTCCTTGAGGCCGACGTCGGCCTTGACGATGCCCCAGTGGTCGATGATCAGGGCGTTGGTGATCAGGGTGTCGACGACTTCGGCGGCCAGCAACTGGCCCTGGCCCATGCCGTCGCGGATGACCTTGCCGCCGCCGAATTTTACTTCTTCACCGTAGGTGGTGAAGTCCTTTTCCACTTCGATCCACAGTTCGGTGTCGGCCAGGCGCACCTTGTCGCCGACGGTGGGGCCGAACATGTCGGCGTAGGCTTGTCTGGAAATCTTCATCGTGGATCCTTGTAGAAAGGGCGAGCGTTCATCCGGGTGTCAGGTGTTCGACGTGTCGGCGAGGGCGAACTTGAGTCCGTCTTCGCGGGCAAGCTCCGCTCCCACACTGCCCGTGTTGAACTCAAGACTCGGGTACGACATAACACTTGTGGGAGCGGAGCTTGCCCGCGAAGACGTCAGTGCAGGCAACACCTCAGTCAAGGTCGCCCATGACCCGCCCGGCAAACCCGAACACCCGCCGCAACCCCGCCAGCTCCACCAACTCGACATCCCGGCTCTGCCCCGGTTCGAAACGCACGGCGGTGCCGGCCGGGATATTCAGGCGCATGCCGCGGCTGGCGGGGCGATCGAAGCTCAAGGCGTCGTTGGTCTCGAAAAAATGATAGTGCGAGCCGACCTGGATCGGTCGGTCGCCGCTGTTCGCCACAGTCAGGCTGAGGGTCCGGCGCCCGACATTGAGTTCGATGTCGCCGGGCTGGATCTGATATTCGCCAGGAATCATTCGGGTTGTCCCAGGGTCTTGAAGTAAATGGCGGTGGCCTTGTAGCGACCATCCGGTGTGGCGCAGTAGTTCGGCAGTTCGCCGACCCGGGTGTAACCCAGGGCGCTGTAGAAGGCTTCGGCCTCGGAGCCGGCCTCGGTGTCGAGATGCAGCAGGCCGCGCTTGTGTTGTTTCGCTGTCTGCTCCAGGGCCTGGATCAGTTGCTGGCCGAGGCCGCGATGGCGGGCTTCGCTGTACACCAGCAGTTTTTGCACCTCGGCGCGGTTCAGGCCATTGGCCTTCTGGCACAGGCTCAGTTGCACGCTGGCCAGTACCTGTTCGTCACGCACCACCACCCAGAGCAGCAGGCTGCCATCCTGCAACGCGGTTTGCACCGTGTCGAAGTAGTCGCGGGCCTGGCCGGCGTCGAGATCGGCCATGAAACCCACGCTGGCGCCGTGGCGAACGGCGTCCAGCAGCAAATCGATCAAACCCTGGCGGTAGTGCGCAAAGCTTTCGTTATTCACACGACGCAGTTGGGCGGCGTTCATGGCGGGTTACTCCTGGTTGACGGCAGGCGGCAGGGCGCCCGGATTCAGGGTCAGTTGCATGAAGGTCAGGTCCAGCCAACGGCCGAACTTCACCCCCACCTGGGGCATTTGTCCGGTAATGGCAAAGCCCTGGCGTTCATGCAAACGAATGGAAGCACGGTTGCCGCTTTCGATGGCGGCGACCATCACATGTTTATCACAGCCACGGGCGCGCTCGATCAGCGCCGTCATCAGCTGCGGGCCGAGGCCATTGCCACGCTGGTCGCTGCGCACGTAGACCGAGTGTTCGACGGTGTGGCGGAAGCCCTCGAAGGGCCGCCAGTCGCCGAAGGAGGCATAGCCGAGCACGGTGTTGCTGCTGTCGACGATCACCAGGATCGGATAACCCTGGCCTTGACGGGCGCTGAACCAGGCCTGGCGATTGCCCAGGTCCACCGGTTGTTCGTTCCAGATGGCCGTGGTGCTCAGCACCGCATCGTTGTAGATGTCGCGGATCGCCGGCAGGTCGGCGTGGGCGGCATCACGAATAACGTAAGACATGGGCGGCCTCAGGCAATGGGTTGGTGGACGGTGACCAGCTTGGTGCCATCGGGGAAGGTGGCTTCGACCTGGATCTCCGGGATCATTTCCGGGATGCCCTCCATCACGTGTTCACGGCTGAGCAGGGTGGTGCCGTAGTGCATCAGTTCGGCCACGGTCCGGCCGTCGCGGGCACCTTCGAGCAGGGCCGCGGAGATGTAGGCCATGGCTTCCGGATAGTTCAGTTTCACCCCGCGGGCCAGGCGCCGTTCGGCCACCAGACCAGCGGTGAAAATCAGCAGTTTGTCTTTTTCGCGGGGTGTCAGGTCCATGGTTCGGGGTCCGTTGGCAGGCAGTCAAAGAGGGTTGGCATATTCAGGTGTTCCAGATCCTTGGTGGCACGGCTGTGCGCCCCAGCAGAGCCGGGCGCAACAGCCGCCACAGCTCGATCAGCCAGGCGCGGGCCTGCAGCGCCTCACTGGCCAGGCAACGTGCCATCAGCAGGCCAGGCAACTGGGTCAGATCACCGCGTACTCGCGTGGGGACTGAACGGCAGCGTTCGAGCAATTCGTTGTCGATCTCGCCGGTCACCAACAAAGTGGCGAAGACCGGCTGGCCGTCGAGGCCGATGGGGGAATCGAGCAGGCCATCACCGCCCTGGATACGTTGGCGTTCGTGCCAGAGCAGCTTACCGTCGCGGCGGATATCCAACTGCGACTGGTAATGCCCGAGGTCGAAACGTTCGCCGCTGGCGGGACGACCGAGGGCGACCATGTCCCAGTAGAACAACCGGGCGTCGCCTTCAAGGTCAATGCCGGTACGCAGTTCAGCCTGGGCGGCGCTGAACACGATGGTTTCCTGGGGCAGCCATTCCAGGGTCGCGCCGGCGGCGACCTTCAGCTCCAGGGTCTGGTAGGCCGGCCCGGCGGCGCGGTACCACTTGGCTGCGCCGGGGCTGGTCAGTTGCGCCCAGGCATCGGCTTCGACGCGGGCACTGATCGCCAGCCGGTCGCCGCCGGCAATGCCGCCCGGCGGGTGGACGATGATGTGCTGGCAGACTTGCGGACCTTCGGCGTACAGGTGTTTCTGCACCCGCAACGGCCCCAGGTGGCGCCGTGTGACCGGTCGCGTGCAATCGCCGAAGCGGGCGTAGCCGAGTTCCAGCTCGGCGTGCCAGCTGGGGGTGAACAGGGCGTGAGTGGCAGCTGAATTCATGGTTTCTAATTATCGTCGGGACGTTACAGGTTAGATCGTAACCAGTCCGCGCACACCTTCGGCGTCCATATTTTCTCCGCGGCCTTGCTGGACAATCTCGCCCCGGGACATCACCAGGTACTGATCGGCCAGTTCGGCGGCGAAATCGTAGAACTGCTCCACCAGCAGGATCGCCATGTCGCCGCGGGCGGCGAGCTGCTTGATCACTGCGCCGATCTCCTTGATCACCGACGGCTGGATACCTTCGGTGGGTTCGTCGAGGATCAGCAGGCGTGGGCGGCTGGCCAGCGCCCGACCGATGGCCAGCTGTTGCTGTTGGCCGCCGGATAGGTCGCCGCCACGGCGTTGCTTCATTTGCAGCAGGACCGGGAACAGTTCGTAGATGAAAGCCGGGACTTCCCGGGCCTCGGCGGCGGGGAAGCGTGACAGGCCCATCAGCAGGTTTTCTTCCACGCTCAGGCGGCCGAAAATTTCCCGGCCCTGGGGCACGTAGGCAATGCCGGCGTGAACCCGTTGGTGGGGCTTGAAGTGGGTGATGGCTTGGCCTTCCCATTGCACGGCCCCTTCCTTGGCGGGCAGCAGGCCCATCAGGCATTTGAGCAGGGTGGTCTTGCCCACGCCGTTGCGGCCCAGCAAGCAGGTGACTTCGCCGACTTTCACGTCAAAGGACAGGCCCCGCAGGATGTGGCTGCCGCCGTAGTATTGGTGCAGTTTGTCGACTTGCAGCATGTTCAAATTCCCCTAAAAACCCTGTAGGAGCAGCCGGTCGACGCTCGATTGCTCGCGAAAAAACCGAGAGCGACGCGTTCATCCAGACAGCACGCGTTATCGTTGACGTCCATCGCGAGCAAGCTCGTTCCTACCTAAAAGCCGATCCCATAAGGTTCAGCGGCCGAGGTAGACCTCGATCACCCGCTCGTTCTCCTGCACCTGCTCCAGCGACCCCTCGGCCAGCACGCTGCCCTGGTGCAGCACGGTGACATGGTCGGCAATCGCGCCGACAAAGCCCATGTCGTGCTCCACCACCATCAGCGAATGCTTGCCGGCCAGGCTCTTGAACAGCTCGGCGGTGAATTCGGTCTCGGCATCGGTCATGCCCGCCACCGGCTCGTCGAGCAGCAACAGTTGCGGGTCCTGCACCAGCAGCATGCCGATTTCCAGGAACTGCTTCTGGCCGTGGGACAGCAAGCCGGCCGGGCGCTTGACCGAGCCGCTCAGACGAATGGTTTCCAGGACCTGGGCAATGCCATCCTTCTGCTCGCCGCTCAAGCGCGCCCGCAGGCTGGCCCACACCGACTTGTCGGTCTTCTGCGCCAGTTCCAGGTTCTCGAACACCGTCAGCGCTTCGAACACCGTCGGCTTCTGGAACTTGCGGCCGATCCCGGCCTGGGCAATCTGCACTTCGCTCATCGCCGACAGGTCCAGGGTTTCGCCGAACCAGGCCTTGCCGTGGCTGGGCCGGGTCTTGCCGGTGATCACGTCCATCAGGGTGGTCTTGCCCGCGCCATTGGGACCGATGATGCAGCGCAGTTCGCCGACGCCGATGTACAGGTTGAGGTTGTTCAGGGCCTTGAAACCATCGAAGCTGACGCTGATGTCCTCCAGGGTCAGGAGGGTGCCGTGGCGGGTGTCCAGGCCGTCGCTCCTGGCCTGACCGAGACCGATGGCATCGCGGCTGCTGCCGGCATCCTTGTTCGGTTCAAGGATCGGTTCGAGCATGAATTCGGCGGTCGCGGTGACTCTCATTGTTCGCCCCTTTTCTTCAGCAGCCCGATCACGCCCTTGGGCAGATACAGGGTCACGAGGATAAACAGTGCGCCGAGGAAGAACAGCCAGTACTCAGGGAAGGCCACGGTGAACCAGCTCTTCATGCCGTTGACCATGCCCGCGCCGAGCAACGGACCGATCAGGCTGCCGCGCCCGCCGAGGGCCACCCACACGGCGGCCTCGATGGAGTTGGTCGGCGACATTTCGCTGGGGTTGATGATCCCCACCTGCGGTACATACAGCGCCCCGGCCAGGCCGCATAACACGGCGCTCAAGACCCAGACGAAGAGCTTGAAACCCCGGGGATCGTAGCCGCAGAACATCAGCCGGTTTTCCGCATCGCGCAGTGCAGTCAGGACCCGACCGAACTTGCTCCGGGCCAGGCGCCAGCCGCTGTAGAGGCTGGCGACCAGCAAGACCACGGTGGCGAAGAACAGCACCGCGCGGGTGCCCGGCTCGGTGATGCCGAACCCCAGGATGCTGCGGAAGTTGGTGAAGCCGTTGTTGCCGCCGAAACCGGTCTCGTTACGAAAGAACAAGAGCATCCCGGCGAAGGTCAGGGCCTGGGTCATGATCGAGAAGTACACGCCCTTGATCCGCGAGCGGAAGGCGAAGAAACCGAACACCAGCGCCAGCAGCCCGGGCGCCAGCACCACCAGGCACAGGGCCCAGAGGAAGTGGCTGGTGCCGGTCCAGTACCAGGGCAGTTCGGTCCAGGACAGGAAGGTCATGAACGCCGGCAGTTCGTCGCCGGACGCCTGGCGCATCAGGTACATGCCCATGGCATAGCCGCCGAGGGCGAAGAACAGGCCATGGCCCAGGGACAACAGGCCGGCGTAGCCCCAGACCAGGTCCAGAGCCAGGGCGACGATGGCGTAGCAGAGAATCTTGCCCACCAGCGTCAGGCTGTAGGCCGAGATGTGGAACAGGTTCTCCGGCGGCAGCAGCGACAGCAGCGGCAAGGCCAGCAGCAGCGCCAGCACGATCACGCCGACGGCAATCGTCAGCCCGGGCCCGGCTTTTTGTGTCGCGGTGAGCATCAGGGGCTGGTTCATCAATCGATCACCCGTCCTTTCAGTGCGAAGAGTCCTTGCGGGCGTTTCTGGATAAACAGAATGATCAGCGCGAGGATCAGGATCTTGCCCAGCACCGCGCCGATCTGCGGTTCGAGGATCTTGTTGGCGATCCCCAGACCGAAGGCGGCCATGACGCTACCGGCCAACTGGCCGACCCCGCCGAGCACCACCACCAGGAACGAGTCGATGATGTAGCTCTGGCCCAGGTCCGGACCGACGTTGCCGATCTGGCTCAGGGCGACGCCGCCCAAACCGGCGATGCCGGAGCCGAGGCCGAAGGCGAGCATGTCCACCCGTCCGGTGGGTACGCCGCAGCAGGCGGCCATGTTGCGGTTCTGGGTAACGGCACGGACGTTCAGGCCCAGGCGGGTCTTGTTCAGCAGCAGCCAGGTGAGGGCCACGACGAACAGCGCGAAGGCGATGATCACCAGGCGGTTGTAAGGCAGGACCAGGTTGGGCAGCACCTGGATGCCGCCGGAGAGCCAGGCCGGGTTGGCCACCTCGACGTTCTGCGCGCCGAACAGCAGGCGGACCAGTTGGATCAGCATCAGGCTGATGCCCCAGGTGGCGAGCAGGGTTTCCAGTGGCCGCCCGTAGAGATGGCGGATGATCGTGCGTTCCAGGGCCATGCCGATCCCGGCGGTGACGAAGAATGCCACCGGCAGCGCCACCAGCGGGTAGAGCTCGATGGCTTGGGGCAGGAAGCGCTGGAACAGCAATTGCACGACGTAGGTGGCGTAGGCGCCGAGCATGAGCATTTCGCCGTGGGCCATATTGATCACCCCGAGCAGGCCGAAGGTGATCGCCAGGCCGAGGGCGGCCAGCAGCAGGATCGAACCCAGGGACAAGCCGCTGAAGGCCTGGCCGAGCCATTCGCCGATCATCAGCTTGCGTTTGACTTGCGCCAGGCTGGTTTCGGCGGCGGTATGCACGCCGGCGTCGGCTTCGACTCCAGGTTGCAGCAGGCCTTCGAGGCGGGTGCGGGCCAGTGGGTCGCCGCTGGCACCGAGCAGGCGCACGGCGGCCAGGCGTACCGCCGGGTCGCTGTCGACCAGTTGCAGATTGGCCAGGGCCAGGCTCAGGGCGGCGTGGACTTCGGCGTTGGTCTCGCCGGCCAGTTGCTGGTCGAGGAATTTCAGTTGCGCCGGCTTGGCGCTTTTTTGCAGTTGCTGGGCGGCGGCCAGGCGGACCTTGGCATCGGCGGCGAGCAGTTGCTGGGCGGCGACGGCGGTGTCAATCAGGCCGCGCAAGCGGTTGTTCAGGCGCAGGGTCCTGGTTTCTCCGTTGAGCGTCAATTGACCACTTTGCAAGGCGTTGATCAGCTCGATGCGCGCCGGCTCCGGGTGCGCGGCCCAGGTTTCCAGCAGGGCGGCCTGTTGGCTGGAGTCGGCGGCGGCAAAGTCTTCGGCATCGCCGGCGTGGGCGGCCATCGGCAACAGCAGTGCCAGGGCGAGGAGAAAGCGGTATAGGGCAGTGGGCATAGCAATGGCCTTGCATAAGACCTTGTAGGAGCCGGCTTGCCGGCGATGAGGCCCGCAAGTCTTGCATCGACCGTCCGGCCGCCATCGCCGGCAAGCCGGCTCCTACAGGGGGATTGGGTCGGCCCGCGAATACCTGCCGGGCCGACCGTCAGCGGTTACTCAGTTGCTCTTCACCGCATAATCCGGCTTCTTGTCGTTACCCGGGATAAACGGGCTCCACGGCTGGGCGCGGATCGGCCCCTTGGTCTGCCAGACCACGTTGAACTGACCGTCGGCCTGGATCTCGCCGATCATCACCGGCTTGTGCAGGTGATGGTTGGTCGGGTCCATGGTCAGGGTGTAGCCCGACGGTGCGGCGAAGGTCTGGCCGGCCAGGGCCGCACGCACTTTGTCGACGTCGGTGGACTTGGCTTTCTCCGCCGCCTGGGCCCACATGTGGATGCCGACGTAGGTGGCTTCCATCGGGTCGTTGGTCACGGCTTTGTCGGCGCCCGGGAGGTTTTTCTTCTTGGCGTAGGCCTTCCAGTCGGCGACGAATTTTTTGTTCACCGGGTTATCCACCGACTCGAAGTAGTTCCACGCCGCCAGGTTGCCCACCAGCGGCTTGGTGTCGATACCGCGCAGTTCTTCCTCACCCACGGAGAAGGCCACCACCGGTACGTCGGTGGCTTTCAGACCCTGGTTGGCCAGTTCCTTGTAGAACGGCACGTTGGAGTCGCCGTTGACAGTGGAGATGACGGCAGTCTTGCCGCCAGCGGAGAATTTCTTGATGTTGGCGACGATGGTCTGGTAATCGGCGTGGCCGAACGGGGTGTAGACCTCTTCGATATCCTTGTCCGCCACCCCTTTGGAGTGCAGGAACGAACGCAGGATCTTGTTGGTGGTGCGCGGGTAGACGTAGTCGGTGCCGAGCAGGAAGAAGCGCTTGGCCGCGCCACCGTCTTCGCTCATCAGGTATTCCACCGCCGGGATCGCCTGCTGGTTCGGCGCCGCGCCGGTGTAGAACACGTTCGGCGACATTTCTTCGCCTTCATACTGCACCGGGTAGAACAGCAGGCCGTTGAGTTCTTCGAACACTGGCAGCACCGATTTGCGCGACACCGAAGTCCAGCAGCCGAACACCACGGCGACCTTGTCCTGGGTCAGCAACTGACGGCTCTTTTCGGCGAACAGCGGCCAGTTGGAGGCCGGGTCGACCACCACCGGTTCGAGCATCTTGCCGTTGACCCCGCCCTTGGCGTTGATCTCATCGATGGTCATCAGCGCCATGTCTTTGAGCGAGGTTTCGGAGATGGCCATGGTGCCGGACAGCGAGTGCAGGATGCCGACCTTGATGGTCTCGGCAGCCTGGACGGTCCAGGTCATGCCCATGGCGGCAATGGATGCCGTCAGTGTGAAAGCCTTGATCAAGCTACGACGCTTCATTGGTGCGATCTCCAGATGTTGAAAGTTTTTTGCTTGGCAGATGCAGACACTGAAGGGGCTTTTGCAAAGGCTGTGCCTAGTCGGAGAAAGGCAGGAAACAGTCGTGTTTGAGCGGTGCTGGTCTGAACAGTCGCACCACGCGGGGGCGACATGGGCGTTGCGGTGCGCGGGGTGTGCCAGATTGGTGCTGATGCCCTCTTCGCGAGCAAGCTCAGCTCCCACCGGGGGCGTGTCGATCCATTATTTTGTGAACGACTCGGAACCTGTGGGAGCTGAGCTTGCTCGCGAAGAGGCCCTCACCGGCGGCGCATCAACCCGATGAAAAACAGCCCGCCAATGGCCGCCGTGGCCACCCCGATGGGCAGGTCTTCCGGAGCGATCAGGGTCCGCGCCGCGACATCGACCCAGACCAGGAACAGGCTCCCCAGCAGCGCCGACACCGGCAGCAGGCGCCGGTGTTCCGCGCCCACCAGGTAGCGGGCGATATGCGGCACCATCAAGCCGACAAAACCGATGGAGCCGCTGATGGAAACCAGTACGCCAGTCATCAGCGAGGCGATCAGGAACACCTTCAGGCGGACATTGCGTGGGCTCAGGCCGAGGGTCACGGCGGTCTGTTCGCCGGCCATCAGGGCGTTCAATGGCCGGGCCATGCTCACCAGCAACAGCAACCCCAGCAGCACGCTCGCCGCCGGTATCGGCAGCAGTTCCCAGCGTGCCAGGCCGAGGCCGCCGAGCATCCAGAACAACACCGCGGAGCTGGCCCGATGGTCGCCGAGAAACAGCAGCAGGTTGGCCAGCGCCATCATCACGAAGGACACCGCGACCCCGCACAGCAGCAGTCGGTCACTGTCCAGCCGGCCGTTGCGACTGGCGATGGCGAGCACCGCCAGCATACTGCCCAGGGCACCGATAAAGGCGGCAATGGGCAAGGTCAGCAGGCCGACGATTTCGCCCACATGGAGGACCACGATCACCGCGCCGAGGGTTGCCCCGGAAGTCACTCCGAGCAGATGCGGATCGGCCAGGGGATTGCGGGTGACCGCCTGCAACACCGCGCCGATCAGCGCCAGCCCGGCGCCCACCAGCGCGCCGAGGAGCATGCGCGGCACGCGGATCAGCCAGACGATAGGTTCCTGTCCGGTGCTCCAGTTCACCTCGCCCAGGCCCAGGGCCTTGTACAAGAGAATCCGCCAGACCACCTCCACCGGTACCCGTGCCGGTCCGAAGCCCAGTGAGAGGACGCAGGACAGCAGCAACAAAGCGCCGAGGACAGTCAGCAACAAGCCATAGCGGCGGCTCATCATTGCGGGTGGAACGCCTTGGCCAGGGTTTCGATGGCCTTGACGTTATCGATACCCGGCGTCGCCTCGACATATGGAATGACCACGAAACGCTTGTGACGGATGGCATCCACCGATTGCAGCGCCGGGTTGCTTTCGAGGAAGTGCTGCTTCTGTTCGGCGGTGACTTCGCTGTAGTCGACGATGACGATGACCTGGGGATTCTTCTCCACCACGCTTTCCCAGTTGACCCGAGTCCAGCTGGCATCGACGTCGTCGAGGACGTTGCGTCCGCCCGCGGCGTCGATCAGCGCCTGGGGCATGGCCAGGCGCCCGGAGGTCATGGCGCGGTCTTCACCGCTGTCATAGAGGAATACCCGTGGACGGTCGTCCGGCAGGCTTTTCTGCACCGCGGCCAGCCGCGCCTGCATCGCGCCGATCAGGGCATTGGCGCGGTCCTGCACGTCGAAGATCCGGCCCAGATTGCGCAGGTCGTTGTAGGTGTCGTCGAGGCTGGCGCCCGGGCGTTTCATCACCAAGGCGCAGGACTCGGTCAGCTCGTAGACGTTGATGCCCAGGGGCGTCAGTGTCGCCGGGGTAACGGCGCCGCCGACGTTCATGCCGTAGTCCCAGCCGGCGAAGAAGAAATCGACGTTGGCATTGAGCAGGGTTTCCACCGACGGGTACTTGGTTGCCAGTTCCGGCAGGCCGTCGAGGGTCTTGGCCATTTGCGCGGTGACCGATTTCCAGCCGCTGATTCCACTGTAGCCGGCCATGCGTGGCTTGAGGCCGAGGGCGAGCATCATCTGGGTCATGTTGATGTCATGGCTGACCGCGTGTTTCGGCGCCTCCTTGAAGGTCACCTCGCGGTTGCAGCTCTGGATCGTCAACGGGTAATGCGTTGGCTCGGCCAGAGCGACCACGGACGTGAACAGTGAACCGAGGCAAAGCATCAGGTGCGGTAGCTTCATGGTTGGGTTATCCAGGTGATTCGTGGGTAGCCGGAGCGGGGGTGGCTATCGATCAGCGCTTCGACGCCAAAGACCTCGTGCAGCAGCTCGGCGGTCAGGACTTCGGCGGGTGTGCCGCTGGCGACGATGCGTCCGTGCTGGAGCACATACAGCCGGTCGCAGAACGCCGCGGCCAGGTTGAGGTCGTGGATGCTGGCGAGGGCGCCGATCTTCAACTGTCTGACCAGGCGCAACAGCTCCAGCTGGAAGCGTGGGTCGAGGTGGTTGGTCGGTTCGTCGAGGATCAGCAATTGTGGTTGCTGGGTCAGGGCGCGGGCGAGGATCACGCGTTGTTTTTCACCGCCGGAGAGGGTGGCGAAGGCGTGCTCCTCGAAGCCCAGCATGCCTACCAGTTCGAGGGACTGGCGGACCAGTCGGCGGTCGGACTCGGTGTCGCCGTCGAAGAGTTTCTGGTGCGGGGTGCGGCCCATGGCGACCACTTCTTCAACGGTCAGGCCAAAGGCGTCGGGGAATTCCTGGAGTACCACGGCGATGCGCTGGGCGCACCAGCGGGGCGATTGTTTCCAGACGTTCTGCTGTTCGAGCAGGACCTCGCCGTGTTCCGGTTGGCTGAAGCGATAGGCGCAACGCAGCAGGCTGGTCTTGCCGCTGCCATTGGGACCGATCAGGCCGACAAACTCACCGGCCGCCACCCGCAGATTGGCATCACGCAGTTGGAACGGGTGATGGCAGTGGCTACGGCCCTGGGGTGTCCAGGCGAGATCGATGAGGGTCAGCGAGGTCATTCGTTACTCATTGTCGGGGAATACACGCAAACCCCTTGTAGGAGCCGGCTTGCCGGCGATGGCGGCCGAAAGACCGAGGCAAGGCTTGCAGGCCTCATCGCCGGCAAGCTGGCTCCTACAAGTTCGTGGCGCACATTGTAACAATGTGCGGTTGCAATATTTTCGCATTAAAAGCCTACAGATTCCCCTGGCGTGCCTCTCGATCTTTTCAGGTTGAAGGTGAAGCGGCTTCAGGTTCGCCCTTGAAGCGTGAAGGCAACGCGCGGTCCAGCAGCCAGACGACGAGCAGCGAAACACCGACCAGGGGAAACAGGATCGCCAGGGCGAACATGATCACCAGGGCGGTTTTCCAGCGCGGCAGATCGTGGCGCAGCGGCGGTACGCCGAGACCACCTTGTGGGCGGCGTTTCCACCACATCACCACACCGCTGACGGCACTGAGCAAAATCATCAGGCACACCATCAGCATCACGAGCTGATTGATCGTCCCGAACAGCTTGCCTTCATGCAGCATCACGCCCATCTCTGTGGCCCGCGCGACATTGCCGTAGTGTTGCCAGCGCACATCGGCCAGGACCGTGCCGCTGTACTGATCGATGTGCAGGGTGGCGTCGTTGCGCGGGTCGTCGGCGAACACGGCGATGGTGAACACACCTTCGGCAGTCGTCGGCAGGGTGATGCTGTAGCCGGGTTCGACCTGGCGCGTGGTGGCGATGTCCACCACCTGTTGCAGGCTGATGCCCGGTGCCGCCGGGCCGCTCGCGGCGGCGCCGTGGTTCATGTGTTCGGCGTGGTCGCCGGACATTGGCATCGGCGTGTTTTCCAGGGCCCAGGGCACGGTTTGGCGGGTCGCGTCGTTGAGGCTGCGGGCCTCGCGGTCGGACTTGGGCATGTTGTTCCACATGGCGTCGGGAAACTGGTTCCAGACCTCGGCGTACTGCTTGCCCCAAACGCCGGTCCAGGTCATGCCGCTGAGCAGCATGAACAACAGCAATCCGGCGCCCCAGAAGCCGCTGACGGCATGCAGGTCGCGCCAGACGATGCGTCCGCGCTGGTTCAGGCGCGGCCAGAGCACGCCGGCGCTGGAACGGCCCCGTGGCCACCAGAGGTAGAGGCCGGACACCACCAGCATCACCCCCCAGCCGGCGGCCAGTTCCACCAGGCGGTCGCCGAGCGTACCGATCATCAACTCGCCGTGCAGGGCGCGGGCGACGGCTTGCAGATTGAGCTTGGCATCCTGCTCGCCGAGGACGTTGCCGCGATAGGGGTCGAGGAACACGTTGAGCTCGCGACCGTCGCGCAGCAGCACGAACTGCGCACTGCGTTCGGCGTTGATCGGCGGCAGGTACTGCTTGATCCGCACCTGTGGATAAGCCATCTCGATGCGGCGTAATTGATCGTCGGCGCTGAGGCTGTGCTGACCGCTCCGGACCGTCATCAGGTCGCTGTACAGCAGCGGGTCGAGTTGCGGTTTGAACAGGTAGATGATCCCGGTCAGGGCCAACAGGACCATGAACGGGGCGACGAACAGCCCGGCATAGAAGTGCCAGCGCCAGGCCAGGTTGTAGAAGGAAATTTTAGGTTGGCTCATCAGGAGCGCTCCACAAGGTTTGATTGTTTTGGTTCGTCCGTTGCCGTGGTTCCCGACACCACAATCAACACGGCCGCCGCCCTGCTACTGTGCTTTACAGTTCAGGCGGGCCGGGTGAGAAGGTCGGGTGTCGTGGCTTAATGGAACGCGGGCGGGGCGCGGGTGCGGGCACCCGGGAAGATGCTTTGCCGGGCATGGCCCAGGCGGGTCTGGGTGACGACGGCGGCCGTGGGCCGGGGGCCGTCAAGGGCGGCGAAGCTCAGAGTCTGCGGCAGTGCCGGGCAACTGAACAGCAGGCTGCAATAACCGCATTTTTCCCATAGTGCGTGGTGCTCGGCGCTGGGGGCGTGGTGCTCGTCGGCGCTTGGCGCCATGGCCGCGCCTGCCTGCCCGGGCATCTCCATCGACATGGACATGCGGTGATCCATCGGCATCGCCTGGGAAATCAGCGGTCCGATAAAGATCATCAACATGGCGAACAGGCTCAGCCAACTGCCGCGTGCTTGTGCGCGGGAGCGGGGTGACCTGAGGCGTGGGGCGTGCATGGCCTTCAACGGCGTCGTCGATTATTGAGCGTGCGCGTGGTCCATGTGCATCTCGTCCGTCCCGGCCGGCGGCTGTTTCTGCACCGATACCTCGACGGTCACAGCGCCGGCCTTTTCAAAGTGCAGCGTCAGCGGGAAGTGCTTGCCATCGTGCAACAGGCTGCGCTCCTTGAGGTCCAGCAACATCACATGATAGGCCATGGGCGCGAATTTCACTTCGCCGCCGGCGGGCACGTCGACGTTGGCGACCTGCTGCATTTTCATCAGGTCGAGTTGCATCACGTGCTCATGCAGTTCGGCTTTGCCGGCGATGGGACTGTCGACACCGGTCAGGCGGTCGGCCGTGGTGCCCGGGTTGTGGATCACGAAATAGGCCGCCACCGTCGGCGCGTTGGGTGGCAGTTCCTGGGACCAGGGATGGCTGATTTCCAGGTCGCCGACCTTGAATTCATGGGCATGGGCAAAGCAGGCGGGCAGCATCAGGGCGGCCAGCAACAGGGCATTCTTGAACATGGTTGTTCTCCATAACGATTCATGACGCACACGGACTGTGGGTGTGAATCAGGCTAGCGGAGAAGCCCTGGGATTGAGCGAGGGCCATTGCTGGCGTGGGGTAGGGGTGTCGATCTGGAGGGTGGGGCGCGTCGGGTGGCTTTCGTCCTGTGCCACCGGCAATTGTGGAACATGGCCGGGCAATGCCAGCAGCGAGGCGAAGCCTGCACAGCACCAGCAGTGCTGCATATTGGAATGGTCGTCGTTCTGCGGGGCTTGTTGTTCCAGCTTGCCGAGGTCGATGGCCACCAGCCGGGTACCATTGGACGAGCAGAAACTGCCCCACAACAGTTGCTCCGCGATCGAGTCTTGCGAGGCTTGCGCCATGGCTCCGGACATCGGCATCGCGAGCAGATTGAACAGCACTGCAAAGCAGGCGATCCAGGCAATGGCTAGCCGTTGTCGGGGCATGGAAGGATTTCCGTGAGTGTTTTCAAACAGTGGGTTATTTAGCCTGAACGCCCTTCATAAGTAAAAGTACGAGCTGCGGTGAAAGGTCGCAAGTATGCGTAGGAATCTATCTTGGTGGCGTTGTGCGAAAGTGTAGTCGCTAGCCATCAGGTTGCCGGGACGGCATGGACCTCGATATTGACGCCCAGTGTGGTGCGAATCGCCGCAAAGATGGCGGCCAGGTTATCCATGCTCGGATTGCCCTTGGCCGAGAGCATGCGGTGCAGGCTTTTGCTCGGCTTGTCGGTTTCCTTGGCCAGCTCCTCGAAGCCCATGGTGGCGTTGACCAGGTCACGCAGGATCACCCGTGCGATCTCGGGCTCGCCATTGAGAAACAGGGTGGCGGCTTCATCCAGAAGTGCCTGGGCAAAGGCAGGGTCACGTTGCGCCCGATCGGCGATGGTCTGTTTGAAGCTGCGAGTAAGTGCCATTCAGTGTTACCTCGTTTTCGGTGCGGCTTTTTTACGGCGCTGGTATTCGGCAATGAGCGCTTTGGCTTGCTTGATGTCGCTGCTCTGGCTGGATTTGTGACCGCCGCCAAACAGGATGATCAGCCGTTTGCCTTCCTGGATCAGATAGATCCGGTAGCCCGGACCTCAATCGATACGGTATTCACCCAGGCCGTCGAACCACTTGATGTTGGAGGTGTTGCCCATCTGCATGCGAAGAATTGCAGTGGATACCTTCGTGGCGGCCGGCACATCCAATGACGCGAACCAGTTTTCGAATGGGTTGGCCTGGTTGTCCCGAATATATTCTTTGACCTCGATCATTGTGCTCTAAAGGTAACCTAAAGGTTACTATATTTACAAGCTGATGATCGTGATCTATTGAGCAGTGCTTGCCAACGCCGCGAGTGTTTCACCAAGCGTCTGGAACTCCCGATCCACCGACGGCAATGCCGGCCGCTGGAGAATCAGCACCGGTATCCGGCGTTCCCGGGCCACCTGCAGCTTGGGTTCGGTTGCGCTGCTGCCGCTGTTCTTGCTGATCAGTACGTCGATGGCGCGGCGCTCGAACAAGCTGCGCTCGTCTTCCAGCAGGAACGGCCCACGTGCGCCGATCACTTCGCAGCGGGCGTTGCCGGGATATTCATCGAGGGCGCGCAGGGTCCAGAACTGTCCGGCGGGAATTTCTTCAATATGTTGCAGAGGCTCGCGGCCGAGGGTGAACAGCGGACGCTGGAAGGGCTTGAGGGCTTCGACCAGATCCGCCCAGTCGGCCACTTCGCGCCAGTCGTCGCCGGGTTCTGCGACCCAGGCCGGACGTCGTAGCGCCCAACAAGGTATGCCGCTCAAGCGGGCAGCAGTGGCGGCGTTGCTGCTGATTTGCGCGGCGTAGGGATGGGTGGCGTCCAGCAGCAGGTCGATACCTTCTTCCTGGATAAATTGCGCCAGGCCCTGGGCACCGCCATAACCGCCGACCCGGACCTGGCACTGCAAGTCCGTCGGCACCCGCCCGACTCCCGCCAGGCTGTAGATATGTTCCGGGCCCAGGGTCCGGGCAATCGCCAGCGCCTCGGTGACGCCGCCGAGCAGCAACAGGCGTTTCATGACAACACTCCGGCATGACCGACAATGCCGCCCTGGCGATCGATGGCAAAGACCTCCACCTGTACCTGCGCGGGGACCACGCTGCGGGCGAAGTCGCGGGCGCGCTGGCAGACCGCATCGCCGAGGGCGATGCCGGCGGCGCTGGCCATGGCCAGCGCCTGCTGGCTGGTGTTGGCCTGGACAATCGTCGTCTGCAAGGCCTGATCGGCGCCGACCTCGGCAGCCCATTCGGCCAGTTGCGGCAGGTCGATGCTCGAATTCCGGCTGTGCAGGTCCATATGCCCGGCCGCCAGTTTGCTGATCTTGCCGAAACCGCCGCACAGGCTCAGTTTGTCCACCGGCACCTTGCGCAGGTGCTTGAGCACAGCGCCGACAAAGTCGCCCATTTCGATCAGGGCGATTTCCGGCAAGTTGTAGACGCGGCGCATGGTGTCCTCGCTGGCGTTGCCGGTGCAGGCGGCGATATGCAGGTAGCCGTTGGTCTTGGCGACGTCGATGCCCTGGTGGATCGAGGCGATATAGGCCGCGCAGGAAAAAGGCCGGACGATACCGCTGGTGCCGAGGATCGACAGGCCGCCGAGAATGCCCAGCCGTGGGTTCATGGTTTTCAGTGCCAGGGCCTCGCCGTCGCGGACATTGACGGTGACCGCGAAACCGCCGGCATAGCCCGACTCGTCAGCCAGTTGTCGCAGATGGTCAGTGATCATCTTGCGTGGCACCGGGTTGATCGCCGGTTCGCCGACGGCCAGGACCAGGCCGGGGCGGGTGACGGTACCGACGCCGACGCCGGCATAAAACTGCACACCGGGTTCGGCGAGCAGTCGCACTTGCGAGTAGAGCAGGGCGCCGTGGGTGACATCCGGGTCGTCACCGGCATCCTTGAGCGTACCGGCTTCGGCACCGTCGGCATGGCGGCGACAGAACTCCAGGCGCATATCCACGCGCTTGCCCTTGGGCAAGGTGATTTGCACCGCGTCACAGCTGACGCCACTGAGCAGCAGGCGTGCCGCCGCCAGGGCGGTGGCGGTGGCGCAACTGCCGGTGGTCAGGCCGCTGCGCAGGGGCGCGGGTTGTTCGGCGGTTTCTTCACGCATGACGCTTGCCCTCTGTAGGAGCGAGCTTGCTCGCGATGCTGGTCCAGGCACCGTTGGCTATCAGGTTCCCCGCGTTATCGTTGAGGCCCATCGCCAGCAAGCGCGCGCCTACAGTGCCAGAGCTGTTCACGGCTTGAGCACATCGAGCAAAGTGATCGGCAAGGCCTGGCGCCAGGTGTCGAAATCCCCCAGCGGTTGGGCCTGGGCGATATGAATGCGCGTCAGTTCGCCGCCATGGGCCTGACGCCAGCTCATCAACAGCAGTTCACTTTGCAGGGTCACGGCATTCGCCACCAGCCGTCCTCCCGGCTTGAGCCGCGCCCAGCAGCTGTCCAGCACCCCGGGGCAGGTGACACCGCCGCCGATAAAGATCGCGTCCGGCGGCTCCAATCCTTCCAGGGCCTCGGGTGCGCTGCCGCGAATCAATTGCAGGCCCGGTACGCCGAGGCGCTCACGGTTGCGCTCGATCAACTGCTGGCGGCCGCTGTCGGCCTCGATGGCAATGGCCCGGCAACTGGGGTGGGCGCGCATCCATTCGATACCGATGGAGCCGCTGCCCGCGCCGACATCCCACAACAGTTCAGCGGGTACCGGGGCCAGGCGGGCGAGGGTGATGGCGCGAACATCGCGCTTGGTCAGTTGCCCATCATGTTCGAACGCCGTGTCCGGCAGTCCACCGATACGCGACAGACGCGGTGTGCCGGGGACCGCCAGGCATTCGATGGCGACCAGGTTCAGGTCGGCCACGAACGGGTCGTTCCAGTCCTCGGCCAGCCCATCGATCCGCCGTTCCGCCGGACCACCGAGGTGTTCCAGCACACTGATCCGGCTCGGACCGAAACCCCGTTCGCGCAACAGCGCGGCAATCGCGGCGGGACTCAGGCCGTCATTGCTCAGCACCAGCAAGCGCACGCCGCTGTGCAGATGTGCACTGAGTGTGGCCAGCGGACGGGCGACCACCGAGAGCGTCACCACGTCCTGCAGGGCCCAACCCATACGGGCAGCGGCCAGCGAACAGGAGGAGGGCGCGGACAGCACGCGCATTTCCTCGGCGGCGACCCGGCGCGCCAGGCTGGCGCCGACACCGAACAGCATTGGATCGCCGCTGGCGAGCACGCAGGTCGGTTCGCCGCGCAGGGCCAACACGGGTTCCAGTGAAAACGGGCTCGGCCAGACCAGCCGCTCGGCGCGGATGGAGTCCGGCAGCAGGTCGAGCTGGCGCTGGCCGCCGAATACCCGCGCCGCCGCGGACAGGGCTTCGCGGGCCTGTTGACCCAGGCCACTGAAGCCGTCTTCACCGATTCCCACGATTGTCAGCCAAGGCGCCATCTAAAATCCTCAAAACACAGCGGTTCCGACGGGCAGGCTTTTCATGCCATCGGACAAAGCAGGCATAATACCGCGCCTGCGAGGGCGAAATGCTCTTCGATAGCAACCTCTACCTTTCCTTCACTACCGGCCGTCCCTTGAACCAACGCCCGCCCACCACCGCTATTCGCCCCTCGGCCTGCCCGGGGTTGTTACGTATCGTCCCGGCGCTGGACGGCGGTATCTGCCGGATCAAGCTGGCCGGCGGGGTGATCGGCAGCGCCCAGGCCCAGGCGCTGGCCCGTGCCGCCGAGCGTTATGCCGGTGGCGTGATCGAAGCGACCAATCGGGCCAACCTGCAGATTCGTGGCATCGGCGCGCAACAGGCCGAGCTGATCGACGAATTGCTCGACGCCGGCCTCGGCCCGACCACGCCAGCGGGCGACGATGTACGCAACCTGATGCTCAGCCCGAGCGCGGGAATCGACCGTCAGTTGTTGATCGACACCCGGCCCCTGGCCGGGCAGATCCTGGCGACCTTGCAGACTCAGCCGCGCTTTCATGAACTGTCGGCCAAGTTCGCGCTGCAACTGGACGGTGGCGAAGCCCTGGCAATGCTGGAGCATCCGCACGACCTATGGCTGTCGGCGCTGCTGCTGGGCGACCAGCCGTACCTGGCGTTTGGCCTGGCTGGCTGTCCGGCCAACGACCTGCCATTGGCCGCCGTGCCCCTGGCCGAAGGGCATGCGCTGGTGGTGGCGGTGCTGGAGCTGTTCCTCGATCTGGCCCGCCCCGAGCAGACGCGCATGCGCCATTTGCTGGCTGAAGTCGCGCCGGCTGAATTCCTCGCTCAATTGAGCCAACGGCTTGGTTTTACACCGGCGGCGGTCCCGTCCTGGCAGCGAGTCGCTGCTCCCGGCCTGCGGCATATCGGCACTTATCCACAGCGCCAGCCGGGGCGTGTCTGCATTGGCGCGATGGCGCCCCTGGGCCGGCTTGACGCGACGATGCTCGACGGCGTGGCCCGGCTGGCCAGTGAGTTTGGCGATGCCAGCCTGCGCCTGACCCCCTGGCAGAGCCTGTTGTTGCCCAATATCCGCAGCGAAGACGCGGCAACCGTCAGCGCACAATTGCAGCGCCTCGGCTTGTTGTGCGACGCCGCCGACGCCCTGGCGCAACTGATCGCCTGCACCGGCTCGGCCGGCTGCGGCAAGGGCCTGGCCGACACCAAGGCCGACGCCCGCAGTCTGGCGCGGCAGCTGCAAGAGCAACCCCAGGGCGTGCACCTGTCCGGCTGCGCGCGTTCCTGCGCGGCGGCTCATGTGGCGCCGGCCACCTTGCTGGCGGCTGCGCCGGGCCATTACCACCTCTATTTCCGCGACGCCGCGCACCCGGGCTTTGGCCGGCTGCACGCCCGCGACCTTACTATTGATGCGGCGGGCGCCCTGCTGGCAGCCCGCTCACGGAGCAACACCGATGATTGATTACATCCGCGACGGTCAGGAGATCTATCGCAACTCCTTCGCGATCATTCGCGCGGAAGCCAACCTGGCGCGTATTCCCGCGGACCTGGAAAAGCTCGCCGTGCGGGTGATCCACGCCTGCGGCATGGTCGATGCCATCGACGGTCTGCAATTTTCCCCGGGCGCCGGCAAGGCCGGGCGTGAGGCCTTGGCGGCTGGCGCGGCGATTCTCTGCGATGCGCGGATGGTCAGCGAGGGCGTGACCCGTGCGCGCCTGCCGGCCAACAATCCGGTGATCTGCACCCTGCGCGACGAGCGCGTGCCCGAGTTGGCGCAAGCGCTGGGCAATACCCGCTCGGCGGCGGCGCTGGAGCTGTGGCGGCCGTATCTGGAGGGCAGCGTGGTGGTGATCGGCAACGCGCCGACAGCGCTGTTCTACCTGCTGGAAATGCTCGATGCCGGCGCGCCGAAACCGGCGTTGATCCTCGGCTTTCCGGTGGGCTTTGTCGGCGCCGCCGAATCCAAGGCGATGCTTGCGGCTGACAGCCGTGGCGTGCCGTTCGTGATCATGCAAGGCCGGCTCGGTGGCAGCGCCATGGCCGCCGCGGCAGTGAATGCCCTCGCTACGGAGATTGAATGATGCAGCAGCCTGGACGTCTGATCGGCCTCGGCGTGGGCCCCGGTGACCCGGAACTGATTACGCTCAAGGCCTTGCGCCTGCTGCGCGAGTCGCCGGTGGTGGCGTATTTCGTCGCCAAGGGCAAGAAAGGCAATGCGTTCGGCATTATCGAGGGGTACTTGCAGGAGGCCCAGAGGCTGCTGCCGCTGGTCTACCCGGTGACCACCGAGGCGCTACCCGCGCCCTTGTCCTATGAGCAGGTGATCAGCGACTTCTACGACGAAGCCAGTCTGGAAGTGGCCACACACCTGGAGGCCGGCCGCGATGTGGCGGTGATCTGCGAAGGCGACCCGTTCTTCTACGGCTCCTACATGTACCTGCACGACCGCTTGGCCGAGCGTTATGAGGCCGAAGTGATTCCTGGCGTGTGCTCGATGCTCGGGGGCGCCTCGGTGCTCGGCGTGCCGCTGGTATACCGCAACCAGAGCCTGTCGGTCTTGTCCGGCGTGCTGCCCCATGACGAACTCAAGCGCCGCCTGGCCGATGCCGACGCGGCGGTGATCATGAAGCTGGGGCGCAACTTTCCCAAGGTTCGCCAGGTGCTGGAAGAGTTGGGCCTGGCTGGCCGCGCCTTATATGTGGAGCGCGCGACCATGGCCAATCAGAAGATCGTGCCGCTCGATCAGGTCGAGCCGATGTCCTCGCCGTACTTCTCGCTGATCATCGTGCCCGGCGAACGGTGGCAGGGATGAGCCGCGCGCAACCGGCCATTGTCATTCTCGGCAATGGCAGCCTGGCGACGGCCCGGCGGCTGCAACGGATTTACCCGGATGCGCTGGTCTATGGGCTGGCGGAGCGGGTCGACGGCGCGGATCGGCTGTACCACGAGTTTGGCGCGACGATGCGCCAGCTTTATCAACAGGACACCCCGATCATTGCCCTGTGCGCCGCCGGTATCGTCATTCGCACGCTGGCCCCGGTGCTATTGGAGAAAGGCGCCGAACCGCCGGTGCTGGCGGTGGCCGAGGACGGCAGCGCCGTGGTGCCGCTGTTGGGTGGGCTGGGCGGGGTGAATGTCATGGCCCGGGAAATGGCTGCCGGTCTCGGTATCGCGGCGGCGATCACCACCAGCGGCGAGCTGCGTTTCGGCACCTGCCTGCTGAACCCGCCGAGTGGTTATGCCCTGGGCGACCTGGAACTGGGCAAGCGTTTTGTCTCGGACCTGCTGGCCGGCGAAAGCGTGCGTATCGAAGGCGCGGCACCCTGGTTGGCAGAGGCGAATTTGCCGGAGGATCGCCAGGCGCGCCTGTCGATTCATGTCGGCAGCGCCGAGCGGGTGCCGGCGGCCAATGAATTGCTGATTTATCCGCGCAGCGTGCTGGTGGCGGTCACGGCTCGTGTGCCGGAACTGGTCAGCGCGGTTTGCGATGCTCTGCATGGCGCGAATATCGCCCGGCAGTCGCTGGCCTGCCTGTTGGCGGCGGACAGCGAGATGGCCAGCCCCGTGTTGCGTGAAGCGGCAGTCGAGCTGGGCGTGCCCTTGCGTTTTGTCGCCTCGACCGGCTCGGTCGCTGAAATGGCACAACAGGCGATACCGCAATTGCTAGCGCCGATCTCCGTCAGCGAGGGCTTGGCGATCGCGGTCGCCAGCCAGCCATTGGCGCCGGAGCGGATCGGTCGTCCACGCGGTCGCCTGGCGGTGATCGGCCTCGGTCCTGGCGCCGCCGAACTGATGGTCCCGGCGGTGAAGGCCGAGCTGGCAAAGGCCAACGACGTACTGGGTTATGAAACCTACGTGCGCATGGCTGGCCCGTTCCGCGCCGATCAGGTGCTGCATTGCACCGATAACCGCGAAGAGATGCAGCGTGCCCGGCATGCTTTCGAACTGGCGGCCCAGGGCCGTTCGGTGGTGGTGGTGTCGTCCGGCGATCCGGGCGTGTTCGCCATGGCGGCGGCGGTGCTCGAAGCCCTGCACGAATCCACTGACCCGAGCTGGCACAGCGTCGACCTGGAAATCCTCCCCGGGGTCTCTGCCTCGCTGGCGACGGCGGCCCAGGCTGGTGCGCCGTTGGGGCATGATTTCTGTGTGATGTCGCTCTCGGACAACCTCAAGCCCTGGGCCGTCATCGAGAAGCGCCTCGACCTGGCGGCCCAGGCCGATCTGGCCCTGGCCTTCTACAACCCGATCTCGCGCTCCCGCCCCTGGCAGTTGGGCCGCGCCCTGGAGATCGTCGCCGGGCATCGCACGGCGCAGACGCCGGTGGTGCTGGGACGGGATATCGGTCGGCCGGGACAGACCTTGCGGGTGACCACCCTGGGTGAGTTGACGCCGGACCAGGTGGACATGCGTACCCTGGTCATCATCGGTTCCTCCACCACCTGTGTTTTCCCCCGTGCCGAGGGTGGCGAGTGGGTGTACACCCCGCGCTGGTACGGTGAAAAGCCTCGCTCTTGAGGAGCGCTGTGCTCAGGGCAGCAGATACCCGCGTACCCCGGTAAAGATGATCTGCGCCGCCAGGGCGCAGACGAACAGCCCCATCAGACGGCTGACGATCTGCAAGCCCTGGTCGCCGAGGATGCGTTCGATCCGGTTGGACAGGTACAACACTACGCCGACGGTCAGGCTCGCCAGGGCGATACTGACGATGGCCGAGAGCTTGTCATCCCAGTGCGGCTGGCTGACCCCCATGACCAGCAGGGCACCGATGGTGCCGGGGCCGACGGTCAGGGGGATGGTCAGCGGGACGATGGTCACGTCCTGCTGCACATTGTCGGTCTGCACCGCCGATTTACCCTGGGCCATGCCCAACGCCGAAATAAACAGCACACTGCCCGCGCCGATGCGGAAGGCATCCACGGTGATGCCGAAGACGCTGAAGATCACCCGCCCGAACAGATACAGCAGCACGCTGGACACCAGCGTCGCCAATGCGACCTTCCAGGCCAGGCGTCGCCGCTCCTTGCTGGAGTAACCACGGGTCAGGCTGATAAAGCAGGACAGGACGAAGAACGGGCTGTAGAGCACCAGCATCTTCAGGTAAACGCTGAATAACACGTGGAGCATGGTTTGGGCTCGCAACGGAGGAGGGCGACGGCAGTCTATCAGGCGTTGCGCACGCTGTCGGCTGTGTCCGGGAAGCGGCCGGGCCGATCGTCATGGGCGGGGCGTGGCCTCGCCGTCAGGGCGTCGGGACCTGGGTCTGCTGGTGCGCGCGCTCGGCCACCCAGTGCTCCACCAACTCACGCAATTGCGACAGCTCCACCGGCTTGGCCATATGCCCGTCCATCCCGGCCTGGCGCGCGCGCTCCTTGTGCTCGGTGAGAATGTGCGCGGTCAGCGCCACCACCGGGGTGCGCACGCGCTGGTTGCCGACTTCCCAGGCACGTAACTGCTGGGTGGCGGAAAAACCGTCGAGGATCGGCATCTCGCAGTCCATCAGCACCAGGTCGTAGTGCTGGGCTTTCATCGCCCGCAGGGCCTCTTCGCCATTGCTGGCGGTGTCGGGCTTGAGGTTGAGCTTGCCGAGCATGCCGCGAATCACTTTGGTGGAGATGCTGTTGTCTTCGGCCACCAGGATGCGGAAGTCGCTCGGTACGGCGATCGGTTCCACCGCCTCGGGGCTTGCCGCGGGCGTCGGCGTCGGCCCCGGTCCTGGCCATTTGTCGCGCTGGGCCAGTTCGTCCGCCAGGGTGGTCTTGAGGGTGTAGCCAGCCACAGGCTTGGCGAGGATGCGCTTGACCCCGGCATTGCGCGCGATGATTTTGCTCGGCGCGTTGCTGATGCCGGTGAGCATGATCAGCAGGATATCGTGGTTCAGGCTTGGGTCTTCCTTGATCTTCGCCGCCAGTTGCATGCCGGTCATGCCGGGCATGTTCTGGTCCAGCAGCACCGCGTCGAAGTAGTCGCGCAGGTGGGCCTTGGTCCGCAGCAGCGCCAGGGCTTCCTTGCCCGACGGCACGGCGCTGACGTTCAGGCCCCAGGCGCTGCATTGCTGCACCAGCACCTTGCGGCAAGTGTCGTTGTCGTCGACCACCAGCACCCGCGCGCCGCGCAGCGGACCGTCAAGGTCCGAGGTTGGGTTCTCCAGGTGCAGCGGGTCCAGGGGCAAGGTCAGCCACAGGGTACTGCCCTGGTGGGTGCCGCTCTTGATGCCGAACTCGCCTTGCATCAGTTGCACCAGTTGGCGGGCGATCACCAGCCCGAGATTGCCACCCAGACGGGTCGCGGCGAGGAAGTTCTTGCTCTGCAGTTCGGCGTGGAGCAGGGCATCGCGTTCTTCGTCGCCCATCGGCACGCCGCTGTCCTGGACCGCGATGCGCAGGCGCGGCTGGCCGCTGCGTTCGTCGAGGGCGACGACGATCAGGATCTCGCCCTCGTCGGTTTTCTTCAGGGCGTGTTCCAGCAGGCTGAGTAGAGTCTGGCGCAGGCGCGTCGGGTCACCGCTGATCACTCGGGGGACCTGGGGCTGGATAAAACTGATCAGCTCGACATTCTGCTGCTCGGCCCTGGCGCGGAAAATACTCAGGCAGTCATCGATCAGGGCGTTGAGGTCGAACTGCACGTCATCCAGTTCGATCTGCCCGGACTCCAGCTTGGAGATATCGAGGATCTCGTTGATCAGGGTCAGCAGCTCGTTGCCGGCGCTGTGGATGGTCTGCACATAGTCGCGCTGTTTGACCGACAGGGGCGTGCCCAGGAGCAGTTCGGTCATGCCCAGCACGCCGTTCATCGGCGTGCGGATCTCGTGGCTGATCTTCGCCAGGAACTCGGCCTTGGCGGCGATTTCCGCATTGCTCGCCGCCAGGTCGCGGCTGAGGCTGAACTGGTCTTCGGTGATGCTGCGGCGGCGCTCGCCCAGGGCCACGCTCATCAACAGGCCGCTGATGCAGATAAACACCAGCAGCGCGATGATCAGGCCTTGCGGCGCCACCTGCGTCAGTCCCAGTAGTGCGGGCAGGATCACCAGCGTGCCGATGTTGAAGATCACCATGGCCACCACGAACAGTCGCGCCGGACGGTAGCCCTTCTGCCAGTGATAGGCGGACACCAGCAGGATGCTCAGGCTCGCCAGGCCCACCAGGCCATAGGTCATGATGTTCAGCGGCAGGGTGTCGACGAACAACAGCAGCAGGCCGCCAAGGCTGATGATCAGGATGTCGCCCAGCAGTAACTTGTTCAGCGGATGCGGGCCCAACTGCGAAAAAAACGAGTAGGCGAACATCAGTCCACAGGGTGCCGTCAGCAGCAGCGCCACATAGGAGGCGGGGGTTTGCGCGCCATGCCAGTCGGGCAGCCAAGGGCCGATCAGGTTCAGCAGGAACAGTGCGCTGAGCAGCAGGAAACCTTCGCAGGCGGCCAGCCACAGGCTGCTGTGCGAGCGGGTGTAGGTGAAGCGGATCAGGTTGTGCAGGATCAGCATCGTCAGGCAGCCGAACAGCAGGCCGTAGAGCAGCGACTGGCTCTGGTCGGCGGCGACCGCGATAGCCGGTTCGAGGGTGATGTGCGGGCGTAGCTCGTGCTTGGACACCAGCCGCAGGTAGATATCCAGCGGTCGGTTGCTTTGTACCAGCGGCAGCATGAAGTCGCTGCTGGGCAATGGGCGCTCGGCCTGAGGCAGGTCGTTGCCGGTACGCACCTGGGCGATCAGGTTGTCGCCGTCGAGGGTATAGAGGTCAAGGCGGGCCAGATCAGGGGCGAAGACCCGCAGTACTTGTTCGTGGGTGCCCGGTTGCAGGCGAAAGCGCAGCCACAAGGCGCCTTCGGGTTGGGCCGCGGTCAGGCGTTCGAGCTCGACCGGACTGAATTGGTTGGTGTAGCGCGAAGAGCGGATATCGCTCAATTGCAGGTCGGCCTGGTCGTCGAACAATGACGCCCAGCCAATGCCTTGCGAGGCCTGGGCCGGAGCAAGGCAGAGCAGGGTCAGCAAGCTGACAGTAATACCTATGGCGATCCTGAGCCAGCGCACGGCGAAATCCCTTCGTAGGTTGATGCCTGGTGATAACTATGCGCAGGGCTGGAATAGTTCGGCAAGGGTTGCACACCCTTGCCTATCCCTTCGGATAGCTTATTCCTTTGATTCTGCGCGTTCGCGTGCAATTGCACGATAGCCGATATCGCTACGGTAGAAGCAGCCGTCCCAATCAATCTTAGCCGCGAGCTTGTAAGCTTGCTGCTGTGCGGCGTCAACACTGTTGCCCAGGGCGGTGGCGCAGAGCACCCGACCGCCGGAAGTTACTACCTGGCCGTCCTTCAGTGCGGTACCGGCGTGAAAGACTTTGCCTTCCAGACCCGCGGCCGCGTCCAGGCCCTTGATCAGCGCGCCCTTGGCGTAGTCGCCCGGGTAACCGCCGGCAGCGAGGACGATGCCCAGGCTCGGACGTGGGTCCCATTGGGCTTCGATCTTGTCCAGGGCCTGGGCCAGCGCGGCCTCGATCAGCAGGATCAGGCTCGATTGCAGGCGCAGCATCACCGGTTGGGTTTCCGGGTCGCCGAAGCGGCAGTTGAACTCGATGACTTTCGGATTGCCGGCCTGATCGATCATCAGTCCCGCATAGAGGAAGCCGGTGTAGACGTTGCCTTCGGCGGCCATGCCGCGCACGGTGGGCCAGATCACCTGGTCCATGACCCGCTGGTGCACCTCGGCGGTGACCACCGGTGCCGGCGAGTAGGCGCCCATGCCGCCGGTATTCGGGCCGCTGTCGCCGTCGCCGACGCGCTTGTGGTCCTGGCTGGTGGCCATGGGCAGGACGTTCTTGCCGTCGACCATGACGATAAAGCTGGCTTCTTCGCCGTCGAGGAACTCTTCGATGACTACCCGCGAACCGGCCTCGCCGAAGGCATTGCCGGCGAGCATGTCGCGCACGGCGTCTTCGGCTTCGCCCAGGGTCATGGCGACGATCACGCCTTTGCCGGCGGCCAGGCCGTCGGCCTTGATCACGATCGGTGCGCCTTTTTCCCGCAGATAGGCCAGGGCCGGCTCGATCTCGGTGAAGTTCTGGTAGTCGGCGGTGGGGATCTTGTGGCGCGCCAGGAAGTCCTTGGTGAAGGCCTTGGAGCCTTCCAGCTGGGCGGCACCGGCGGTCGGGCCGAAGCAGTCCAGGCCACGGGCGCGGAACAGGTCGACCACACCAGCGACCAACGGTACTTCCGGACCGACGATGGTCAGGGAAACGTTTTTCTCGGCAAAATCCGCCAGCTGCTCAAGGGCCAGGACGTCGATGGCGACGTTTTCGCACTTGGCCTCGATGGCGGTACCGGCGTTGCCCGGGGCGACGAAGACTTTCTCGACACGCGGGTCCTGCGCCACTTTCCAGGCCAGGGCGTGTTCACGGCCACCGCTGCCGATGATCAAAACATTCATTTCAAAAACCTCGATGACGCTGAATTCTGGGAGAGCATTGTGGGAGCCGGCTTGCCGGCGATGGCGGCCGCAAGATCAAATGCAGGACTCGCCGGCCTCATCGCCGGCAAGCCGGCTCCCACGGGGGCTGTGTTATCAGTGGCGGAAGTGGCGCATGCCGGTAAAGACCATCGCGATGCCGGCTTCATCCGCCGCAGCAATCACTTCATTGTCACGCATCGAGCCGCCCGGCTGGATCACCGCGGTGATACCGACCTTGGCCGCATTGTCGAGACCGTCGCGGAACGGGAAGAACGCATCCGAAGCCATGACCGAGCCCTGTACCTGCAGGCCAGCATGCTCGGCCTTGATGGCAGCAATACGAGCGGAGTTGACGCGGCTCATCTGGCCGGCGCCGACACCGATGGTCTGGCGGTTCTTGGCGTAGACGATGGCGTTGGACTTGACGTACTTGGCGACTTTCCAGGCGAAGATCAGGTCGTGGATCTCTTGCTCGGTCGGTGCGCGTTGGGTCACGACTTTCAAATCGTCGCTGCCGATCATGCCGATATCGCGGCTCTGCACCAGCAGGCCACCGTTGACGCGCTTGTAATCCCAGGCCGGGGCGCGGTTGGCATCCCACTGACCGCAGACCAGCAGGCGCACGTTGGCCTTGGCGGCAACGATGGCGCGAGCTTCTTCGCTGACGGACGGGGCGATGATCACTTCGACGAACTGACGCTCGACGATGGCCTTGGCGGTTTCGGCATCCAGTTCGCGGTTGAAGGCGATGATGCCGCCGAAGGCCGATTCACTGTCGGTGGCGTAGGCCAGTTCGTAGGCCTGGCGGATACCGCCTTCGGCGTCCGGGCTGACGGCCACGCCGCACGGGTTGGCGTGCTTGACGATGACGCAGGCCGGTTTGACGAAGCTCTTCACGCATTCCAGCGCGGCGTCGGTATCGGCCACGTTGTTATAGGAGAGCTCCTTGCCTTGCAGCTGGGTCGCGGTGGCGATGCCGACTTCGGCAGGCTTGGCTTCCACGTAGAACGCCGCGCTCTGGTGCGGGTTCTCGCCGTAGCGCATTTCCTGGGCCTTGATGAACTGGCTGTTGAAGGTACGCGGGAATTCGCTGCGACCTTCCGTGCTCAGGGTCTCGGCGGCCTGGTTCACGGTACCCAGGTAGTTGGCGATCATGCCGTCGTAGGCGGCAGTGTGTTCGAAGGCCTTGAGCATCAGGTCGAAGCGCTGGGCGTAGGTCAGGCCACCAGCCTTGAGGCTTTCCAGGACCTGGCCGTAGTCGCCGGCGTTGACCACGATGGCCACGTCCTTGTGGTTCTTGGCCGCCGAGCGAACCATGGTCGGGCCGCCGATATCGATGTTCTCGATGGCGGTCGGCAGGTCACAGCCGGGCTTGTTGATGGTGGCTTCGAACGGGTAGAGGTTGACCGCCACCAGGTCGATCGGCTTGATGCCGTGCTCGTTCATGATGGCGTCGTCGATACCGCGACGACCGAGGATGCCGCCGTGGATTTTCGGGTGCAGGGTCTTCACCCGGCCATCCATCATTTCCGCGAAACCGGTGTAATCGGCAACTTCCACCGCGGCCACACCGTTGTCTCGCAGCAGCTTGAAGGTCCCGCCGGTGGAAAGGATCTCCACGCCCAGGGCTTCCAGCTCCTTGGCGAATTCGAGGATCCCGGTCTTGTCGGAAACACTGATCAAGGCACGGCGGATCGGCAGGCGGGTAGTCTGGTCGGTCATCTCAATTTCCATCAAAAGCAAAGGAGTCAGCAAAAAAGGCGACCGTTTCTACGCGGGCGCCTTTCTGGTTTGATTGAATGCTTACAGCAAATCGTACTGTTTGAGTTTCTTGCGCAGGGTGCCGCGGTTCAACCCGAGCAGCTCGCTGGCCTTGGTCTGGTTGCCCTTGACGTAGTTCATCACGCTTTCAAGCAAGGGCGCCTCGACTTCCGAGAGCACCAGGTTGTACACGTCCGTGACGGCCGCGCCCTCAAGGTGGGCGAAATAATTGTGCAGCGCCTTCTCGACACTCCCGCGAAGGGTCTGGCCTTCTTCGCTCGGCGTGTTGAGGTGCTGTTTCAAATTGACGTTGTCGCTCACGGGCGTTGTTCCACTCACTAAAGTCTCGGTCATCATCGTCATGCGGCCACCCCTCTTCCTTCCCCTGTCACCAGGCTCTTGTAACGTTCGGCGAAGAACTCACGAACGTTGGCGCATTGTGCTTCCGTATCTTCCACACGATTGAAGTGGGCGCGAAACTCCTTGGCGCCCGGCAAGGTTGCGAGATACCAGCCAACGTGCTTGCGGGCGATACGCACACCCATCACCTCCCCATAGAAGGCATGCAACGCGGCCAGATGCTCTAGCAGAATACGTTCCACCTCGAACAGCTCCGGTGCCGGGAGGGTTTCACCGGTACGCAGAAAATGCTCGATTTCACGAAAAATCCATGGCCGCCCCTGGGCGGCCCGGCCGATCAACAGGCCGTCGGCACCGGTCGCGTGCAGCACGTGCCGGGCTTTCTCGGCCGAATCGATGTCGCCGTTGGCGAAGACCGGGATCGACACCGCCTGCTTGATCGCGGCAATGGTGTCGTACTCGGCTTCACCGGTATACAGGTCGGCGCGGGTTCGCCCGTGCACCGCCAGCGCCGTGATACCCGCCTGTTCGGCAATCTTCGCCACCGTCAGGCCGTTCTTGTTCGCCCGGTCCCAGCCGGTGCGGATCTTCAGGGTGACCGGGACCGCCACCGCCGCTACCACGGCGTGCAGGATCTCGCTCACCAGTGCTTCGTCTTTCAGTAACGCCGAGCCGGCGGCCTTGTTACAAACCTTCTTCGCCGGGCAGCCCATGTTGATATCGATAATCTGTGCACCCAGCTCGACATTGGCCCGGGCCGCCTCCGCCAGCATCTGTGCGTCGCCACCGGCGATCTGCACCGAGCGGGGCTCGGGATCGCCTTCGTGGATCATGCGCAGACGCGATTTGCGGCTGTTCCACAAGCTCATGTCGCTGGTGACCATTTCCGAGACTACAAGACCCGCGCCCAAGCGTCGGCACAACTGACGAAAGGGCTGGTCGGTGACGCCCGCCATGGGGGCGAGAATCAAGCCGTTCTGCAATGTATATGGGCCGATGCGTACCGCCGACATAGGACTTCCCTGTTGTGGGGACGGATCATGAGAGTTCGAAAAAGGGTTGGCATGATACCCGCTCTCGATGACTGGATAAAGGCAAAATTGGATAAAATCTGAACAGTTATTCGCTTATCGCTGGCGGTTTGGTTGCCGCCGGAAAACAGCCGTCTCGCCGGGCGAAGGGCCCCGGGCTACTCGGGCGAGTGGAAGCTCAGGCTGTAGTTTACGGCTTTGGCGCCCGGGTCGAGGATGTCCAGGGCGATATGGATCGGTGTCTGTGGTGGCATTTCGCCTTGTCCGGCGAGGTCGCCACTCAGGTACTCGGCGGGTTTGAAGCGGCGGCTGGCGATCAGATGGCCGTTCAGGTCGGCGAAGCGCAGCTCCAGCAGCGGGAAGGGCTGGGAGAACGGCGCGCGGTTGTAGATGATTGCGTCCACCACCAGGGCGCCGGCAAAGTCCGGGTGGCTGCGCACCACCAGGTTACTGCTCTTGATCCGGGCGATATCGACTTTTGATGGCACTTTGCAGCCTATTTCCGGGCACAGTTGCTGGAACCAGGGACGGTACTGGTCCTGGCGCGCCAGTTCGTCGAAGTGATAACCGACGTATTGGCCGAGCAGGGCAGCGGCGGCCAGCAGCACCAGCAGCAGCCAGAGCAGGCGTCGGCCCCAGGGCGAGCGACGGCGTTGCCAGTCGAGCTGGATCGGGTCGTCGACCAGGTCCAGCAGCACATCGTCGTGCAGGCCGGGCTCGTTGCGCTCGCGCTTGGACTTGGGTTTCTTGCGCTCGTCTTCGGGGGGCGCTTCGTCAATGTGCTCGGCGGCCGGGGCGGCATGGAAGGCGTCGTCTTCCAGCTCGTGGTGTTCGAGTTGCAGACGCGGGACCGGCGGTTCGTCGTCGAGGTCGGCGAGATCGAAGGACAGCGAAGGCTCGGTACGCGCCGACTTGGGTTGTTCGGCTTTGTTTTCCGCGGCCTTGGCCGGGGCCGTTTCGTCCGCGTCGGCAAGGTCGGCTTCGACGTGCGGGGTCGGCGGCTCGCTGAACAGACTGTCGGGCCATTGCTCTTCAGTGTCCGGGTCGTCGCGGCGGGCGCTGAGGGAGTCGCCCTTGCCGCCACGGTCCTGGCCGAATGCCTTGGTCGGCTGAATTTCCCGTTGTTCCAGGCGCGCCAGTTCCTCGTCCAGGTCAAGGTTGTCCAGGTCCAGCTCTTCGGCCGACCATTGCCTCTGGCTGATGGCCCGTGGCTGCTCAGGCGGCTCTGGAGGCGGTGGCGGTGCTGGCGGTTTCGGCGCCGCGGCGGGCGCGGCAACCGCGGCGGCGCTCGCCGCTTCCCTGGCTGCGCGTTGTTCGAGCAGTTGTCGCGCAGCGTTGAACACCTGCAGGCAGGAGCCGCAGCGAACCACACCACGGGCCACGCTCAATTGAGCGTGACTGACGCGGAAACTGGTCTGGCAATGCGGGCACTGGGTGACGAAGCTGTCGGTCATGCGGCGATCCGGTTCATGCAAGCGCCCATTCTAGCGCCGACGACCACTGATGCGCACCCAGCCATCGCGATTGGCAATCGGGTCGAGGTCGAAGTCCTGGGCATAAGCGGCAGCCACTTGCGCGCCTTGTTCGGCGAGGATCCCCGAGAGTGCCAGACGCCCGCCAGGCTTGACCAGGGTGGACAATTGCGGGGCCAGGGATACCAGCGGGCCGGCGAGGATATTGGCCACCAGCACGTCGGCCTGGACCTGGGGCAGGTCTTGCGGCAGGTACAGTGGGAACAGCGCTTCGGCGATGTGGTTACGCCCGGCGTTGTCACGGGAGGCTTCCAGGGCCTGGACGTCGATATCGGTGCCGACCGCTTCACGGGCGCCCAGCAGCAGGGCGGCAATCGCCAGGATCCCCGAGCCGCAGCCGAAGTCGAGGACGCTGCAGTCCTTGAGGTCCTGGCCGTCGAGCCATTCCAGGCACAGCGCGGTGGTCGGGTGGGTGCCAGTACCGAAGGCCAGGCCCGGGTCGAGCAGCAGGTTGACCGCTTCCGGCTCCGGCGCGGCGTGCCAGCTCGGGACGATCCACAGGCGACGGCCGAAGCGCATCGGCTCGAAGTTGTCCATCCAACTGCGTTCCCAGTCCTGGTCCTCGATCACTTCGCTGTGGTGCTCGGGCAGCGGCGCACCGGTCAGCAATTCCAGGTGCGCGAGCACGCTGGCCGCTTCGGTGCCGCCTTCGAACAGGGCCAGCAGGTGGGTGTGGGACCACAGCGGGGTGGTGTTGAGTTCCGGTTCGAAGATCGGTTGATCTTCGGCATCCATGAAGGTGACCGAAACGGCGCCGACTTCGAGGAAGGCGTCTTCGTAGATTTCGGCTTGTTCCGGGCTGATGGCCAGGCGTACTTGCAGCCAAGGCATGGCGGGGCACCTTTGTAAAAATGGAGTGTGCAACCGCTGGAGGCTGCGAGAAACGCGCAAGTCTACTTGAGCAGCGCCCCGGACGGTATTCAAAAAAACGAACCTGAGTCTGGCGCAATCCCCTGTAGGAGCGTGGCTTGGTGGGAGCGGAGCTTGCCCGCGAAGCTTTTTGGCGATATTGAGGCCCCCTTCGCGAGCAAGCTCTGCTCCCACAAAAGGAGCAAAAACAACAAGGCCGCAATTAAGCGGCCTTGTCGATCGGATCACGGACTCACTGGTTGGCGAGCTTGTGTTCCAGGTAGTGGATGTTTACGCCACCCTTGCAGAAGCCTTCGTCGCGAACCAGGTCGCGGTGCAGCGGGATATTGGTCTTGATCCCGTCCACCACGATTTCGTCCAGGGCGTTGCGCATGCGCGCCAGGGCTTCGTCACGGTCCTTGCCGTAGGTGATCAGCTTGCCGATCAACGAATCATAGTTCGGCGGTACCGCATAACCACTGTACAGGTGCGAATCGACGCGAACGCCATTGCCGCCTGGCGCGTGGAAGTGCTTGACGGTGCCAGGGCTCGGAATGAACTTCTTCGGGTCCTCGGCGTTGATCCGGCACTCCAGGGCGTGGCCGCGGATCACCACGTCGTCCTGGGTGTACGACAACGGGTTGCCAGCGGCGATGCTGAGCATCTCCTTGACGATGTCGATCCCGGTGACCATTTCCGAGACCGGGTGTTCCACTTGTACGCGAGTGTTCATCTCGATGAAGTAGAAGTTGCCGTTCTCGTAGAGGAACTCGAAGGTGCCGGCGCCACGGTAGTTGATGTCGATGCACGCCTTGACGCAGCGGGCGAAGACTTCCTGGCGGGCTCTTTCATCGATGCCCGGGGCCGGTGCTTCTTCCAGTACCTTCTGGTGGCGGCGCTGCAGCGAGCAATCGCGGTCACCCAGGTGGATGGCGTGGCCCTGGCCGTCGGACAGCACCTGGACTTCCACGTGACGCGGATTGGTGAGGAATTTTTCCAGGTACACCATCGGGTTGCCGAACGCTGCACCGGCTTCGGTGCGGGTCAGCTTGGCCGAGGAGATCAGGTCTTCTTCCTGGTGCACCACGCGCATGCCGCGACCACCACCGCCACCGGCGGCCTTGATGATCACCGGGTAGCCGACTTCACGGCCGATGCGCAGGGCCTCTTCCTCGTCTTCCGGCAGCGGGCCGTCGGAGCCGGGAACGGTCGGTACGCCGGCTTTGATCATGGCGTGCTTGGCCGAAACCTTGTCGCCCATCAGGCGAATGGTGTCGGCTTGCGGGCCGATGAAGGCAAAACCGGATTTCTCGACCTGTTCGGCGAAGTCGGCGTTTTCCGCGAGGAAGCCGTAGCCCGGGTGGATCGCCGTGGCGCCAGTCACTTCCGCCGCCGCGATGATGGCCGGGATGTGCAGGTAGGACTGGGCGGCAGACGCCGGGCCGATGCACACGGATTCGTCTGCCAGGCCCAGGTGCATCAGCTCCTTGTCGGCCTTGGAGTAGACGGCGACGGTCTTGATCCCCAGTTCCTTGCACGCGCGCAGGATCCGCAGTGCAATTTCACCGCGGTTGGCGATCAGGACTTTTTCCAACTTCGCAGGTTTCGACATCGTTGTCTCTCCGCGCTTCAAACGATGGTGAACAGCGGTTGGTCGTACTCAACCGGCTGGCCGTCTTCGACGAGGATGGACTCGATCATGCCGCTGGATTCGGCTTCGATGTGGTTCATCATTTTCATGGCTTCGACGATGCACAGGATGTCGCCTTTCTTCACGCTCTGGCCGACTTCGACAAAAGACGGGGAAGCAGGCGAGGCCTTGCGATAGAAGGTACCGACCATCGGCGAACGGGCTACGTTGCCGTTCAGCGCCGGGGCGGCGGCAACGGCCGGGGCCGCGGCAACAGGGGCGGCAGCCGGAGCGGCGGCGACCGGTGCGGGCATCGGTGCCGGAGCGTAGTACTGCTGCGCCGGGGTCTTGCTGTGGCGGCTGATGCGTACGGACTCTTCGCCTTCCTTGATCTCGAGCTCGTCGATACCGGATTCTTCCAGCAATTCGATCAGTTTCTTAACTTTACGGATATCCATTAATCGTCAACTCCCAAGGGTCGGTCAGGGGTGTTTAGCCTGTGATTCAAGCTGTTCCAGGGCGGCCTCCAGGGCCAGTCGGTAACCGCTGGCGCCAAGGCCGCAGATCACTCCCACAGCGACATCTGAAAAGTAGGAGTGATGGCGGAAAGGTTCGCGTTTGTGCACGTTCGACAAATGCACTTCGATGAATGGGATGCTCACCGCCAGCAGCGCGTCACGTAATGCGACACTTGTATGCGTAAAAGCCGCTGGATTGATCAGGATGAAGTCCACGCCTTCGCCACGGGCCGCGTGGATTCGCTCGATCAGTTCGTACTCGGCGTTGCTTTGCAGGTACAGCAGATGGTGCCCCGCCTCGCGGGCCCGGCGCTCCAGGTCCTGGTTGATCTCGGGCAGCGTCACCGCGCCGTAGACGCCCGGCTCACGGGTGCCGAGCAGGTTCAGGTTGGGTCCGTGCAGAACCAGTAGGGTCGCCATCGGTTGTTCCTTGTCATTCGCGTGCAGTTGTCGGTGCGGGCCGACTATGCCGGAAAGCTTTGGCGACTGTCCAGTTACCTGCAATAGCCAGCACGATGTCCGATGTTCGCGCGAAATTTATGACTGATTTGTCGGATCCGGTCACTTGTCCCGGCGGCAGGTTCGGCGAAGTTCGCCGCGCCGCTGTCGCCGATGCCCGGCACTGCGGCGATTTTGCCGCCGTTGCGGGCGAAAGGCCGGGGCGCGGGGCGCGACTCGTGGCGCGGTGTCAGACGCGGAAGGCCTGCACGGCGGTGCGCAATTGCCCGCCTAGCACCAGCAGGTGTTCGCCCTGGCTGCGGCCTTCGCCGATGCGCAGCAGGTTGTCGCCACCCAACTGGTGGATACGTTCGCTGTGATCACGGATTTCACTGACCGCGCCGCTTTGCTGGGCGGTGACATCGGCGATGCGCACCGCGGTCTCGGCGATGGTCTGGATGGCACCGACAATCTTGTCCAGGGCGCCGTCCGCCGCCTGCGCCTGGCTGGCCGTGGCCTCGGCATGCTCGACCTGCGCGCGCATGCCTTCCACCGACTGCCGCGCGGCGCTTTGCAGGCCGGCGATCAGGTTCTGGATCTCGCCGGTGGCCCCGGCGGTGCGTTGCGCCAGGCTGCGCACTTCTTCGGCGACCACGGCGAAACCACGGCCCATTTCTCCGGCACGGGCGGCTTCGATGGCGGCGTTGAGGGCCAGCAGGTTGGTCTGGTCGGCAATCGAGCGAATCACCGTCAGCACGCCGCCGATGGTGGCCGATTCCTCGGCGAGCTTTTCGATCATCTGCGCGTTCCCCTGGACCTCGCCCACCAGCGCGTGCAAACCGGTCAGGCTCAGGCCGATGACCTGCTGGCCGTGTTCGACCGCACTGCCGGCGCTGCGACTGGCATCGGCGGCCTGGCTGGCGTCGCCGGCGACTTGCTGGATGGTCGCTTCCAATTCGCCAAGGGCGTCGCGGATCTGCGCGGTATCGCCGGCCTGGCGCTCGGCGCCGCTGTGCAGGCCACCGCTGAGGTCGGCCAGGGCACGGCTGCTGCCGGCGACTTCCTCGGCGTTCTGCCGAATGGTCCCCACCAGGTCCACCAGATAGGCGCGCAGGCGGTTCAGCGAAGCTTCGATATCGTGCAGTTCGCGGTTGGTCTTGCCCAGTTGGATATCCCGGCTGAAATCGCCTTCGGCCCAGGTCGACAGCGCCGGCGCGAGGTTGCTCAGAACCCGTGACAGCTTGCGTTGCAGGGTATCGATCAGCAACGCGATCAGCAGGATCAGGCCGATCATCAGGCCCTGCATCAGGCGGACGTCGCCCTGGATCTTGCCATGCTGGGCGCGAACCACCGGCTCCAGCGCGGCAATTGCCTGCTGTACGGCGCTGATCTTGAGGTGGGTCGCCGTCGCCAGGTCCGAGCGCTTCTGGATTTGCTCGCGGGTGCGGCTCAGTTCCGCCGGGTAACGGCTCAGCAGGCTGTGCAGTTCGCGCTTGAGGTCGACGCCGCTGTCCTGGGCCACGGCCTTTTCGGTGCTCTCCAGGCCCATCATGGCGCTGAAGTCGTCGGTGTTGGATTCGCTGCTGGCGGTCACGCCGAGCAAGGGCAGGGCTTCCAGCTGTTCGGCCTGGCCGCAGATGTTCGCCAGTTCGCGTTCGACATCGGCGGCCAGTTCGCTGCGTCCGCTGCTGACCAGCTTGTCCCGCGCCAGGCTCAACCTGGCCAGGTGCGACGAAGCGGCCAGCAAGGGAGGCAGATAGGCGGCCGCGCCCGGCGCCTTGGCCCCGGTGGCGTATTGGCCGAGCTGATCCAGGTTACCGCCCAGCTCGCGTTCGGCCTGGAGCAGCAGGGCTTGAGGGTCACCGGCCAGCTTGCCGGCGGCGAGCAGGTCGGTCTTGCTGAAGTCGTTGAGGGCGGCGAGGCTGGGGCGCAGGGTCGCGGTCATGTCCGACGGCAGGGTGCCG
The DNA here is from genome assembly GCF_059420225.1 of Pseudomonas sp. GW821-FHT04D07. Classification (NCBI taxonomy): domain Bacteria; kingdom Pseudomonadati; phylum Pseudomonadota; class Gammaproteobacteria; order Pseudomonadales; family Pseudomonadaceae; genus Pseudomonas; species Pseudomonas sp. GW821-FHT04D07. The sequence continues at coordinate 67,235 of NZ_JBWKTH010000025.1, forward strand.
AGCTGTTTTTCCAGCTGCTCGATGGCCTGGCTCGCGCTGCTCAGGCGCAAGGCGTCACCGCTGCCCAGGTAGTCTTCGATATTGCGCGCCGCCTGGTTCTGGAATTGCTGCGACAGGCTGAGGTAACGCTCCATCAGTTGGTAGGGCCGTTCCAGTGCCTGTTGCGACCACCAGAGCGTGGCTCCGAGCGCGAGGCAGACGGCGACAAGCAGCAGGGTGTTGAGATTGGTCAGCAGCTTCAGGCGCATTCAGGATTCTATCCACGACAAAGAGTGGTAAGTACCTGAAGTTATTGCTGTTTTGTTACAGGGTCATGACAGAATCGGTAGGCTCCGATGAAAAGCTGGCACTTTGCCGTGCTGCTTGCACGCGGTTGCGCCCGGCATGTTTGGCGCGGTAGAGCGCTTCGTCGGCTTGGGTGGCCATCATCAGGCTGTCGGAATCGGCCTGCAGTTCGACCACCCCGGCGCTGAAGGTGCACCACAGGTCCTGGGGTTGTGCCGGGTAGTGGATTTCGGCAAACCGCTGGCGAATTTCATCCAGCACTTTATAGGCTGAATCGAGGTCGGTGTCGGGCATGACGATGGCGAACTCTTCGCCGCCATAACGGCCGATATAGTCGGTCTTGCGCAGGCGTTGCTTGAGAAACAGCGCCAGGCTCTTGATCACCCGGTCGCCCATGGGGTGGCCGTGGCTGTCGTTGACCCGCTTGAAGTGATCGATATCGAGCATCGCGAAGCTCAGCGGCTTGCATTCACGGCGGGCGCGAAAGCTGCAGTCTTCGAGCAGTTGCAGGATATGGGTGTGGTTGTACAGGCCGGTGAGGCTGTCGCGGACCATCCGCGCCTTGAGATTGCGGGCGCGGGCGGCGCGGTTGCGCACGGTGGTGATCAGGTGGCGCGGCTTGATCGGCTTGGTCAGGAAGTCGTCGCCGCCCTCGCTCATGGCGTCGAGTTGCTTGTCCAGGTCGTCTTCGGCTGACAGGTAGATGATCGGTACGCTGACATAACGGTCGTTGTGGCGGATGACCTTGGCCAGTTCGGTGCCGGTGCAGGCGGGCATGTACATGTCGAGGATGATCAGGTCGGGCTGGAAGTCCGCCAACTCGGCCATGGCCTGGATCGGATCGATCAGGGTCCGGGTGACGATCCCGGCGCTGTTGAGCAGGCGTTCGGTGTGCAGCGCCTGGGCTCGCGAGTCGTCGATGATCAGTACCTTGTACGGATCGTATTGGGCGACGCAGGTAAGGATTTCGATCTTTTCCAGCAGGCTGGAAGCTTCCAGGGTCCCGGTGAGGAACTCCTGGCCTCCGGCGCGCACGGCGGCCAGGCGAGTCGGGGTATCGGTTTCGTGGAGACTGAAGAACAGCAGCGGCAGTTTCTGTTCCAGGCCCAACTGCGCTTCGGCCGCCAGGTGCAGGCCCATGCCCGTGCCGCTGAAGTCGACGTCCATGACGATGGCCGAAGGCAGGCGCTCGGCCATCGACGAACGGAACGCCGCGACACTTTCCAGCGACTGGGCACTGAGGCCGAAGAATTCCAGTTGCTTGGCCAGGCGCTCGCCGCGGTCGTGGTCTTGCAGCATCACGTAGACCGGCTTGCGCAGCGGCGGCAGGAAGGTGTGTTCGAGCTGGTCGCCGTGGCGCAGGCCGGTGCGCGACAGGCGCTGCATCAGGCGATTGAGTTCGGTGATCAGGCCGCTGCTCAGGCGCCCGCGGTTGGCACTCACTGCTTCCAGGGAGTGACTGATGTGGCGGGCCAACTGGCTATGTTCGGGTTGTTCGAAGCGTTCGGCGAAGCGCAGCAGGCGCAGGTTCGCCTCGCTCAGCTCGGACATGTCGACGCTCGACCATTCGCTGCGCTGCAGGCGTTGCCAGATCTCGAGGATTTGCCGGGCCTGATGAATGACCCGCTGGGCAAAGTGCTGCTTGAGGCGCTCGCGGCTGGGGTCTTCTGGCTCGGTCATGTCCTGACTACTAGTGAGGGGAACGGCTGGGATCGACTGGTGGCTCTATGCTAGCAGCTCTTTTCGTCAATGGCCGTGTCGTACGTCAATTAACCTGATTCATTTAGTGACCAGCCGGTTCTGTGTGCGTTTTCTCCCACAAGCAGGGCGCAGAGGTCGTATCGAGGAGGCGTCCCACCGGGGCTTGATTTATAGTGCTCGCACGGATGGCAACGCTGCCGTGCCCTTGGCCTTGTACGAAGACAGGAAAGGCACGATGGGGCAGGGTTGTGGTCGAACCGATGAATTCAGGAAAAGGATAGAGCCATGCTGGACTGGAAAAAACGCGAAGACAGCGCGCCGGAACGTGCCGCCGAACCCAAGTCGGCGACCCGCGGTTACTTTCGCGGGATGCTGTTCAGTCGCGCCTTGGCGACCCTGCTGGGCTTGTACCTGCTGACCACGATCCTCATCGGTTGGTACTGGAGCCAGGAGCCGGCGCTGTTTCCAGTGCAGCAGAATGCGCAGTTGGCCGCCGAGAAGGAAGGTCGCAAGATGGTGGTGGGCTACACCACGGTGGAAACCCTCAAGACCGTGGCCGGTACCTTGCTCAGCAAACCGGGCGGCTACCTGTCCAACGATCGCTTTCCGCCAGGCGTCTGGCTGGACAATATCCCCAGTTGGGAATACGGCGTGCTGGTCCAGGTCCGCGACCTGACCCGCGCCTTGCGCAAGGACTTCGCCCGTTCCCAGTCGCAATCGGCGGAAGATGCTGACCTGGCCAAGGCCGAACCGCGCTTCAACTTCGACAACAAGAGCTGGATGCTGCCGTCCAGCGAATCGGAGTACCAGGAGGGGATCAACTCCCTGAGCCGCTATCAGGCCCGGTTGTCCGACCCGAACCAGAACAACGCGCTGTTCTATGCCCGCGCCGACAACCTGAACAACTGGCTCGGCGATGTCGCGACCCGTCTCGGCTCGCTGTCCCAACGCCTGTCAGCCAGTGTCGGACGGGTCAAGCTCAACACCGCGTTGAAAACCGAAAGCGTGATCCCGGGGCAGGTGCCGCAGGTTGACGAGGAAATCGTCGAAACCCCGTGGTTACAGATCGACAACGTGTTCTATGAGGCGCGCGGCCAGGCCTGGGCGCTGTCGCACCTGCTGCGGGCCGTCGAGGTCGACTTCGCCGATGTCCTGGCGAAGAAGAACGCCACGGTCAGCGTGCGCCAGATCATTCGTGAACTGGAGGCCTCCCAGCAACCGGTGTGGAGTCCGATGATCCTCAATGGCAGCGGCTTCGGCATTTTGGCGAACCACTCGCTGGTAATGGCCAACTATATTTCCCGGGCCAACGCGGCGGTGATCGATTTGCGTCAACTGTTGAACCAGGGTTGAGCCATGGATAATGCTTCGCGGGAGGCCCGGCACCGCGCCGCCTCCGACGCCGAACAGATCGCCTGGGTCGACGCCGATGACCAGTTGCTCGGCGCCCTGGCCCGAATCGAGTTGCGCGAGCGCGGCCTGATCGGGCGCGGCACCTATATCCTGCTGTTCAACTCCGCCGGTGAGCTGTGCGTGCACCGGCGGACCTTGAGCAAGGCGATCTACCCGGGTTACTGGGACGTGGCCGCCGGCGGCATGGTCCAGGCCGACGAAAGTTATGCCGAGTCCGCTGCTCGCGAGTTGGAAGAGGAACTGGGTGTCAGTGGCGTGCCGCTGACCGAGCATGAGCACTTTTTCTTCGACCAGCCGGGCAACCGGCTCTGGTGCGCGGTGTTCAGCGCGGTCTGGGACGGGCCACTGCGGCTGCAGCCGGAAGAGGTGCTCGAGGCGCGTTTTGTCCCGCTTGATCAGGCTCTGCGCGAAACCCTTGAAAAGCCCTATTGCCCGGACTCCCTGGCGGCGTTGAAACGTTATCTGCAATAACACCGTAGCGACGTCGCAAAAGCTTCATGAATTGGCGCTGTTTGGCTATTGGGCCGAGGGCTTTTTGCCGTTACACTGCGCGACTTTCAAAGCTGCGGCGGCGTTGCCCGCCGCAGTTGCGCTGCCCCTGCCTGAGTGGGGCTTCGCGGTCGCAGGCCCCTCCCGGGGGTGTGACCAGTCTTTTAGTCCTCCCAAGAGGATTGCCGGTGGCCAAAAAAGCCGCATCCTTCGCCGCCCTCGGTGGCCTGGTGTTTTCCACCGACGCAGGTCGACATTGCCCGGACTGTAGCCAGCCGGTGGCTGCCTGTATCTGCAAACAAAGCGTTCTTCCGGCCGGTGACGGCATTGCCCGCGTGCGTCGCGAAAGCAAAGGCCGTGGCGGCAAGACGGTGACCACCATCACCGGCGTGCCCTTGGCCGAAGACGCCCTCAAGGACCTGGCGACCGCGTTGAAGAAACGCTGTGGGACCGGTGGTGCCTTGAAGGATGGCGTTATCGAGATCCAGGGCGATCACGTCGAGTTGCTGTTGGCCGAGCTGGAAAAACACGGTTTCAAGGCGAAAAAGTCCGGCGGCTAGCAGCCTCTGTGAAAACCACTGTGAAGTTGACCTGCCGGCCGGGCTGAACGAGGCCGGGCTGTCGTCCCCATGGTTTTCACAGAGCCTGTTCCCGAACAGTTTCTAAACTCGGTGCTGGATTCAAGGTCTTAGTCCCTTGTATGCAGGCGAATCGTCATTTTCATTCTTTAGACTGCGCGCAGCCTGGACCCAGGCGGCGCTATTTGACTTCTTTATAGGGGACTTCGATGTCCGTACGACGCACACGCAAAGACGATGGCAGCCAATGGACAGTTGCGGACAGCCGCAGTGTTTATGGGATTCGCCATTGGGGGGCCGGGTATTTCGCGATCAATGACGCCGGTCGCGTCGAGGTTCGTCCGAACGGTCCGAGCAGTTCGTCCATCGACCTCTTCGAGCAGGTCGAGGAACTGCGCAAGAGCGGTTTGTCCTTGCCGTTGCTGGTGCGCTTCCCGGATATCCTGCAGGACCGCGTTCGCCAACTGACCGGGGCCTTTGACGCCAACATCGAACGTCTGGAATACCAGAGCAAGTACACTGCGCTGTACCCGATCAAGGTCAACCAGCAGGAAGCGGTGATCGAGAACATCATCGCCACCCAGAACGTCTCCATCGGCCTGGAAGCCGGCTCCAAGCCGGAGTTGCTGGCGGTGCTGGCCCTGGCGCCGAAGGGCGGCACCATTGTCTGCAACGGCTACAAGGACCGCGAGTTCATTCGCCTGGCACTGATGGGCCAGAAACTCGGTCACACGGTCTTTATCGTGATCGAGAAAGAATCCGAGGTTGAACTGGTGATCGAAGAGGCCGCGGCCCTCAAGGTCAAGCCACGGATCGGCCTGCGGGTGCGCCTGTCGTCCCTGGCCTCGAGCAAGTGGGCCGATACCGGCGGCGAGAAGTCCAAGTTCGGTCTCTCGGCGGCGCAGTTGCTGTCGGTGGTCGAGCGTTTCCGCGATGCCGGCCTGGACCAGGGCATTCGCCTGCTGCACTTCCATATGGGCTCGCAGATCGCCAACCTGGCGGACTACCAGTACGGTTTCAAGGAAGCGATCCGCTATTACGGCGAATTGCGCAACCTCGGCCTGCCGGTGGACCACATCGATGTCGGCGGCGGCCTTGGGGTGGACTACGATGGTACCCACTCGCGCAACGCCAGCTCGATCAACTACGACATGGATGACTACGCCGGTGTCGTGGTCGGCATGCTCAAGGAATTCTGCGATGCGCAGAACCTGCCGCATCCGAACATCTTCTCCGAGAGCGGCCGCTCGCTGACCGCCCACCACGCGATGCTGGTGGTGCAGGTGACCGACGTCGAGAAACACAACGACGACGTGCCGCGCATCGAGAACCCCGAGAACCTGCCGGAAACCGTGCAATGGCTGGTGGAGCTGTTGGGGCCGACCGATATCGAGATGGTCACCGAAACCTACTGGCGGGCCACGCACTATATGAGCGACGTGGCCACCCAGTACGCCGACGGCAAGCTGACCCTGGCCGAGAAAGCCCTGGCCGAGCAATGCTATTTCGCCGTGTGCCGGCGTCTGCACAACTCGTTGAAGGCGCGCCAGCGTTCGCACCGCCAGGTGCTCGACGAACTCAACGACAAGCTGGCCGACAAGTACATCTGCAACTTCTCGGTGTTCCAGAGCCTGCCGGACACCTGGGCCATCGGCCAGGTCCTGCCGATCCTGCCGCTGCACCGTCTCGACGAAGAGCCGCTGCGCCGTGCCGTGCTGCAGGACCTGACCTGTGACTCCGACGGCAAAATCAAGCAATACGTCGACGAGCAGAGCATCGAAACCAGCCTGCCGGTGCACGGCCTGAACGACGGCGAGGACTACCTGCTGGGGATCTTCCTGGTGGGCGCCTACCAGGAAATTCTCGGTGACATGCACAACCTGTTCGGCGATACCGATTCGGTGAACATCTACCAGAACCCGGATGGCAGTGTTTACCACGCCGGTATCGAAACCCACGACACCATCGAGGACATGTTGCGTTACGTGCACTTGTCGCCGGAAGAGCTGATGACCCACTACCGCGACAAAGTCGCCAGCGCGAACATCAGCGTCAAAGAGCGTACCCAGTACCTGGATGCCCTGCGCCTGGGGCTGACCCGCTCCTCGTACCTGTCCTCATAAGGCCGCGCCAATAGTTCCTAGGAAATGGCCTTGTTTGAGTTTGGTTTTTTCCTGTGATCTTGTAGGCATTGTCTGTTTGTTAAAAACCCACCCTTCGCGGTGGGTTTTTTATGCCTTGAAGTCAAGATGATGGCTTCCTCTGTTCCGTGTTTGGTGTAGGTCTTTTCTCTAACACTACTTCAGCCCTCCATTCGGCCTTGTCTCTCGGCGAGAATCCCTGTCGGTGCCACGTATGAGGAAAGCCAATGTTCGATCCAGTCAACGAGCCGTTTTTTCGGCTGGATGTAGCGGGCTTGTCCCATCCCCTGATCGTCACCGCCTTTACCGGTACGGAGGCGATCGACGAGCTGTTTGCCTTTGAACTGGATGTCCTGGATGAGGAAGGCGAACTGGATCTGGGGGGCTTGATGTACCGCAGTTGCTACCTGGCGCTGGGGGCCGGGAACGGCGGTTTTCACGCGCAGATACAGGGCGTCAATCTGACGCTGCAGGGCTTGGCGCGGGGCCATTGCCGCCTGTCCCTGGGGCCGCGCCTGGGTTGCCTGGGGCAACGGGTGACCCGGCGCCTGTTCCAGCACTGCTCGGTCCCGGCGATCATTGCGCGAGTCCTCGAGGAACACGGCCTGGGTGACGACGCGGTGCGTTTCTCGCTCAAGGGCCACTATGCCCGACGTGCGTATTGCGTGCAGTACGAGGAGTCGAGTCTGGCGTTTGTGCAGCGGCTTTGTGCACAGGAGGGGATCCATTTCCACTTCCAGCACAGCCGGGATGCGCACTGGCTGGTCTTTGCCGATCATCAGGGGGCGTTTCGCCGGGCTCATCGGGCGCGCTTCGCCCATGAGACGGGCCCTGGGGTGCTCGATCTTTGCGTCACGCTGACTGAAAACACTCGCCGGCGCGGCGGTCGCGGGCCGCAGGTGGCGGAGGGCGAAAGCGATCTGTTCGGCCTGGCCAGCGGCACGTACCTGCCCGTTTCGGGTCATCCTTGTGCGGCCTGGAACCGTTTGTGGTTGGTCACCCGGCTTCGCCATCGTGGTGACAGCCTGCCCGGCGGGCCTGCTGACCCCGGACCGCAGGTGCGCTACAGCAACACCTTTGCGGCGACGTCCTGGGAGGTGGCCTTTCGTTCCCGAAGGCGCTGGCCGAGTCCGCTGTTGTCGGGCCTGTTCCGCGCGCAAGTAGTTGATACCGACGAACGGGGGAGCTTTCGCGATGCCCTGGGGCGAGTGGCGGTGCGGATCGACATTTTTTCCCAGGGCGGTGCGGCGTCACAGGTACCCTGCTGGCTGCCGCTGGCCTGCTCGCTGCGGCATGAGTGTGAGGCAACCGGCTTGGCACTGACGGTGGGCAGCGTGGTGTGGGTACGGTTCCTGGGTGGGGATCCGCAGGCGCCGCGGATTGTTCTGCGCGACCATGCCCGGTTGCCGACGCGGCTGCCCACGAGCGCCGCATGTCTGCACCGGGACCTGATCCGCGAGTCTCTGCAGGGCGGTTATCCGCTGGTGCTGCTGTGTGGGCAGCCCATGGGCGACACGGAGCGTCACTGCGTGGTGCAGGATTGTGCCTGCCGGGGTGCGTTCCCGCGAAGGGGGACGCCGTGAGGACGGCGGACGAGGCCAGCCAGTGGTTGTTGCTGGATGTCCCGGGTGCGCCGGGGCTGGTCGAGGTCCTGCAGGAGCGTTACCCGCACTACCTGGCTTACAACCTGTTCGAAGGCACGCCGTTTCAAGGTCTGGGTGAAGTCGCTCCGCGTCTGTTGCAACTGGCCGAGGATTGCCCGTTGAGCCGCTTCAGCCAGGCCAATCCGAGTCTCTGCCCCGGCTTGTTCCTGCACACTCGGGCGTCGGTGCCGGTGTTGCTGGCCCATTTGCGGCAGATCCTGGTGGTGGGCTTCGACGATCAGCATCGGGGTTTGCTCAGCTACTACAACCCACAAACCGCCAGTTATTTCTTCGATTCGTCGGACCCGCGCGAACTGAGCGGCTGGCTTGGCCCCATCCACTGTCTGTACTGGCATGGTGGGACCTGGGCGGACCGGGCTATTGGCAGTGTCGGCTGGCAGCAGTTGTTCAACCCCGGACTCGACATTCCCGCCCTCGGCGCGCCGCCGGTCTTGAGCAGTCGCCAGCAGCGGCGCTTGCAGAGCTGTCTGCTGGAGCGCCACGCCTATCAGTGGAGCCGCTGCAGCGGGCATGAATACGAGCGGACCTGGTGCCATGTGCAGGAGGGCATTGCCGAGGGTTTTCGCGAGTACGGCCTGCTCGATGGCTGGCTGCATCTGCGCGCGGAGTATCCCGCGGCGCCTATTCCCACGGGGCTGCCGGGAGACTCCCCGGTCGAGCGTCTGGAAAATCTGCGTCGTGTCTGGGGCCGCGGCCCTGATTGAGCCTGGGAGGTTGCCCTGCCAGTCGCCGCTTAGTACGCGACCTGGCTGAACCAGCCGTCGTTACGGCGCAGCTTCACGGCGTAGAGCCCCAGGATCAGGCTGCGCAAGGCCATGAACAGCAGGAAACTTATCCACAGGCCGTGGTTGCCAAAGCCACTCAGCAGCCAGGCGCAGGGCAGGCTGAGCAGGACGCTGAGCAGCATGCTGTCGCGCATTTCCCGGGCGCGGGTGGCGCCGATAAACAAACCGTCGAGCAGGTAGCTCCAGACCGCGATCAACGGCAACAGGGCCAGGTAAGGCAGGTAGCCGAAGGCGATGTCGCGCACGCTGGGGATGTTGGTCTGCAGGCTGACAAACAGTCGCCCGCCGAGCAGGAACAGCAGTCCGAAGCCGAGGCTCGCCAGCAGCGACCAACCCGCCGCCACCACCAGGGAACGGCGCAAGGTGTCGCGATCGCGCGCGCCGATGGCGTGGCCACAGAGCGCCTCCACGGCATGCGCCAATCCGTCCAGGGCGTGCGCGGTGAGCAGCAGGCCGTTAAGCAGCAGAGCGTTGGCCGCGACGGTGGCGTCGCCCAGGCGCGCGCCCTGGACGGTGATCAGGAAAAACACCGATTGCAGGGCCATGCTGCGAATGAAGATATCGCGGTTCACCGTCAGCAGCGGGCGCCAGTTCCGCCAACGCTGGAGTGCCGCCCAGGCGATGTGCCCGGGGTAGGCGCGCAGGGCCTTGCCGGTCAGGCTCAGGCCGAGCAGGGCGCCGGTCCATTCGGCGATCACCGAGGCGCGGGCCGAACCGACCACGCCCCAGTCCAGTCCGAGGACGAACCACAGGTTCAGGGCAATATTCACCAGGTTGGTGCTCAGCAGGATGGCCAGCGGCGCGCGGGCGTTCTGGGTTCCGAGGAACCAGCCGACCAGGGCATAGCTGGCCAGCGCCGCCGGCAGCCCGAACAGCCGGATGTGGAAGAAGTCCAGGGTCAACTCATGCAATTCGGGTGAGGGTTGCATGAAGGTCAGTGCCAGTTGACTGAACGGCACGGCGATGCTCCCCAGGAACAGCGCCAGCACCAGGCTCAGCAGCAGCCCCTGGACGAGCACCTGGCGCAACGCCGCACCGTCGCCGCGTCCAGCGGCCTGGGCGGCGAAACCGGTGGAGCCCATACGCAGGAAGCCCATGGCCCAGGCGAGAAAAATATACAGGCTGGCCCCGACCGCCACCGCGCCGAGCTGATGGGCATGGGGCAGGTGACCGATCACGCTGCTGTCGACCAGTGCCACCAAGGGCACGGAAATATTCGACAGGATCATGGGCGCGGCGAGCGCCCAGACCCGGCGGTGAGTCGGGCGGTCGCGCCAGTCAGCGATCAGGGGGGACATGCGGGCTCCTTGCAAGAGCGGGCATTGTAGCGGCTACTGAATGACCCAGCTCAACAACCAGAGCCCGAGTACCAGCCAGAGGATGCCGAGAAAGATCGAGGCGCGCATGAAGGCGCGAACCGCCGAGTAGAGCAGCATCAGGCCGAAGATCAGGATCAGGATGCTGAAGAACGAGGGACTCATGCCCAGGGCGCGGGCGAAGCCGTCGATAAAGTTGCCGCCGGCATGGGTCAGTGCGTGGAAGAAGCCGCTGAGTCCATCGATGATAAAGCGGATCACCGAGCCCAGTGCCTGGCCCAGCCATTCGAAAAAGCTTTCTACCTGCATTAGGTACCCCTGATGAATAAGTCGACTGACGCGCCGCACTCGCAGGGAGCAGGTTTTACAGACCTCCTCGGAGGTTGTCCAGACAGCGTATCAGGAGGGGTTGACCAGATGCATTCTGGGTTGTGGAAACAGGTTGTTGAGGGTTTCCAGCAGGCGCACGTGGTAGATGGGTTTACGGAACAGATCCAGGACCTGCAGCCGCAGCATATCGCTGACATCATCCGTGTCGGTATGGTCGGTGGTCACGATCACCGGTAGGTGCTGGCGCGAGGTGTGTTCACGCAGGCGCTTGATCAACGACATGCCGCTTTCTTCCGGCATACGCAGGTCGGTGATCACCAGGGCGATATCCGGGTGATGCGTCAGGTGCGAGAGCGCGAGCTCGACGGAGATGGCGGTGAAGCAGCAAAAGCCTTCTCCCTCCAGCAATTCGGCCAGTTCCAGCAGTGCGTCCTCTTCGTCGTCCACTAGAAGGAGCTGCTGGCGTGGGGCGGAAGAGGCGTTCATGGGACCATTCCTGTCACTGAGTTCGCTTCCTAGTGTAGCGCCTCTTTACCCGGATGAGGTCGGACGGCGACCAGGTGTCGGCGGCACGGACCCTGGGGGCACAGCGCACGAACCAGGTTGATAGAGCAAGACTATGCATCGGCTAAAAAACGCCCTTTCCCGGCGAATGATCCTATGATGAAAGCAATGTGCAGTTGTCAGGGTAGACGTTGTCATGAACCCCAGCCCCCCTAAGAAACCAAAGATTGTCGCCGCCATAGAGTTTGACCTTGTGTGCGTGATGGTGCTCACCGTGATCTCGAGTCTGCAACTTTGAGCGCGGGAGACAAACTGTTCGGGCTCCTGCTGGGGCGGGGCAGTGAGTCGGCGCCCGAGTCCGTGCGCAATCTGTCCGCCCCGGCGTTCGGCTTGCAGATCCGGCTCGACGACGAAGGCCGGGTATTGAGTGTCGACGGTCCCTTGCGCCATGACCTGGCGCCGCAGGATGCGGCGGGCGGGTTACGCGACCTGCTGCTGCTCTCCAGTCGCCTGTGTGTCGAGGGCGTGCCGGCGGATTGGCTCGGGCAGAGCCTGGACCTGGACTTCATCGGGCCGGCCGGGCAAGTCCTGCATACCCGCGCCTGGGTCCAGCCCGGCAGCGTGGGCTGGTGGCTGCAGGCTGTGGATATCGGTGACCTGCTGGAACACAATCTGCGCTCATCGCTACGTGAGCAGTTGCAGTATTTCGCCGGGCAGATGAGCGAACAATTGCGTATGTGCAGCCTGGCGCGCTTGCCCCAGGTGCTGAACGAGCAGTTGCAGGGGCTGTCCCGACACTGGCGGATTCCCTGTGTCGCCCTGGCGCTGCTGGACGAACATCAGCAGCAGTGGATGGTGTACAGCGAGTATCGGGCCCATGACGCCCCGGCCCTGTGGCGGACCGGTCAAGTCCTGGGTCGTGGCCTGGACAGCCTCAACGGCATGGTGCCGCTGTACTTTAGCGCGCAACAAGGCCTCAGTGAGCATATGCGCCTGCAAGGGGTGATGGGCGATGCCGATGGCTTGCTTATTCCTTTTTGCGATGACCATGGGGTGGCGGCCTGGTTGCTCGGCGGTTTTTACCCGGTGCAACAAACGGCGGCGCGATTGGAGGACCGCGACTGGCTGCAACTGGCGGCGGCTTTGGCCGCGCCGTTGTTGGCCCGCCTGCGGCAGCAATCGCACCATCATCAACTGGAGCGCCTGGAGGTGTTGCAAGGTTTGCTGGGCACCGGTTGGTGGGAATGGACCCCAGCCATTGATCAGTTGCAACTGGCTCCGCAATTGGCCCGGGGGCTGGGGGTGGAGGCGTCGTATGGGATGTTGTCGCTGGAGGGTTGGCTGAGGCTGTTCCATGCCACCGATCGCCAGGAACTTTCCAGCCGCATGCACGACTTGCAGCAGGGCAAGGCGCTGCTGCAAGTCGTGCGACGCCATGCGGAGGATGCCCTCCAGATCCCCCAGTGGTATCGCCTTCAGGGACAAGTGCTGGGTGTCGGTGACAGCCTGCGGATGATTGGCTTCATGCTTGATATCAGTGATGCCAAGCGTCAGAAGTAGCTCGCCACGGCCGCTGTCGGTGCGACTACTTCGGCGGATATGCGCTCATCAACTTGGCCAGCGCCTGATTGATCGCCGCGCTACGCTCGGCGGGTGTCGAACCGTCGTTGAGCCTCTGCTCGGCACTGCCGCGCCAGACCAGCTTGCCGTCCTTGCCATCGAGCAGGTCGACCTGGATGGTCGTGGCCTGGTAATCGACGTTGCGGGTTTCCGTGTACCCAGGGCCGCCCCAGAAACCACCGTGCCAAGGGCCACCCCAACCGCCGCCGTAGCTGGTGCTGACCTGCTGCTGGCGGTTGTCGACGATCAAGTACGCCTGGACCTTCACATCGGCCTTGCCGCCGGCCATGGCCGGGCGCAAGCCATGCTGGTCCAACTGCTCGGCGACCGCCTGGCGAATACGCTGCTCGGTCAAGTCGCTCTTGATCCGCGGATCATCTGGTCGGTACTGCAACGCGGGTTCTTTCCAGCTCCAGCTGCGGTAGGCGGCGAAATCGCGGCTGGCGTCGAAGTCATGGCTGACCTGGGTGGTTTCGCAAGCGCTGAGCAGCACGGCAAAAACCACTAAAGCAAGACGGCGGAACATGATTTTTCTCCGAGACGGGTCTAGCGGGGTGGATAACTGGCCAGGGCCTTGCTCACGGCTTCGCGCAAGGCATCCGCGCGTTCGAGCTGATTGCCCTGGGTGCCGGTCTCGGCGCTGGCGCTCCAGACCGGTTGGCCGGAGCCCGCGTCGAACAGGCTGATGCGCACCACCAGCACTTGCACCTCATAGGTGCGCATGATCGGGGCGCTGGGGTACATGCCATAGCGGTAGCCGTAGGGGCCGCCGGCGTAACCGTAGTCTTCCTGGACCTGGCGCAGACGTTTCTCCACCTGCAGGTCGGCGCTGACCCGCAGGTCCGGCGGCGCCGTGTCGCGGCGTGGCCGCAGGCCCTGCTGTTCGAGGGCATTGCCCACCACTTCGGCCAACTGCGCCGGATCGGCCCAGGGGCTGCCCGCGGGCAGCCGGTCATTGCTCCAGGCCCAGCTGCGGTAGCGTGCGTAGTCCCGTGGCGGCGCCGGGTAGCTGCTCAGGTCCGGGGCATGGGCGACCGGCGCCGGAGCGGGCGGCAGGGGCATGGCGCTGGCGGTGTAGGGGTTGTCGCTCTGGCAGGCAGTCAGACCCAGGCACAGCGCGAGCAGGCAAAAACGGCGACTCATTGCATCCTCCCTATTCAGACCGGACGGCAGATCCAGTGCAGGTAACGTCCCAGTCCGGCAAAACCGGGATGGCGGCGGTGGGCCAGCTCCATTTCCAGCAGGTCCGCCAGGGCGGCGCGGGCCTGGAATTCAACCGGCATGTAATCGTGGAAAACCCGCACACCACTCTGGGTTTCGACCTGCCACAGACCTTCAAGTTGCGCCGCCAACTCCCGTGGATCAAGCGGTTGTTGCGGGGTCAGACTGTGCTTTTCGCCGGCCATGTCGTTCTTGCGCATCTTGCGGAAATGGCCCTTGAGCAAGTTGCGGTAGATCAGCGCATCACGGTTGTAGAAGGCCAGGGACAGCCAGCCATCCGGTTTGCACAGCTGGTGCAGCACCGGCAGGATCGCATGGGGTTCGGCCAGCCATTCGAGCACCGCGTGGCAGAGCACCAGGTCATAAGGTTCGGTGAGCTGGCCGAGCAGGTCCTGCCACGGCGCCTGGATAAAGGTCGCGGTTTGTCCGGCCTCGGCAAAGCGCTGGCGTGCACCCGCGAGCATCGGTTCGGCGGGTTCGGCGAGGGTCACCTGATGACCGCGCTCGGCCAGCCACAAGGACATATGACCCAGACCCGCACCGATATCCAGCACCCGCAACGGGCGCTGCGGCAAGCTCTCGGTCAGGTCGGCCTGGAGCACGGCGAGGCGGATCGCGCCCTTGGCCCCACCGTAGATTTTCTCGGCGAAACGGGTTGCCAGCTGGTCGAAATGACGGTCGCTCATTGGGCGAAGCGCCGTTCGCTGTCGGCCAGCTTGGCGCGGACCACCTCGTTCATGTCCAGCCCCAGTTCACTGCACAGCAGCAGCAGGTAGAGGACAATATCGCCGACTTCCTGCCCGGCATGGGCGAGTTTTTCCGGCGGTAACTGGCGCGATTGATCCTCGCTGAGCCACTGGAAAATCTCCACCAGCTCGGCCATCTCCACGCTGGCGGCCATGGCCAGGTTTTTCGGGCTGTGGAAAGTTTTCCAGGCGTTGCGATCGCGGATGCCGTGCAGGCGTTGGGTCAGTTCATCGAGGTTCATGCGGGTGTTCTCCTTCAAGGCGTCTAGCTTCCGGTGGATGAGAACGGGAAGCAAGGGCCTTGCTGTAGGGATAACACCTGGAGCCGATGAAATATTCGTCAGGGCGGGTAGGTGCAGTGTCAGGCAATCGGCTGCCAGCGACCGCTCAGATGCTCCAGCCCCTTGGCCCCGGACAATTTGAACGCGCCGTTCGAACCGGGTGCGCTGGCCCACAGGCCGACTTCGCCGGGCAGGCGCACCGGCCTTCTGAACGCCACCTCGATCTCGATATTGGCGCTCGGCAGGTGCTCGTGCAGGGCCGCGAGGATACGGGCCTTGTTCCACAAACCATGGGCGATGGGCCGGGGGAAACCGAACAGGCGGGCGCTCAGGGCCGTCAGGTGGATCGGGTTGTAGTCACCGGAAACCCTGGCGTACCGCCGGCCGATATCGACCGGAACCTGCCAGTGCGACAGCTCGGTCAAGGGCAGGGGCGAGGCCTTTTTTTTCTTCGCCGGCTTGGTGTCCAGGTTAACGCCCCGGCAGAGTATCCGGCTTTCGGCTTCCCAGAGCGGCCCGAGGGCATCATCGATCTCAGTGAGCAGATCGAAGGTCGCGCCCTGGACATGGGGCTGCAGGTTGCGTACCTGCACGCCGACCCGCAGATTGCTCATGCCGCCCAGGGGCCGTAACAGGCGGATACGGTTGTTCAGGTGAACCAGGCCCGGCAGTGGAAAGGGAAACTCCTTGGCCGTCAGCAATTGCAGTTGCAGGGGCAAGGCCAGCACATGGGGATAGGTCGCCGGCATCGGGCTGCCCACGGCAAAGCCGCAGACCCGGCGATAGGCAGCCAGGCGCCGTTCATCGACGGTCACCCAACTGCGTAGCCCCAGGTCTGGCAGGTGTTGGCCGGCGATAATGCGTCGTGTCGCGGCACGCAAGTAAAGCGCGGGCAAGCTAGGCGCGGCGGTCAGGTATTGCCAGTTTACGGGCATGCGCGGGCTTTCCATGAGCGGTCGCTATAATTTGTAGGGGTTATCTTTATTTATCGTGGGCAATATCTTTCCCATCATAGGACGGATTCGTTGCCTTGTATTGCTCTGATCCCAGGCGTGAATGCAAGGGCCTGCCATCGCAGTGTTGCGCACCAACGGCTTGCCTGGTGTCGGCAGCGCTGGTCCTGTCGGCATTGTCAGAAGTGCCCGCTTGGCCTAAGGTCGCAGCCTGAACGCCGTCTTGCGACATAAGGTCTATTCATGCCGACTAACGGACAACGTGGTCCCCAACGCCAGATTCCGACCCTGTCGTCCCTGCCGCGGCCGCTGTACGCCCGGGCCGAGAGCCTGAGCGCCGGCTCGTGGACGCCGCGTCATCGGCATGACTGGGTGCAGTTTTCCTATGCCATCAGCGGGGTGCTGGGTGTGCACACCGCCGAAGGCAGCTTCTTCGCGCCGCCGCAATGGGGCGTGTGGATTCCGGCCGGGCTGGAGCATGAGGTGGTCACCTCGATGCGCGCGGAAATGCGCAGTCTGTACGTGCGTCGCGAGGATTGCCGGTGGGCGCCGGCGCGGTGCCGGGTGCTGGAGGTGACGCCGCTGGCTCGGGAACTGATCAAGAGTTTCTGCCGGTTGCCGGTCGATTATCCCGAGGACGGTGGCAGCGAAGGGCGCTTGGTGCAGGTGTTGCTGGATCAGTTGGCGGGGTTGCCGGAGGTGGGGTTTTCGCTACCGCTGCCGCGTCACTTGCGACTGCTCGACTTGTGCAATGAGCTGATTGAAAACCCCGAATTGGCGGTGACCCTGGGGCAGTGGGCCGAGCGCCTGGGCATGTCGGAAAAAACTTTGATGCGCTTGTTTCAGCGTGAGACCGGCCTGAGTTTTCGTGGCTGGCGTCAGCGCGCCCGATTGCTGTCGTCGCTGCGGACGTTGGAGGCGGGTGACAGCGTGACCCGGGCCGCGCTGTCCTGTGGTTATGACTCGACGTCGGCCTTTATCGCCGCGTTCAAGGGCTTGTTCGGTTATACGCCGGGGGAACTGTTCCGCCACTGAGTGCCGAAACACCGCCGCACCAATGTGGGAGCGGAGCTTGCCCGCGAAGAGGCCCTTGAGGGCGCTAAAAGCTTCGCGGGCAAGCACCGCTCCGACGTGTGTCTCAGGTCCGGAACCGCTTGACCAACGCATCCAGTTCGCTGGACAGCCCCGCCAGGCCCTGGGAGTCGAGCCGCGCCGAGTTCGCCAGTTCCGCCACCAACTGCGCATCGCCATGGATCTGGCTGATATGTCGGTTGATGTCTTCGGCGACGTGGTGCTGTTCTTCCGCCGCGGTGGCGATCTGGGTGTTCATGTCGCGGATCACGTCCACCGACTCGCGGATCTGCCCGAAACTGGTGCGTGCCAGGCCGATACGGTTCACCGATTCCTGCGACACCTCAAGGCTGGCATGCATCTGTTGCGCGACCTGGCTGGTGCGTTTGGCCAGATTACCGAGCAGACCGTCGATTTCCGCCGTGGAGTCGGCGGTACGCTTGGCCAGGGCTCGCACCTCGTCGGCGACCACCGCAAAACCACGGCCTTGTTCTCCGGCCCGGGCCGCTTCGATGGCGGCGTTGAGCGCCAGCAGGTTGGTTTGTTCGGCAATCGAGCGAATGGTGCCGAGAATCGACTGGATATTGTTGCTGTCGGTCTCCAGTTGCTGCATCGACTGGGCCGACTGCGAGATTTCATGGCTCAACTGGTCGACGCTGGTGACCGCCGCATCGATCTGCTGCTGGCCTTCGCGGGCCTGGCGCTGGCCGCTGTCGGCCGATTCGGCGGCCTGGCTGCAGGAGCGGGCGACTTCGTTGGCGGTGGCGACCATCTCGTGGAACGCCGTCGACACCATGTCCACTGCCTCGCGTTGGCGTCCGGCGGCGTCGGCCATGTCCCCGGAGACCCGGGTGGAGTTACGCGACGAATCGAGAATTTTGTTGGCCGACTGGCCAATGTGCTGGATCAGGCTGCGGATCGCGCCGAGGAACTGGTTGAACCAGTTGGCCAGCTGCGCGGTTTCGTCGCTGCCACGGATCTGCAGGTTCTGGGTCAGGTCGCCTTCGCCCTGGGCGATGCCTTCCAGGCCGCTGGCCACGCTGCGGATTGGCCGGACGATGAGGCTGGCGAAGCTGGCGCCGACAATGGCGAAGATCACCGCGAGCACGGCGGCGATAATTGCCACCAGCCAGGTCAGCTGGTTGGCCGAGGCCATCACTTCGCTCTGCTTGATCAGGCCGATAAAGGTCCAGCCCAGTTGCTCGGACGGCCAGACGTTGGCCATGTAGTGCTCGCCGTTGATATCGACTTCCACCAGGCCTTTGCCGGCCTTGGCCAGGTCCGCGTAACCGCCACCGAGACTGCCCAGGGCCTTGAAGTTGTGCTCCGGCTGCTTGGGGTCCACCAGCAGGTTGCCGCTGCTCTCCATCAGCATCAGGTAGCCGCTTTCACCGAGTTTGATCTGCTTGACGATCTCGGTGAGCTGCTTGAGGGTCACGTCGACACCGACGACGCCTCCCTGGGGCCCCAGCTTGTTGTCCACGGTGCGCACGGTACCGATCATGACGGCGTCGTCGGCAGCCCAGTAGTAGGCGGAGGTCCGCAGGGTCTTGCCGGGGTTGGCTAGCGCGGTCTTGTACCAGGGACGGACACGTGGGTCGTAGTTGGCCAGTTTCGGGTCGGCTGGGGTGGAAACGTAGCCACCGTTACCAACGCCGTAGGACACGTAGGAATAGGCCGGATGGGCCAGTCGCATGCCCTCAAGCAGGTCGTAGATCTGTTTGTCCTGCTCGTTAAGGGCCGTTTGCCCGGCATCGGCGCTCATGTAGCTCTTGAGCACACCATCGGAATTTTTTATCAGTGGATGGTTCGTCATGTATTCAACGTTCTGACTGACGCCGTCGAAGAACAGCTGCATGGCGTTGCTGACCTGACGGATTTCCCGGCCACTGCCGTCGACAAAGTTGCTGCGGGCTTCGCTGCGCAGGTTCAGTACCACCAGGGTGGCAACCAGGACCACCGGTAAGCAGGCGACGATTGCAAACGCCCAGGTCAGTTTCTGCTTGATGTTCATCCGCGCTCCAGATTTTTCTTGTAGACCCCAGACGTGCTGATCACGTGGGGGCGGTATAGGGCAGCTGTGAAAGTGATGGTTGTGCTGAAAATCCGTTTCGCTGGCGGCGTGCTGATTGTCCGACAAAAACGCCTTTGTCTTAAAGCGCTTCGGCTGGCGCGGAAAAAAGTTGAGGTATAGGGTGGATATTCTGATTTTTTCTGAGCATCAGGCTGTCGACCGTGCTCGGAAACCACAAGGTGCTGCCTGAGCCATAGCCTGATAATCGTCGGCTATTCTCTGGCGTTGCGGCGTTCACTTGGCCGATTCGTCGGAATAATCTGGCACATTGAGTGCATTGGAGAGTATTCGAGGTCGGCATCCTCTCCCCGCTGTGAGAGGATTGCCGTATAACGAGTGACATTCGCGTGTTTGGCAATAAAGGACCCACAATAAAAGCTGATGAAGACTCCAAAACGCATTGAACCCCTGATCGAGGACGGTCTGGTCGACGAGGTGCTGCGCCCACTCATGAGTGGTAAAGAGGCAGCGGTTTATGTGGTGCGCTGTGGCAATGAGCTACGTTGTGCCAAGGTCTACAAGGAGGCGAATAAACGAAGTTTTCGTCAGGCGGCCGAGTATCAGGAAGGCCGCAAGGTGCGCAACAGCCGGCAGGCCCGGGCCATGGCCAAGGGCTCCAAGTTCGGCCGCAAGGAGACCGAGGACGCCTGGCAGAACGCGGAGGTGGCGGCGTTGTTCCGTCTGGCCGGTGCCGGCGTACGGGTGCCCAAGCCGTTCGACTTCCTGGAAGGCGTGCTATTGATGGAGTTGGTGGCGGATGAGTACGGCGATGCCGCGCCACGCCTCAACGACGTGGTGCTGGAACCGGATCAGGCGCGCGAGTATCACGCGTTCCTGATTTCCCAGATCGTGCTGATGCTGTGTACCGGTCTGGTGCATGGTGACCTGTCGGAGTTCAACGTGTTGTTGACGCCGCAGGGACCGGTGATCATCGACCTGCCCCAGGCGGTGGATGCGGCGGGCAACAACCATGCCTTCAGCATGCTGGAGCGCGACGTCGGCAACATGGCGTCGTACTTCGGGCGTTTTGCTCCGGAGCTCAGGGACACCCGCTATGCCAAGGAAATGTGGGCGTTGTTCGAAGCCGGCACCTTGCATCCGGGCAGTGTGCTGACGGGTGAGTTCGACGATCCGGAAGAACTCGCCGATGTCGGCAGCGTGATGCGCGAGATCGAAGCGGCGCGCTTCGAGGAGGAGCGCCGGCAGGCGATCCGCGCGGCGGATGACAAGCCGCCGAGCAAGGCCGAAGAGCCGCCTCCGCCGTGGATGCAGCAGTGATCGAGTAAAAACTGTGGGAGCGGTGCTTGCCCGCGAAGCTTTTAGCGCTCTCAGGGGCCCCTTCGCGGGCAAGCAC
>NZ_JBWKTH010000025.1:87769-107148 GCF_059420225.1 Pseudomonas sp. GW821-FHT04D07
CCCCCCCCTCCTCCCCCCCCCCCCCCCCCCCCCCCCCCCCCCCCCCCCCCCCCCCCCCCCCCCCCCCCCCCCGCTCCCACAGGATTTGTGTTTGGCTTTAAGTGGATAGCATCGCGACTGAAGCCGGATTTTTCAATTGCAGCAACCCCCCGACGCCAGGTCCTTGAGGATCGGGCAATCAGGCCGATGGTCGCCGTGGCAGTGCTCCACCAGATCCTGCAAGGTGTCGCGCAGGCTGGCCAGTTCCTCGATCTTGCGGCTCAATTCCTCGATATGCTGACGCGCCAGGGCCTTGACGTCGGCGCTGGCGCGTTGGCGGTCCTGCCAGAGGGCCAGCAACCTGCCGACCTCTTCCAGGGAGAAACCCAGGTCCCGGGAACGTTTGATAAACGCCAGGCTATGCAAATCTTGCGCACTGTACAAACGGTAGCCGCTGTCCGTGCGGTTGGCGGCCTTGAGCAGGCCGATGGACTCGTAGTAACGAATCATCTTCGCGCTCAGGCCACTCTGGCGGGCTGCTTGGCCGATATTCATGACAACTCCTTCAGTCGAGATCTTTCGGTTTCCAGGTCTTGAGCAGCAACGCATTGCTCACCACGCTGACGCTGGACAAGGCCATGGCCGCTCCAGCCAGTACCGGGTTGAGCAGGCCGAAGGCGGCCAGGGGAATGCCGATCAGGTTATAGACGAAAGCCCAGAACAGATTCTGGCGGATCTTCGCATAGGTCTTGCGGCTGATCTCCAGGGCTGCTGGCACCAGTCGCGGATCGCCACGCATCAGGGTGATACCCGCCGCGTGCATGGCGACATCGGTGCCGCCGCCCATGGCAATGCCAATATCGGCGGCGGCCAGCGCCGGGGCGTCGTTGATGCCGTCGCCGACCATCGCCACCACGGCGTGCTGCTTCAGCTCGGCGACGATGGCTGCCTTGTCCGCCGGCAGCACCTGTGCGTGAACATCATTGATACCGAGGGCCTCGGCGACCACCCTGGCGCTGCCGCGATTGTCGCCGGTCAGCAGGTGGCTGCCGATCTGCCGGGCCTTGAGCTGCTGGATGGCTTGCAGGGCGCCGTGCTTGAGTGTGTCACCAAAGGCAAACAGACCGAGCACGTGCGGTTGCGGGCCTTGCTCGATCAGCCAGGACAGGGTCCGGCCCTCGGCTTCCCAGGCGCTCGCCGATTCGGCCAACGCGCCGGCGTCCAGGCCACTTTCGTCGAGCAGGCGCTGATTGCCCAGGGCCAGGGCGCGCTCGCCGAGACGACCGGCGATGCCACGACCGCTCAGGGCGCGGCTGTCATTCACCTCCGCCAGGGTCAGGCCGCGTTCCGCGCAGGCGTCCAGCACCGCCTTGGCCAGGGGGTGTTCGCTGCCACGCTGGAGGGCGCCGGCCAGTTGCAGCACGTTGTCGTCGTCACCGGCCGTGGCGCTCAGGTGGGCGATGCGTGGCGCGCCGGAAGTGAGGGTGCCGGTTTTGTCGAAGACCACGGTGCTGACTTCATGGGCGCGCTCCAGGGCGTCGGCGTCCTTGATCAGGATGCCATGGCGCGCGGCCACGCCGGTGCCGGCCATGATCGCCGTCGGCGTCGCCAGGCCCAGGGCGCACGGGCAGGCAATCACCAGCACGGCCACGGCATTGATCAGCGCAGTCTCCAGCGGCGCGCCGTGCAGCCACCAGCCGATCAATGTCGCCAGGGCCAGCAGCAGGACGGTCGGGACAAATACCTGGCTGACCTTGTCCACCAGCTTCTGAATCGGTGCCTTACCGGCCTGGGCGTCCTCCACCAGGCGGATAATCCGCGCCAGCACGGTTTCGGTGCCCAGCGCCCGGGTTTTCACCAGCAACCGACCTTCACCGTTGATGGCCCCGCCGGTGACTGCGTCGCCGGGTTGCTTGGGTACCGGCAGGCTTTCTCCGCTGATCAACGCTTCATCGGCGTGGCTGCGGCCTTCGACCACCTCGCCGTCCACCGGGAAACGTTCGCCGGGTTTGACCAGCACCAGGTCATCGAGACGCAGGGCACTGATGGCGACGTCCTGTTCGCGGCCGTCGATCAGTTGGATCGCCCGCTCCGGACGCAAGGCTTCCAGGGCGCGGATGGCGCTGGCGGTCTGGCGCTTGGCGCGGCTTTCCAGGTACTTGCCCAGCAGCACCAGGGCGATCACCACCGCCGAGGCTTCGAAGTACAGATGGGGCATGCTGCCGGGGGTGGCGTTGGCCCATTGATACAGGCTCAGGCCATAACCGGCACTGGTGCCGAGGGCGACCAGCAGGTCCATATTGCCAGCCCCGGCCTTGAGCGCCTTCCAGGCGGCGACATAGAAGCGCGCGCCGAAGATAAACTGCACCGGGGTGGCCAGGGCCCATTGCAGCCAGGCCGGCAGCATCCAGTGGTAGCCCAGCGGCTGGATCAGCATCGGCACCACCAGTGGCAGGGCCAGGGCAATCGCCAACAGCAGGGACAAGCGCTCGCGGCGCAGACGACGTTGCTGGTCCTGGGCGACGGCGGCCTCGCTTTGCCGCAGGTGGGCGGTGTAGCCGGCGTTCGTGATCGCGACAATCAGAAGGCGCGGATCGACCTGGCCGAGCAGATCCAGATGGGCGCGTTCACTGGCCAGGTTGACGCTGACCCGCTGCACGCCGGGTACCTTGCTCAAGGCTCGTTCGACCCGGCCGGCGCAGGAGGCGCAGGTCATGCCACCGATATCCAGTTCCAGGCTGTGCGTGGGCACGCTGTAGCCGGCTTGCTCGATGGCGCTGAGCAGCGCCGGCAGGCTATCGGCCGGGGCCTGGACACGGGCCTGTTCGGTGGCGAGGTTGACGCTGACGGCGCTGGCGCCGGCGACCTTGCTCAGGGCGCGTTCGACACGACCGGCGCAACTGGCGCAGGTCATGCCGGCGATCGGCAGGTCGAAGAGGGTGGAGGCGAGCATGGGCAATACTCCTGGAGAAGTTGCCCCAAGGATCAACCTTGCCCCATTGGCAAGGTCAAGCCCTTATTGATAACCCAGCGACACCTGTTTCAGGCGCAGGCCTTCCGGGCCGCCGATGATGGCGAACTTGCGCACATCGCCGCCGCTGAGCTTTATCACCTGTTCGGGGGTGGTGAGCATGCCGGCTTCGCAGCCCGGAGTCTGTCCGGGCAAGAATTTCAAGCGGATGGAGACATTGCCAGGCGGCAGGTTGAAGGAGGTGGATTGTTCCTGGAACAGCCGGGCGGACAGTTGGTCCTGAAGGTAGATGCCGATCTCGCAGGAGGTGGAGACTTCCAGGCGCTCGCGAGAAATGATCAGTACCGCGTAGTTCTCTCCGGCCGCACTGGCGAAAGGACTCGCACCGAAAATACTGAGAAGGCCGAACAGGCTGAATGCTGACCAGCGCATGGCTGAATCTCCTACGGATTGATCGTCGATGCCGAAGCTTGGCGCAGGCTCGCGTTAAATGCCAGCCCGGCAGTGTCATCAGGAACTTGACCTTGCCACGGTGGCAAGCTTGAGACTGCAAACATTCCCCCATGAAAGGAGCTGTGTCATGCAAGTCTTCAATGTCCAGGGTATGTCCTGCGGTCACTGTGTACGGGCCATTACCCAGGCGGTTCAGGCCCGGGATCCGGCGGCCGATGTGCGAGTCGACCTGGCGGCGAAGGAGGTCGGCGTCAGCAGCAGTCGGCTGTCGGCGGAGGAAGTGCTCAGCGCCATCAGCGAAGAAGGTTATGAGGCGAAGCTGGCGGTTTGACGCGGATCCGCTAAATACCGCCGCCACTACGTTCAACGCGGTCACCATGGTCAGCACGGTCACCACGGTCACCACGGTCACCACGGTCACCACGGTCAACACGGTCAACACGGTCAACACGGCCAGCGCGGTCAGCGCGGTCAACTGTAGGAGCCGGCTTGCCGGCGATGGCGGCCGGATAATCGACGCAGGACTTACTGGCCTCATTGCCAGCAAGCCGGTATCTACAGATCGTGCGCTGTTCCGGTTTTTTTAATAGTTAGCGACCTATCAGAATGTTCAAGGCCTCCTCGCGCCGCTAGACTAGCGATCCGCGCCGATCTTCCCTGGACACCAGATGAACCTGCGAACCATCCTGATTCTTGGTGCCCTGAGCGCTTTCGCGCCCCTGGCCATCGACTTCTACCTACCGGGCTTCCCGGCCATGGCCACGGCCTTCGGTACCGATGAAAAACATATCCAGCTGACCCTGGCGGTGTATTTTCTCGGTCTCTCCATCGGCCAGTTGGCCTATGGGCCGGTGGCCGACCGCTTCGGTCGGCGGCTGCCGTTGCTGGTGGGGGTGGCGCTGTTCACCGTTGCCTCCCTGGCCTGCTCCTTCGCCCCGAGCCTGGAATGGCTGATTGGCGCGCGGTTTGTCCAGGCCCTGGGCGGCTGCGCCGGAATGGTGATTTCCCGTGCGGTGGTCAGCGACAAATGCGATGCGGTGGGGTCGGCCAAGGTCTTTTCGCAACTGATGCTGGTGGTGGGGTTGGCGCCGATCCTGGCACCGATGCTCGGTGGCGTGCTGGTCAATCTCTATGGTTGGCATTCGATCTTTATCGCCCTGACGATCTTCAGTGCCTTGGCGGCCATCGCGGTGATTCTTGGCCTGCCGGAGAGCCTGCCGGCCAATCACCCACGTCCGCCGTTGTCGGGGGCGTTGCGCCAATACGGCCGGTTGTTGGGCGACCGTCTGTTCCTCGGCCACGCCCTGACCGGCGGCATCGCGATCGCCGGGATGTTTGCCTATATCGCCGGTTCGCCGTTCGTGTTCATCAAGCTTTATGGCGTACCGGCCGAGCACTACGGCTGGTTGTTCGGCACCAATGCCGCGGGTTTTATCCTGACGGCACAGGTCAATGCGCGCTTGTTGGCCAAGCGCGGCCCGGCCTTTCTGCTGGTGCGCGCGGTGTGGGTCTACCTGGCTGCCGGCCTGGCGCTGCTGGCCATCAGCAGTCTGCACCCGCAACAGTTGTGGCCGTTGCTGGTGCCGCTGTTCATCTGTATTTCCAGCCTGGGCTGCATTCTGCCCAATGCCTCGGCCTGTGCCATGAACGGCCAGGGCGGGCGCGCCGGCAGCGCGTCGGCAACCCTGGGTTGCCTGCAGTTCGGCGTGGCGGCGGCTGCCGCGTCATTGGTCGGAGTGCTGCACGATGGCAGCGCCGTGCCGATGGCTCTGGTCATCAGCCTGTGCGGTGTACTGGTGGTCACGCTGGCCATGTCGACTCGCCGCGTGCAGAACGCGCGAGTCATCCAGGGCTAGGTTCCCGGCGCGGGATCAGCCGACGGCGCGTTGCTGGTGTTCGGGGAAAGCGTGGGGGGCCTGCAACCTGGCTTGCAGGGTGCTGACAAAGGCGCGGGCTTCGGATTCGCTACGGAAGGTCACCACGTGCTGGTCCAGACGGACCTGCCATTGATTGCCGTGGGACCTGGGCAGTTCTTTGAGCAGTATATTCATTGCGGACTTCCTCCTGTTGGTAACGACTCATTCTCTGTTGCTTGAAAATGACTGCATTAAAACCAAAACAGCAGTGAGGGTACGATTGTAGCGCCGATTTTCTGCTTGCAGATGACCTGGCTCAATCATCTGACTGGTGGTTGCTCTGATTTTTTTGCAGGAGCAAACCTGTCTCATGAGTCCGCGTTTCTGCAAACGCCGAAAACCCTGTAGGAGCCAGCTTGCTGGCGATGGCGTGCAAATGGGCGCTGCAAGGCTCAAGGGCCTCATCGCCAGCAAGCTGGCTCCTACAGGATGGTGTGCTGTCAGGTCGACAGGTGCGCGGGATTCGACTCAGAACCCTTCCAGCACGATCTTGCCCTTGGCCTTGCCACTTTCCAGCAACTCATGGGCACGGCGCAGGTTGGCGGCGTTGATCTGGCCGAAATGTTCGCCCAGCGTGGTTTTCAACACGCCGGCATCGATCAGTTCGGCAACGCGGTTGAGCAGGTTGTGCTGTTCGATCATGTCGTCGGTCTCGAACATCGAGCGGGTGTACATGAACTCCCAGTGCAACGACAGGCTCTTGCGCTTGAGTTTACTGATGTCGAGGCCTTTCGGGTCGTCGATCAGCGCCAGCTTGCCCTGGGGCTTGAGGGCTTCGACCAGTTGGTCGAGGTGGCTGTCGGTCTGGGTCAGGCTGGCGACATGGGTCACCTGCGCCTGGCCGTGGGCCTTGAGTTCTTCGCTCAGCGGCCGGCGGTGATCGATGACCAGATCGGCGCCCAGCGCTTTTACCCAGTCCCTAGTTTCGGCGCGCGAAGCGGTGCCGATGACTTTCAGGCCGGTCAACTGGCTGGCGAGCTGGGTCAGGATCGAACCGACACCACCGGCGGCGCCGACGATCAACAGGCTCTGGCCCTGATCAGCCTTGTCCTCGGCGATTTGCAGGCGTTCGAACAGCAGCTCCCAGGCGGTGATGGCGGTCAACGGCAAGGCGGCGGCTTCGGCAAAACCCAGGCTTTTCGGCATGTGCCCGACGATGCGCTCATCCACTACATGCAACTCGCTGTTGGCGCCGGGGCGAGTCAGGGAGCCGGCATAGAAAACCGGGTCGCCGACCTTGAACAGGCTGACGTTGCTGCCGACTGCCTTGACCACGCCGGCCACATCCCAGCCGAGCACCTTGGCTTCACCGTTTTCCGCGGGCATGAACTGGCGGACCTTGGTGTCCACCGGATTGACCGAGATGGCCTTGACCTCCACCAGCAGGTCACGGGGACCGGCGACCGGGGCGGGCAGTTCGATGTCCTGCAGGGACAGCGGGTCGTTGACGGGCAGGGATGCATAGAAGGCGATGGCTTTCATGTGAAAACTCCAGCGGGCAATGATTTCGATGGCGCCATGATTGGCTATTTCACTTGAAGATAAAACCGGCTAAAACAGCAGGCTCTTTCAATATTTTTTTGATAATGCCGAGGCCTCCATGCTGCGTTTCGATGACTTGCAGTTGTTTGTCCGGGCCGCCGACCTGGGCAGCTTGTCGGCGGCGGCGCGGGTCATGGACATGTCGGCGGCGGTGGCCAGTGCCGCGCTGAAACGGATCGAACAGCAACTGGGCGCGCGCCTGTTGGCGCGCTCGACCCGCAGCCTGCGACTGACGGCTGAAGGCGAGGGCTTCCTGGAATATGCCCGGGGCGCGTTGAGCCAACTTGATGAGGGACGCCGGTTGTTGGCCCGTGGCCAGGATCAGGTCAGCGGGGTCTTGCAGTTGTCGGCGCCCTCGGACTTCGGACGTAACCTGCTGCTGCCCTGGCTGGACGAGTTCCAGCGCGAGCACCCGCAACTGACCGTGCGCCTGCTGCTCGGCGACCGCATTGCCGATCTGTTCCGCCAGCCGGTGGACATTGCCTTGCGTTATGGCGAGCCGGAGGACTCCAGCCTGGTGGCGCTGCCTGTGGCGCCGGACAACCACCGGGTGCTGTGCGCGGCACCGAGCTATCTGGCGCGGCACGGCGAACCGCGCACGTTGGCGCAACTGGCGCAGCACAACTGCCTGCTCTACATGCTGAGCAGTCGGGTGCATGACCATTGGCGTTTTCACGATGGCAAGCGCGAAGTCAGCCTGACCGTCAGCGGCGATCGTTTCAGCGACGACGCCGATGTGGTGCGGCGCTGGGCCGTGGCCGGGGTCGGTATCGCCTACAAATCCTGGCTGGATGTGTCGGCCGATGTTCTCGCGGGACGCTTGCAGGTGCTGTTGCCGGAGCTGCGCTGTGAGCGTGCTCCGCTGAATTTGTTGTGCGCCCATCGCGCTCAATTGAGTAAGCCGGTGAACTTGTTGCGCGAGATGCTGAGCCGGCGATGCGCCCAACTCGGGCGCCTGGCGCCGGTTTCCCGGATATGAGACCGGCCGATCTCAAAGAGGTTCTGTTACAACCCGTTCAGGAATAAAGGTCGGCTCCCCGCATATTGTGGTTTAGGCTGAAGACATTGGATCCAATATCCTCGCGGCGGGTTACGCATCTTGTTTCATTCGCCGCCGTTGATTACCAAACGACGAAAAAATCCCCCGGTTTTTGGCATTTTCGCGTCTTGGCTTGGGCGGGATTACTCCTCAGTATGCCCCGTGTGCGTTCGATCAGTGTTTCAACAGGGAGTGAAGACATGGAATATGCACCTTGCGTCAGTCAGATTGCCACGTTGCTTGCCGACCCCAAGCGCAGTGCAATGATGTGGGCGTTGTTGGATGGCAGCGCCCGGGCTGCCGATGAGTTGGCCCTGTGCACGGGCCTGTCGCTGTCCTCGGCCAGCGCCCACCTGGCGCGCCTGAGTTCGGGTGGCCTGGTCCGGATCGAGGAGCGCGGGCGCAAGCGTTTCTTCCGCCTCGCCGCCCCGGAAGTCGGTACGGCGGTGCAAGCCTTGGCCAGCGCTTCATTGGCCAGTGCGCCGCTGGCGATGGCGCATGCGGTGAAGGCCCTGGCCCCTGACGCTGACGCTCTACGTCACGCGCGGGTTTGCCACGATCATCTGGGAGGGGAGCTGGCCGGCGAGCTGTACCAGCGCCTGCTGGCGGCGGGCTGGGTCGAACAACAGGAACTGCGGCTGCGGGTCACCAGCAAGGGCGCGGCGCGCCTGGCCGAGCGCGGCCTGTACATCCAGGCGCTGGCCCATGGGCAGCGCGAGATCGCCTGTGTCTGCCACGACCTGCAACGTCGCCCCCACCTGGGTGGGGCGCTGGGTGCCGGGCTGCTGCAACTGTTCCTGCAATCCGGCTGGCTGGCCTCGCGGGAAGATTCCCGGGCCTTGCAGGTGTCCGCGCTCGGGCAGCGGCAGATCGACAAGCTGGCCAGTGAAGTCGAGCTCGAATTGGCTGGCTGAACCCCAGTGGCCTGCCGCACGGATGCGGCGGGCGTCGCTCAAGACTGCGAACAGGTCGTAACCAGAAACCAGCCCCGCTGACGATACCGCACACTCGATCGAAGATTCGAATCGAGGGATATCCCATGGAAGCTCAAGGCTACAGCGCGGCGGAACGACTGGAACGCTTGCCCATCAGCGGTTATCACCGGCTGATTTTCATCATCATTGCCCTGGCGTTTTTCTTCGACTCCATGGACCTGGCGATGATGACTTTTCTGCTTGGCTCGATCAAAGCCGAGTTTGCCCTCAGTAGTGCCCAGGCCGGTCTGCTGGCCAGTTCGAGCTTTTTTGGCATGGTGGTCGGCGCTTCGCTGTCGGGTCTGCTTGCCGACCGCTTCGGGCGCAAGCCGGTGTTCCAGTGGAGCATCGTGCTCTGGGGGCTGGCCAGCTACCTGTGTTCCACCGCGCAGACCGTCGAGAGCCTGACGCTGTTTCGCATCCTGTTGGGGTTCGGCATGGGTATGGAGTTTCCGATTGCCCAGTCGATGCTCTCGGAACTGATTCCGGCCAAGCGCCGTGGACGTTATATCGCACTGATGGACGGCTTCTGGCCCCTTGGCTTTGTTGCGGCGGGGCTGCTGTCGTATTTCCTGCTGCCACTGGTGGGCTGGCGGGACATCTTCCTGGTGCTGGCGATACCGGCGGTGTTTGTTCTGGCGATTCGCTTTTTCATCCCCGAGTCACCGCGCTGGCTGGAGCAGGCCGGGCATCATGCGGCGGCGGACAAGGTGCTGGGCGAAATCGAGGCGCGAGTGCGCACTTCGCTCAAGCGCACGTCGTTGCCGATCCCGCTGCGCCTGCCCCGTGGCGTGGACCGTGCGCCGAGTTTCTTTTCGGCTTTTCAACAACTGTGGTCACCGCTGTACCGCCAGCGCACGATGATGATCTGGAGCGTCTGGTTCTTTGCCCTGCTCGGCTTCTACGGCCTGACCTCCTGGCTCAGTGCCTTGCTGCAGCAGTCGGGTTTCGCGGTGACACAGTCGGTGTATTACACGGTGCTGATTTCCCTGGGCGGGATTCCGGGGTTCCTGATGGCGGCCTGGCTGGTGGAACGCTGGGGGCGTAAGCCGGTGTGCATCGTCACCTTGCTCGGCGGCGGGGTCATGGCGTTTTTCTACGGGCAGAGCGCGGTGTTCGGCGGCAATGTCGGTCTGCTGGTGGGTTCGGGGTTGTTGATGCAGTTCTTCCTGTTCGGCATGTGGGCGGTGTTGTACACCTACACGCCGGAGTTGTACCCGACGTCGGCGCGGGCCACGGGTTCCGGTTTCGCCTCGGCGGTGGGACGGATCGGCTCGTTGCTCGGGCCGCTGGTAACCGG
The DNA here is from genome assembly GCF_059420225.1 of Pseudomonas sp. GW821-FHT04D07. Lineage (NCBI taxonomy): Bacteria > Pseudomonadati > Pseudomonadota > Gammaproteobacteria > Pseudomonadales > Pseudomonadaceae > Pseudomonas > Pseudomonas sp. GW821-FHT04D07. The sequence continues at coordinate 97,944 of NZ_JBWKTH010000025.1, forward strand.
GCTGGTGTTTCCGGTGATGGGGCAGGGCGGGGTATTTGCCCTGGGAGCGCTGTGCTTCGTGATTGCGGCGGCGCTGGTCTGGCGTTTTGGCATGGAAACCAAAGGCAGGGCACTGGAGGAACTGAACGAGGTGGCAGAGGTATAAGGCTGAACACGGTCATTGTAGGCGCCGGCTTGCTGGCGATGACGGCCGAATAGGCGATGTAAGTCTTTCGGGCCTCATCGCCAGCAAGCTGGCTCCTGCAGGGTGGGGTCAGGGTTTGACCAACCGCGCATCCAGGCTGTTCTGCGCCAGGCGTTGGGCCTGCTCCTTGGTCATGCCCAGGTGAGTGTGCAGGGCGTAGAAGTTCTCGGTCACATAACCGCCGAAGTAGGCCGGGTCATCGGAGTTCACCGTGACCTTCACGCCGCGCTCGAGCATGGCGAGGATGTTGTGCTGCGACATGTGATCGAACACGCAGAGCTTGGTGTTCGACAACGGGCAGACGGTCAGCGGGATCTGTTCGTCGATGATCCGCTGCATCAGCCGCTCGTCCTCGATGGCCCGCACGCCGTGGTCGATGCGCTGGATCTTCAGCAGGTCGAGGGCTTCCCAGATGTACTCCGGCGGACCTTCCTCGCCTGCGTGGGCGACGGTCAGGAAGCCTTCGTCACGGGCGCGGTCGAAGACCCGCTGGAACTTGCTCGGCGGGTGACCCATTTCCGAACTGTCGAGGCCGACCGCGACAAAGGCGTCACGGAACGGCAGCGCCTGGTCCAGGGTTTTCTGTGCCTGGTCTTCACTGAGGTGACGCAGGAAGCTGAGGATCAGGCCACTGCTGATGCCCAGTTGCTGTTCGCCATCCTTGAGGGCGGCGGCGATGCCGTTGAGCACCACTTCGAAGGGAATACCCCGGTCGGTGTGGGTCTGCGGATCGAAGAAGGGTTCGGTGTGGATCACGTTCTGCGCCTTGCAGCGCAGCAGGTAGGCCCAGGTCAGGTCGTAGAAGTCCTGGGAGGTGCGCAGGACGTCGGCGCCCTGGTAGTAGAGGTCGAGGAATTCCTGCAGGTTGTTGAAGGCATAGGCCTTGCGCAAGGTCTCCACGTCGCTCCACGGCAGGGCGATCTTGTTGCGCTCGGCCAGGGCAAACAGCAACTCCGGCTCCAGCGAGCCTTCCAGGTGCAGGTGCAGTTCTGCCTTGGGCAGGGCATTGAGCCAGTCGTACATGGTCGTTTTTCTCATCAGGTGCAGTGGGTGGACATTCTACAGATGTCGTCGAGACACTGACTAAATCCAGGCTGAATTTGACTCCTGTAGGCGCGAGATTGCTCGCGATGGTGGCCCCGGCACCGCGGAGCATCAGGTTCCCCACGTCATCGTTGACGTCCATCGCGAGCAAGCTCGCTCCTACAGGGGTAGGCCGCTTACCAGGGAATGGTCTCGCCCCGGTAGTTGATGAAGTGATGACCACCTCGGCCGGCATAGGCGTTGATCTGGTCGACCAGGCCGCGAACGCTGGTGGCCACGTCGATGTCCGCCCCCTCGCCACCCATGTCGGTTCTCACCCAGCCCGGATGCATCGACAGGACGGTAAAGGTTGGTGCCTCGATTTCGCTCAGGAAGGTGCTGGTCATGGAGTTCAGTGCGGCCTTGCTCGCCTTGTAGAAGGCCAGGTTCGGCGCATCGGGCATGGTCACGCTGCCCAGGACCGAACTCATGAAAGCAATCACGCCATTGCCCGGGCGGATCTGGCTGACGAAACGCTGGGCCAGGGCCACGGGGGCGATGGCATTGGTCATGAACAACTGGCCGATCTGCGCCAGCACGGCGCTGCCCGGCCGCTGGTCGTCAGGCCCCTTGACGCCGGCATTGACGAACAGCAAGTCGAATACCTGGCCTTCCAGGTGTTGCGCCAGGGTGCTCACCGCCGCGTGATCGGCCATATCCAGGGCTTCGATGCGTACCGGGCCGAGGGCTTTCAAGGCATCGGCCTTGTGGACGTCGCGTACGGTGGCGGTCACGTCCCAGCCGTCGGCCAGCAGTTGTTGGGCCAGCCCGAGTCCAAGGCCTCGGGAAGCACCGATGATCAATGCATTCTTACTGCTCATGAGCAAACTCCTTGTGAGATGAAAATCCAGTTCTCAGAGGACAACTTTGTTGCAGGCGATGCTGCAATTCCTGGCGTAACTCGTCCAGCTCGGCCATGCGTGCTTCGATCAGCCTGAGCTTGTCTTGCAACAGTTGCGTCACCGCGCTGTCGGCATCCGGCGCGTTCCACACCCCGGCGACGCTGCTGCCGATTTCGCCCAGACTGAAGCCCAGACGCTGGGCGGTCTTGATGTACTGCACCAGTTGCACCATCTCGGCAGGATAGTCGCGATAGCCGTTGGCGCTGCGTTGGGCAACGATCAAGCCGCGCTGCTCGTAGAAACGCAGGGTGTCGCAACTGACGGCACAGGCCCGGGCCAGTTCACCGATACGCATGCTCTTCGTTCTCTGGAAAGGCTTGACCTTGGAGCATACTCCAGGCTTTAGCCTCTGTGCTCCTTGAATGGTTATGGAGATGCAGTATGTGGAGCCCGGCACACTACCGTCGGCTGGTTCGGGCCAGCGCTTGGTATGACCTGATCGTCACGGCGGGCTTTGTCACGCCCTGGAGTTTTCTCGCCCTGCACAGTGCGTTGTTGGCGCTGGCCGCGACGCTGAACCTGCCGGGCAGTTTTCCGCCGTTCGCGCCCGCGCACCTGTTGATGGCCAACCTGTTGGGCTCGATCGTTTGCGTCTGGGCGGTCTTGCGTATCCGCGACCCGCAACCGACCTTCGGCCGTTATGACGCGGCGGGGCGGATGCTGTTTGCGACCTGGCAGGCGTATGCCCTGAGCCAGGGGGCGAGCATGATCATCGCGGTGTTCCTGTTCTTCGAACTGGCCTGGGGGGGCGCGCAGTTATTACCGGTACGCGGAGAGTTCGATCAGGCGAGATCGCTCGATGCGCTTTGATCGAAAAATGATCAATCCTCCGCAGGCTTGGCCGGACCGGCGCCCCGGCCACCCTTGCACGGCTTATCCACAGGTTGCTCCACAGTATCTGTGTGCAAGCTCGCGGCTTGGCTATAAAGGCCATTTGGCTATTTTCCAAACGCGATAAATCCCGGTAACTCTCTGTTTAACGGACGATTTTGCGTCGCTGAAGGGTTATTGGACAAAAACTGATCAGCGCCCGCAAAGCCACGTTGCAGAAGGGTTACAGGCGGATGTACTCAGGTTATCCACAGTCGGGTGCACAGTGATTGTGGGCAACCGGTGGGGCTGTCCCGTCAGTGTGGACAGAGGGTCGATTACCCCTGGCGCTGCAAGAGAATGCGCCCGCGGCTGAGATCGGCCAGTTGCCGTTGCAGTGTATCGATCTGTGCTTGGCCCACCGCCAGTTGCAGTTCCACGCCATTGGCGGTGAACTGTTCCACGAGGATCAGGCCGCCGAGTTCGGCCAGCCGCAGCTTGACCAGCGCCAGTTCACTGAAGCCGCAGGCGCAGCTCAGCGCGACCCGGCTGATCAGTGGCAGGCGTTCGGCAGTCTGCAGGCACTTGTTGGCGCCGCCGCCATAGGCGCGGGCCAAGCCACCGGTGCCCAATTGGATGCCGCCGTACCAGCGGATGACCAACACCACGACCTGGTCGCAATCCTGGGCTTCGATGGCGGCCAGGATCGGCCGGCCCGCGGTACCGCCGGGTTCGCCGTCGTCACTGCTGCGGTACTGGTCGGCGAGTTTCCAGGCCCAGCAGTTGTGGGTGGCATCCAGGTCGCTGTGTTGCTCGATAAAGGCCTGGGCTTCGGCAACGCTGGTGATCGGGGCGGCAAGGGTGATAAAGCGGCTTTTGCGAATTTCCTCGCGGTATTCGCAAAGGCCGGCAAGGGTAAAAGGCATACGGGATTCGGCTTCAGTTCAGGAGGATCAGAGTGACGGCGTCAGGCCGCAGCCCTTGAGGATAATATGGATCAGGTTGTTGCTGGCGTCTTCCATATCCTGCTTGGTCAGCCGCGGGCGGCCGGTGACCCGGCAGATCTGGGTGGCGAAGTCGGCGTAATGCTGGGTGCTGCCCCAGAGCAGGAAGATCAGGTGCACGGGGTCGACCGGGTCCATCTTGCCAGCATCGATCCAGGCTTGGAACACGTTCGCCCGGCCCTGGAACCAGGCGCGGTAGTCCTGGTTGAAATGCTCGGTGAGGCACTCGCCACCGCTGATGATTTCCATGGCAAAGATCCGCGAGGCCTGTGGCTGGCGCCGGGAGAACTCCATCTTGGCGCGAATATAGCGGGTCAGCGCCTGCGCCGGATCGTCTTCGGCACTGAGGTGATTGAAGGTGTTATCCCACTGTTCGAGGATATTGCTCAGTACCGCGATGTACAGACCCAGCTTGTGGGTGAAGTAGTAATGCAAGTTGGCCTTGGGTAGCCCGGCGTTCAGGGCGATGGTGTTCATGCTGGTGCCTTTGAAACCATGGCGGGCGAACTCGTCTTCGGCGGCCTTGATTATCGCTTCCTGGTTTTTCTGGCGAATTCGGCTGGCGGGCTTTCCGGCGTGGGCAGGGGCTTCAACGGTCATAGGCAGTTCCGAGCGGGTCTGTGGGTGTAACCTGTGCACAGATAGCGTACCCAGGGGGTTGAGACAAGTCCTGTCATCATATAAAGCCTTGATCCAGGCCGACTCTGTCGCTTTCGGGGCAACTATTTGCGGCAGTGGCTTGGGGACGATATTTTGCCGGCGCCGGCTTGTTGGCAGTTGGGCTTTTAAGCGGCGGTGGCCTTGAGGGCGGCATCGCTGGCAAGCCAGCTACAAGGGGTAGGTCTGTGGATATCCGCTCAGCGGGTCGCCGCCAGGCTCTCCAGGAAACTTTCCAGCACCAGGTGCGGTCGTCGGCCCTTGCGTGTCACCGAAGCCAGGCTCAGGTCATAGAAGCGGCTGCCGGCCTTGAGCGCGCGCAGCCGACCTTGCTGGACCCAGAGGCTGGCGTAGTGGTCGGGCAGGTAGCCGATATAGCGTCCGGTCAGGATCAGGAACGCCATGCCTTCACGGTCCGAGGCGCTCGCGGTGCAATTGAGCGCCTGGTAATGCGCCTGGATCTCGGCCGGCAGGCGAAAGGTCGGGGCGATGGCGTCCTGAGCGTTGAGACGGTCATCGTCCAGTTGCTTGTCGTCGACATAGAACAGCGGATGACCCACCGCGCAGTAGAGCAGTGAACGTTCGCTGTACAGCGGCTGGTACTCCAGGCCTGACAGGGCGCTGGCCTGGGGCACCACCCCGACATGCAGGCGCCCGTCGAGCACGCCTTGTTCCACCTCGTTGGGGGCGATCATGCGAATCTGGATCTGCACATCCGGTCCACGCTCCTTCAACTGGGCCAGCGCATGGGTGATACGCATATGCGGCAGGGTGACCAGGTTATCGGTCAGGCCGATGGTCAGTTCACCGCGCAGGTGTTGGTGCAGGCCGTTGACCTCGGTGCGAAAACTCTCCAGGGCGCCCAACAGTTGCAGCGCCGAGTGATAGACCTCGCGACCCTCCTCGGTCAGGGAGAAACCGGCGCGTCCGCGTTGGCACAGACGCAGCCCGAGACGCTGCTCCAGATCGCTCATCTGCTGGCTGATGGCCGAGCGGCCGATGCCGAGCACGGTTTCCGCCGCGGAAAAGCCGCCGCACTCCACCACGCTGCGAAAGATGCGCAGCAAGCGGATATCAAAGTCGCTGACTTGTGCCAGGGGATCGGGACGGCGGCTGCTCATAGCTGAGTCATATAGTTTAGTGGTCTGCTGACTGAACATTAGAAGAGTTGGATTTCACCGACTTTATCGCCATGGCAATTTAGCTGCAAGAACGCTTTCAACTTCTGCGCCGCTTATTGCCCTGCGAGGTTTCGCCCATGAACATGTCTGAAAACGCCCCCGCTTCCCTGGCCAGCCAGCTCAAACTCGATGCCCACTGGATGCCCTACACCGCCAACCGCAACTTCCAGCGCGACCCGCGCCTGATCGTTGCCGCCGAAGGCAGCTGGCTGATCGATGACAAGGGACGCCGGGTCTACGACTCGCTGTCCGGGCTGTGGACCTGCGGCGCCGGGCACACCCGCAAGGAAATCCAGGAGGCGGTGGCCAAGCAACTGGGCACCCTCGATTACTCGCCGGGCTTTCAATACGGTCACCCGCTGTCGTTCCAGCTGGCAGAGAAAATCACCGCGCTGACGCCGGGCAATCTGAACCATGTGTTCTTCACCGACTCCGGCTCCGAGTGCGCCGATACCGCGGTGAAGATGGTGCGGGCCTACTGGCGCCTGAAAGGCCAGGCGAGCAAGACCAAGATGATCGGGCGGGCCCGCGGTTATCACGGGGTGAACATTGCCGGGACCAGCCTGGGTGGCGTCAACGGCAACCGCAAGCTGTTCGGCCAGGCGATGATGGATGTCGATCACCTGCCCCACACTCTGTTGGCGAGCAATGCGTTCTCCCGTGGTATTCCGGAGCAGGGTGGTATTGCCCTGGCCGATGAGCTGCTCAAGCTGATCGAACTGCATGATGCGTCCAATATCGCAGCGGTATTCGTCGAGCCCCTGGCCGGTTCCGCCGGTGTGCTGGTGCCGCCACAGGGTTACCTCAAGCGCCTGCGGGAAATCTGCGACCAGCACAATATCCTGCTGGTGTTCGACGAAGTGATTACCGGTTTCGGGCGTACCGGCGCGATGTTCGGTGCCGACAGCTTCGGCGTGACCCCGGACCTGATGTGCATCGCCAAGCAAGTCACCAACGGTGCCATCCCGATGGGCGCGGTGATTGCCAGCAGCGAGATCTACCAGACCTTCATGAATCAGCCGACCCCTGAGTACGCCGTGGAATTCCCCCACGGCTACACGTACTCGGCACACCCGGTGGCGTGCGCGGCAGGCCTGGCGGCACTTGACCTGCTGCAAAAGGAAAACCTGGTACAGAGTGTGGCCGAAGTCGCGCCGCACTTTGAAAATGCCTTGCACGGTTTGAAAGGCAGCAAGAACGTTATCGACATCCGCAACTACGGTTTGGCTGGCGCGATCCAGATCGCTGCCCGTGACGGCGACGCCATCGTGCGTCCTTTCGAGGCCGGCATGGCCTTGTGGAAAGCCGGTTTCTACGTGCGCTTCGGCGGCGACACCCTGCAGTTCGGGCCAACCTTCAACAGCCAGCCGAAGGATCTGGATCGCCTGTTCGATGCGGTCGGCGAAGTGCTGAACAAGCTCGACTGATCCTTCTATATAGAAGGCCACTGTTATTCCCTGACAGGAGCGAGGCGACTCGCTTCTGTATGCCCATGTTCTGGAGTCCCACAATGAGCGCAATTCAACATTTGATCGACGGCCAACTGGTCAGCGATTCCGGTCGCACGGCCGCTGTGTACAACCCGTCCACCGGCCAGGTTATCCATCAGGTGCCATTGGCGGATCGCGAGACCATCCAGCAAGCCATCGACTCGGCCAAGGCTGCCTTTCCGGCCTGGCGCAATACGCCGCCGGCCAAGCGTGCCCAAGTGATGTTCCGCTTCAAGCAACTGCTGGAGCAGAACGAGGCGCGTATCGCTCAGTTGATCAGCGAAGAGCATGGCAAGACTCTGGAAGACGCCGCCGGTGAATTGAAGCGCGGTATCGAGAACGTCGAGTACGCCTGCGCTGCACCGGAAGTACTGAAGGGTGAATACAGCCGTAACGTCGGTCCGAATATCGACGCCTGGTCCGACTTCCAGCCGCTGGGCGTGGTGGCGGGTATCACTCCGTTCAACTTCCCGGCGATGGTGCCGTTGTGGATGTACCCGCTGGCGATCGTGTGCGGCAACTGCTTTATCCTCAAGCCGTCCGAGCGCGATCCGAGTTCGACCTTGCTGATCGCCCAGCTGCTGCTGGAAGCCGGTTTGCCCAAGGGCGTGCTGAACGTGGTGCATGGTGACAAGACCGCGGTGGATGCGCTGATCGCGGCGCCCGAGGTCAAGGCCCTGAGTTTTGTCGGTTCGACGCCGATTGCCGAGTACATCTATGCCGAGGGCACCAAGCGCGGCAAACGTGTCCAGGCCCTGGGCGGGGCGAAGAACCATGCGGTGCTGATGCCGGATGCCGACCTGGACAATGCGGTCAGTGCCTTGATGGGCGCGGCCTATGGTTCCTGCGGCGAGCGCTGCATGGCGATCTCCGTGGCCGTTTGCGTGGGCGACCAGGTGGCGGACGCGCTGGTGGCCAAGCTGGTGCCACAGATCAAGGCGCTGAAGATCGGTGCGGGTACTTCGTGCGGGTTGGACATGGGGCCATTGGTCACTGGTCAGCATCGCGACAAGGTCAGTGGTTATATCGCCGATGGAGTGGCATCGGGTGCACAGCTGGTGGTCGACGGTCGTGGCTTGAGCGTCAAGGATCATGAGGAGGGCTTCTTCCTCGGCGGTTGCCTGTTTGATCGCGTGACACCGGAGATGCGCATCTATAAGGAAGAGATCTTCGGGCCGGTGCTGTGCATCGTCCGGGTCAACAGCCTGGAGGCGGCCATGCAACTGATCAACGATCACGAATATGGTAACGGCACTTGCATCTTTACCCGTGACGGAGAGGCGGCGCGCTTGTTCTGCGATGAGATCGAAGTGGGCATGGTCGGGGTCAACGTACCGTTGCCGGTGCCGGTGGCTTACCACAGCTTCGGTGGTTGGAAGCGTTCGTTGTTCGGCGACCTGCATGCCTATGGTCCGGATGGCGTGCGTTTCTACACCCGGCGCAAGGCGATCACCCAGCGCTGGCCACAACGTGCCAGTCATGAAGCGTCGCAGTTCGCGTTCCCGAGCCTGTAAACAGTCACGCCGCGTTATCGGGGTTGAGCACAATCCCTTGTAGGAGTCCGGCTTGCCGGCGATGGCGTCCTTGAAGCCGCTAAAAGCTTCGCGGGCAAGCTCCGCTCCCACAGGACCGAGTCGCACCGCAAACTCTCGGTTAGCCCCGGACCTTGTAGGAGCCGGCTTGCCGGCGATGGCGTCCTTGAAGGCGCTAAAAGCTTCGCGGGCAAGCTCCGCTCCCACAGGACCGAGTCGCACTGCAGGCTCTCGGTCAGCCTCGGACCTTGTAGGGGCTGGCTTGCTGGCGATGGCGTCCTTGAGGCCGCTAAAAGCTTCGCGGGCAAGCTCCGCTCCCACAGGACCGAGTCGCACCGCAAACTCTCGGTTAGCCCCGGACC
>NZ_JBWKTH010000026.1:0-103780 GCF_059420225.1 Pseudomonas sp. GW821-FHT04D07
TCCGAATGGACGGCGCAAGGCTCCAGGGCCTCATCGCTGGCAAGCCAGCTCCTACAAGGGGGGCGCATGGCGATATTATTGGAGCGAGCCGAAAATGGTGGGAGCCGGCTTGCCGGCGATGGCGTCCGAATGGACGGCGCAAGGCTCCAGGGCCTCATCGCTGGCAAGCCAGCTCCTACAAGGTTTGTGTCAGATCTCGCCTTCCACGTCTTCCAGGCTGAAGGTTTCGGTGGTGTCGTTGTAGGAGAAGATCTCGGCGTAACGGCCCCAACTGATCACGCTTTCCAGGGTCTGCTCGACGAAGTCTTCGCTGAGGGAGTCTTCCAGCTCCTGCTCGAAACGCACCCGCGGCGCCCAGTGCCCATTACGCTCCTGCAACACCTGGCGAATCCGCGCCGCCAGGGGCACGGTGCGCAACAGGTGCTCGGCAAACATCACCTTGCGCTCCTGGGTACCGTCCTCGGCGAAACGCTTGCCCGAGTCGGTGAGCTTGATATCGGCCCCGCGCAGTTCGGCAAAACCCAGGTGCTCGAGCATCTCGGCCACCGGAAACAGGTCATCGACCTCCAGCAGCAAACGCTCGGCCACGTTCGGCAAACCGGCATGTCCATGATACGGCTCGGCCGCCAGGGCTTCGATCAGACCGGCCATCAGGTTGGTCGGCACTTCCGGCAGGCGGCTGCCCAGTTGCAACTCGGCCTTGCCAGTGCGCTCATCGGCACTGCGACGGTTGGTCATCAGCGCGTAGATATCGTCGACCATCTTGCGGAAGATCGGGTCCAGGCGGTTGCGCGGGTGGGCGAACGGCACCTTGATCTGCGCCACCACACGCCCGGGGTTGGACGACAACACCAGGATGCGGTCGCACATCAGCACCGCTTCCTCGATGTTGTGGGTCACGATCAGGATCGACTTGATCGGCAGTTGCCCGCCGCTCCACAGCTCCAGCAAGTCGGTGCGCAGGTTTTCCGCGGTGAGTACGTCGAGGGCTGAAAACGGCTCGTCCATCAGCAGCAGGGTCGGGTTGACCACCAGGCCGCGGGCAAAACCCACGCGCTGGCGCATGCCGCCGGAGAGTTCGCGCGGGTAGGCGTTTTCAAAACCGTCGAGGCCGATCAGGTCAATCGCCGCCAACGCCCGCTTACGCGCTTCCTTGGGCTCGACCTGCAAGGCCTGCAGGCCGGCCTCGACGTTTTCCAGCACGGTCAGCCAGGGAAACAGGGCGAAGGTCTGGAACACCATCGCCACGCCCTTGGCCGGCCCGTCCAGGCTTTCGCCGTTGTAGAGCACTTCGCCGGAGGTCGGCTGGATCAGGCCGGCAATGATCCGCAGCAAGGTCGACTTGCCGGAGCCCGAGCGCCCCAGCAGCCCGACCACTTCGCCTTCGTGCAGGTGCAGGTCGACTTCGCTGAGGACCTGACGCTCATCCTTGCCATTGCCAAAGCCCTTGCTCACGTTGGTGAGCGAGTAGATTTCACGGGCGCTGCTGGTGTATTCGATATGACTATTCATAAGAGCGGCTCGGAATTAATTCAGACGAAGTTTGTTTTCGGCGATGGCGTACATCGGCCGCCAGAGCAAACGGTTGAAGGCCACCACGAAAACCGACATGACCACTACGCCCAGGGTGATTTTCGGAAAGTCGCCGGCCGCCGTGGTCTGGGCGATATAAGCCCCCAGGCCATGGGCCGCCACCTTGTCCTGGCCCCAGGAAACAAACTCGGAAACGATACTGGCGTTCCATGCACCACCGGAGGCGGTGATCGCACCGGTCACGTAGTACGGGAAAATCCCCGGCAACATGACCTTGCGCCACCACTGCCAGCCACGGATATGGAAGTTGGCGGCGGCTTCGCGGAAGTCGTTGGGGAAGGCACTGGCCCCGGCAATCACGTTGAACAGGATGTACCACTGGGTACCGAGCACGATCAGCGGGCTCAGCCAGATATCCGGGTTCAGGTTGTAGTGCAGGATCACGATGACGAACACCGGGAACAGCAGGTTCGCCGGAAACGCCGCGAGGAACTGTGCCAACGGCTGGATCTTCTCGGCCAGGTGCGGACGCAGGCCGATCATCACCCCCAACGGCACCCAGATCACCGAAGCCACGGCGATCAGCAAGGTCACCCGGACCAGCGTGATCGCGCCCAGGCCGATCACCTCGCCGACATCGGCGAGGGTCACTTCGCTGCTGACATAGATAAAGATGTGATACAGCGCATAGGCCGCGAGCAAACCGATAAACAAGCCCCAGACCCAGTCGATCACCCGCGAAGTCGATGGGCTCGGGGCACTCACCCGAGACTTGACCCGGGGCAGGCTCAGACGCAGATGACCGATACGCGTAACCGCGCGCGACAGCGGCCGGATCAGGCGCTGGATCACCCGGGTCCGCTGGATCAGGTTCAGCACCCAGGATTCCGGCGCCCCGCCCTGGGCCGCGGTGTCTTCCATGCGGAACTTGTCCGCCCAGGCCACCAGCGGGCGGAACAGGAATTGATCGTAGACCAGGATCACCACCACCATCGCCAGGATCACATAACCCACGGCGGTGAGGTCCCGCTGTTCGATAGCAGTGGCCAGATAGGAACCGATACCCGGCAGGGTGATGGTCTTGTCGCCGACGGTAATCGCCTCCGACGCCACCACGAAGAACCAGCCGCCGGACATGCTCATCATCATGTTCCAGATCAGCCCGGGCATGGCGAACGGCACGTCGAGCTTCCAGAACTTCTGCCAGCCGGACAATTGCAGGCTCTCGGAGACTTCCGTCAGGTCCCGCGGCAGCATGCGCAGCGACTGGTAGAAGCTGAACGTCATGTTCCAGGCCTGGCTGGTGAAGATCGCGAAGATCGCCGCGCACTCGGCGCCCAGCACCCGGCCGGGAAACAGCAGGAGAAAGAAGGTCACAGTGAACGAGATATAGCCCAGCACCGGCACCGACTGGAGGATATCCAGTACCGGCACCAGCAGCTTCTCGGCACGCTTGCTCTTGGCCGCCAGGGTCCCGTAGAGAAAGGTGAAGATCAACGCCGCGACCATCGCCGCGAGCATCCGCAGGGTGGTGCGTATCGCATATTCCGGCAGGTTGGCCGGATCGAGGGAGATCACCTGGGTCTGCAGGGTCGAAATCGGTGCCCAGGTTTCCCGTGCGCCGATCGAGAAAAACAGCAGGAAGCCCACCACCAGCGGCAGCGCGATCAAGTCCCAACGATTGGGCAGCAAGCGCCGGGTACTTGCCGGGATGTAATGGCGTAATACTTTATTCATCGTCAATGATTCCAGCAGCGTTCTGAAATACAGGCCCACGAACTTCAGGGTACAAACGCACGAAGCGGCACGGCGCCGGCAGTCTAAGCACAGCACATTCTGAAGAAGTGGTTGGAAAATCGTCGGGGCAAGGCCACGTACTGAACGCTACAGACTGGATACCGGGGCGACGGCCGCGCACCAGCGGTATCCCTTTGTAAATCCCGCTACGTGGCCCACCGAGAATGGGCAGGGTCCAAGTTCGAATCTCCTGGGGGTGGCGGTTGGAACGTGAGGAAGTGGTTCAGCGCGAGATTATACATTTCAAATTGTTACAGTAATGTAAATTCCCTATAAATTGAGCAGATAGCCTCAGGCATGCGCCCAACGCCGATGCAGGCCTCGCGCCAGGGCATCGAGCATAAAACCCAGCACGCCGATCAACAGCACCATGGCCATCAGTTCCGAATAGGCCAGGCGGCGGGCAGTCTGCTGCGGATCGAGGCCAGCGAGGAAACCCTTGTCGCCCTCGATCAGGGTGCTCTTCAGGCGCTTGGCCAGTTCCTCGGTGTAGCTGGGGAACGGATACGGCTGGAAGTCGATACGCAGGACGCACAGTTCCTCCACCAGCTCGGCACGTGGCTGAGGCAAGTCGATACGCCACTCGTCGAGGGTCCGCGCCGGGTTGTGACCCAGTAGCAGAATCCGCTCGGACGGCAGCAGGGCTTCATCGATGTCATGGGTGATCAACACACCGCCGCCGTGTTGTGCTCGGCGATCACCTTAAGCAGCAGTTGTTGCATGTCGGCGCGGGTCACTTCGTCCAGCGCGCCGAAGGGCTCGTCGAGGAACAATACCCGCGGCTGCCGGGCCTCCAGCACAGGCCCGCTCATGCCGCCGTTTCCCGGGCCTGGCGTTGCAGCTCGGCGCGCAATTGCACCAGGCTCGGAGTCATGATCGGCACGAAGGCCGACTCACGCCAACGGCGGGCGAAACCACTGCCGTGTTCACTCAGGTAGGCCTTTCCGCCGCTGGCCTGTATCACCGTTTTTTACGGTGACAAGATGCAGACTAGCCACCGGTTCTGCCAGGAGCAACAGGGTAGAAGTTTCTAGGAAATTTCACTCAAGGGAAAGCGATCCGTCTTGCAAACCAACCACAAGACAACCCAACCCTCACCGCAACCCATAGGAATAAATCCCGCCGTCATTGCTGTTGTACCAATTGCCCTTGGCCCAGATCACCCGGTCCTGCGCGCCTTGAAAGCCGAGAATGCCCAGGTAACCGTCAACCGCCAGCCGTTGCCAGGAGCGCCCCCAGTCCTTGGAGTAGAACACTCCGTCAGCGGAGATGCGCGCGTCCGACCACCAGTAGAGCCAACGTGGCGGCCGGTGTTCGCTTGTGGTGTTGATCAGCAGGCTGTTCTGCCCCATCCAGAAATTCCCTTCGCGTAACTGGCTGTTCGACGCCAACGGCGAAAACACACTGGGTAACTCACCCGTGGGCTGCCACGCCAGCTTGACGGTATCCAGTTCGGCGACCACGTCTTCGCCGTGCTCGCCCTGGTCGATCAGGCCCATCACGCGCCCGGCGCCGTTCTCCACCAAGGCATCGATAAACAGACCTTCCTCGCGCTGCACCGCCCCGACCTGCCACTGCCCCGCCTTGCGCTGCAACGGTGCCCGGGTGGTGATGTTGATCGCCAGGCTGGCGCTTTCAGCGTCGGGATCGCGCCCCCAGAAGCGTTGCGAAACCCAGATAAACGCCCGTTGTGCATCCAGCTGGGTGACATAGGTCTGGATTTCTCCATAGGTACCGGAGTCACGCCATTGGACAATGTCAGGCCGCTTGCCCTGGGCATACTCGGTCGACACCAACAGCGACTCGGCGGCGACTATCGGGGTGCTGCTCACGCCGCGATCAGCGGAATAAAACACGCCGGTGGAGATGGCCCCCGGCTGGTCTTCACCGCTCTCGTTGTCGGTTCCGCTCGGGGTTCCCCAGGCCCAGACTTCATCCTGTCCATGAAAGTAGGGCTTCAGGTTCCAGGCCAGTTGGTTGGCCTTGGGAAACAGACCTTTGGCCAACCAGCTCCAGTGCTTGCCCTGGTCGTCGCTGCGAAAGACCACGGTCTGGCTGATGTCATCGCTGCTCGCGGTAGCGGCTTCAGGTCGGTTAAGCCCCGTCAGCAGGAAAACACTGGCCCCATCCGGGCTGGCCACCAGACAGGCGGCGTCGCCAACATGGGCCACCATTTGAAACTGGCCTTGAGCGTCCAAACGCGAAATAAAGGAGGTTTCCTTGTCCCGGGGGGAGAGAAAGCCGGAGAAGGCGCCCGCGTCTTCCGGCGCCTGATCCTTATCCTCGACCGGCTTGCCATGAAGCACGGCATCCAGGTCCACCACGTCGGCGGTGGGTTGCAGTTGTTTCGCGTCCCCCTCCAGACGCCCCACCAGCCAAGTGCCCCGCGGGGTCACCACCACGCCGGTGCAGTACTGGGTCATCGCGCGCTGCCGGGTGTCCTGCACGGCACCGATCTGCTGCTTGTCCGGGCTGCTCCCGCCCCACTCCAGCTTGGCGCTGGCAATCATCCACATGTACCAAAGCCCGGCGCCGACAAACAACACGACAAACAGCTTGGTGAACAACTTTGATCGAGGCATGAGGGGATCCGAATCCATGGAAAAGGCTGAGAAGCTTTTCGCATTTCTTTCGCCGGGAGTAAATTTTTATTGCTCGTGAACAGCAGACTCCCGTCGAAAAATTGTCAGCGCTGTGACGCCGGTTCCATTCATTCCCCCTTACAAACAGCCCACGCCCTTCAGCGTCGCTTCCATTGCCTGGTCCAGCGGTGTATGCGGCTCCGTCCCCAATACGCTCAACAGATGGGCATTGTTCATGCGCACCGGCTTACGCCACAGGTAGCGCATCTCCAGCATCTCGCGAAAGGTGGTCACAAACGGTGAGACCAATACCACCAGCCACCAGGGAAAACGCCGCAGTTTCGCCTGGCCGCCCGTGCGTTCGACCACGCGGTTGATCGCGGCCGCCATCTGAGTGCCGTCGGCGTCCCAATGTCCAGCCATATGAAAGGTCGCGAAAGGCGCCAAGGTCTCCCGCTGCGCCAACAATTCGACCATGGTCCGCGCCACATCCGGCAGATAGGCCCACTGATGACCGACACCCGGATCACCCGGCAGATTGATCACTTTCACCGCCCGCCCCGGTTTGATCATCCCCATGGAAAGCCAGCTGCTGCCGGCCCGCGGCCCGAAAAAATCGCCCGACCGCAGCACAATCGTCCGAACACCGTCCTGCGCCGCGTCCTGCAAGTGCCGCTCAAGCTCGACGCGAATACGCCCCTTGCGCGTCACCGGACGCTGCGCCGCCTGTTCGTCCAACGCGGCAAAGGCATCCGGGCCGTAGTTGTAGACCGTACCCGGCAACACAACGGTAGCGCCGGCAATACGCGCCGCCGCAATCGTATTGTCGATCATCGGCAGCACCTGCTCGGCCCAATGCCGATAACCCGGTGGGTTGACCGCATGCACGATCACGCTACAACCCTGCGCCGCCCGCACCACGTCGGCACGGTTGAGGGCATCACCACGTAACCACTGGATGCCGTCGCGCTGTTCAGCCGCCGTCGCCAAGCCACGCTTGAGCGCCTGCACCTGCCAGCCGCCATCGCGCAGTTGCCGCGCCACTTCGCCACCGATGCCGCCGCCGGCGCCCAATACCAAAACCTTGTTGCTCAGTGCTGCCATGTCGATTCTCCAGGAAGGTAACGATGGGCAGAGTCTGGCCCTGCCCTTCCAGGAAATAAATTGCATAGCACAAGCTATCCGCCATACATTTATGCATGGACAAAACCATGAGTTGGGAACTGTACCGAACCTTGCTTGCCGTACTGACGGAGGGCTCGCTCTCGGGCGCCGCACGGGCGCTGGGAATTGCCCAGCCCACCGTGGGCCGGCATATCGCCGCGCTGGAAGCGTCGTTCAAGCAACCGCTGTTCACCCGTTCGCAAACCGGTTTGCTGCCCACCGAAACCGCCCTGGCGTTGCGCGGCTATGCCGAAGCCATGCAGCACACCGCCGCCGCGCTGGAACGCGCCGCCACCGGCCAGGGCCAGGCGGTGAACGGCACGGTGCGGATATCCGCCAGTGAAGTCATCGCTGTCGAGGTCCTGCCGCCCACGTTGGCGTTACTGCGCCAGGAGCATCCGCAACTCAAAATCGAGCTGCTGGCCACCGACAAGGTGCATGACCTGCTGCAACGGGAGGCCGACATTGCGGTGCGCATGACCGTACCGAAACAGGATCAACTGATCGCCCGACGTGTCGGCCAAGTGGAACTGGGGCTTTACGCACACACGGATTACTTGCAACGACACGGCACGCCCAGCGCAATGGCCGACTTGTCGCGCCATGCGCTGATCGGCTTCGATGCCACCACCCCCTTCATCCGCGCCGCCAGCAAACAGCTGCCCAACTGGAACCGTGATGCCTTCACGCTGCGCACCGACAGCACCCTGGCGCAACTGGCGATGATCCGCGCCGGCTGTGGCATCGGCATCTGCCAGCGGGCGCTGGCGATCCGCACGCCAGCACTGTTGCGGCTGCTGCCGGAGCCGTTCACGTTCCAGCTGGAAACCTGGGTGACCATGCACGAGGACCTGCGCACCAGCCCCCGTTGCAGGGCGACCTTCGATGCGCTGGTGGAGTGTTTGCTGGCTCACACTCGCCTTGCCCCCACACCCTAGTCCCGCGAATCTGTTTGGCGTCATGGCACAAAGAATGGATAGACTCCGCCGGCACCATGGGCAAAAGCACCCTGGTCTGCCAAAGGAGTAGGTAACGTCATGGAACTATCAAAACAACACAAGGTGCGGCTCAGGCGGATATCTGTCGGACTGCTGACGGCATGGCTGGCGGCCGGTATCAACTACAGCTTCGCCGAGGAGAAGGGAGTCAAGGGAATGCAGAGTATCCAGTTTCAAAAAGTCATTGACCTCAGCCACGTCATTACCCCGTCCATACCATTGTGGCCGCACGATCCTCCCGTCGCCTTCAATGTAGTGGCCTCACAGGAAAAAGACGGTTACTACTTGCGCAGTTTCAGCATGGGGGAACACAGCGCAACCCATATGAATGCCCCCAACAGCTTTCATCCCGACGGCATCGGGATTGATGCCTACAAGCCGGAGTCGCTGGTACGGCCGGCCGTGGTGATCGATGTCCGGGCGCAAGCAAAGGCCAATCCCGACTATGTGATCAGTCCTCAAGACATCAAGAACTGGGAACACGATCATGGTCGCATCGCCCAGGGTTCCGTGGTGCTCTTCCATACCGGGTGGCAAGCCCTGTGGAACGACTCCAAGCGCTTTTTCAATGAAGATGACAAAGGCGGCCTTCACTTCCCCGGAGTCGGCGCCGCCACGGCAAAACTGCTGGTCGAGGAGCGCCAGGTCGCGGGGGTAGGTATCGACACCCACGGGGCCGATCCAGGCCAGGACACGGTATTTGCCACCAACAGCCTGGTTTTGGCGAAAAGTGGAATCATCCTCGAGTGCCTGACCAATCTGGACCAGTTGCCCGCCAAAGGTACAACGCTGGTCATTGGTATCCTGAGGCTCAAAGACGGATCCGGCTCCCCCGCGTCCGTGCTGGCGTTTGTGCCCTGATCTGGTTTTGACGAGAGATTATTCGGCTACCGGGGCACGGGTATGGAACTGCTTCCGGTAGTCCGCCGAACGGCGTAGCACTTCGCAAAAGCCCAGGAAGCTCGCCGGCTTGGTCAAAATATCATTGGCCCCAGCGCCCCTGAAACGCTCTATTTCGTTCGAAAAGGCACTCGCGGTAAAAGCCACGATGTAACACCTGTCGCCCAGTGGCAGCCCACGTATGCTGCGAATGGCCTCCAGGCCGTCCATACCCGGCATGTTGATATCCATCAGGATGACATCTGGAGTCGATGTCATGCACAGCTCGAGCGCCTCGAGACCGTCTGACGCCAGATCGGGCGTATAACCCAACGTCTGCAGCATGGCCATGGCCACCTTCTGATTCAACGGATGGTTCTCAACCAGCAGGATATCCAGCGGGTAATGTCGGGCAAACGACGAATCGAAAACCACCACTGGACGATCGACTGCAAAGGCTATTTCCGAGTCAGAGAAAGGTTCGTTCGCCAGCGAAAAGGAAAACGTCGAGCCGACACCCAACTGACTACTGAAGGACAAGACCCCACCCTGGGCTTCGATCAGGTTCTTGCAGATGGACAGACCGAGCCCGCTCCCGGTAAAGCGCTGATTGGTCGATCCTTCAAACTGAGTAAAGGGCTTGAACAGACTGCCTTGCCGCTCCAGCGGAATGCCGATACCGGTATCACGGACCGAAAAGCAGAGTCGGGATTGAGCGCTATCGTCGCCAAAGGTTACGGTCAGCGACACCTCCCCTGTTTCAGTGAACTTGATCGCATTGCCCAGCAAGTTGATCAATACCTGACGCAGGCGATCAGCGTCGGTTTTAACCAGTAAGGGCACATTCGGCTGCACCGTGACGTCAAGCGTAATGGGTTTGTCCTGAATATTTTGCCGAACCATTTCAACGCTGGAAGCAATCAACGTACGCAACTCGAACACACGAGGCCTCAGGTCCAGTTTTCCTGACTCGATCTTGGCGAGATCAAGAATATCGTCAATCAGCGACAACAGGGTCTTGCCACTGCTATGAATAGTGGTCAGCAGGTCACTTTGCTCTGGATTCAAGGACGTCGCGGCCAGCAGATCGGTCGCGCCGATGACGCCGTACATGGGTGTCCGAATTTCATGGCTCATCGTGGCCAAAAATTGGCTTTTCATGCGATCCGCCTCTTCAGCGGCGCTTTTTGCCTGTTTCAACACCTGCTCGTTGACTTGCAGTTGCCGAAGATGAGTTCGCAGGCGTATGGCATCGATGACAATCAAAAGGCTGAAGGCGAGAAAGACCAGAATGGCAAGCACGATATGCTGCAGGGAATCTTGATTGAGTTGCCGGTAATAGTCCGCCAGCGTAATTTCTGCACCGGCCACATAAACGGTGCCATCCTGTGACGTCAAGGGAACAAAGACCGCACGGAAATCACCCCAGTGGTCCGTGTAGTCGATCCAGCTCGGCGTGCTCCGCTCGAAGCTATCAAGCAAGGCCTGGCTGGCATCCGGATAGGGGTCGAAAAAGCGTACGAAGGTGTTCTCCTGGACTTCCTTGGCCGAGGCACTGGAACTCACAAGGATGGCGTCCCCACCCCGCTTCACCACGGTATAAACGAACGCCGTCCCCATGGACTCGTTAAACCTGGAAAGTTTGCGAATCGTACTTAAGTCTTCTGCCTCGGACTTCGAATTCCTGTCGACCAAATGATCATGATATCGATCCCCCAGAATAGCCGAAGCGCCCAAGGCGGCATGCAGAAGTTTGTCATTGATACTCTGCGTCAGGATAGCTTGGGCCTGAGCGTGAAGATAATAAATATAACCACTGACCCCAACAATATAGAGAAATAATAAAATCCCTATATTACGTCTGACTTTGAACATGCGTCACGGCCTCCATTGCCATCAACATCAAGTCGCTGAAATCTCGCTCCATGCATTGCTTACTCAGAATAAGTCAAGCATGGGCGAAATACAACGTTTGAGGATTGACTGCCCCCAAGGGCAGCCCCAACGAAGTCATGCAAAGTGAAAGCACGGATTATCTGCACTATACCGCCACTTGTTCGAGCATTACTCAGGGCGACCCTCCATCAGGCCGTTTGATAAAGCTCGACCGTGACATGCACCCGCTCTTCGTGAATGGCCAATTGTGCCTTGAAGTCGTCAGGCGTGGCCGTTAATTGCGTCACCAGGCTTATTATTGTAGTACCCACCACCGAAGCTCTTGGCGACCATCATGATGGCGGTCAGGATCATGGCGCTCCGGGTGTTGGACTCCGCCAGGGGATTTCCATCGTTGATGGATTCTCGAATAGCAGTTCTGATGAGTAGCATTGAGTGAAGACATTGGGCTACAGTCCTGATGACACGCTCAAAATATACTATACCCCAGTATAGATAACACAGAATGAGACAATTTAATGCCGCATACCATCAAGGATAAAAAGCGCCTGCTGACCCGCGTCAGGCGTATCAAGGGCCAGGCCGAAGCGCTGGAAAACGCTTTGAATATGGAGGTCGAGTGCACCGCCGTGCTGCAACAGATCGCGGCGATCCGCGGGGCGATCAACGGTTTGATGGCCGAGGTGCTGGAAGGTCATATCCGCGAGCATCTGGGCGCGGACGATGTCACGCCAGCCCAGCGTCGCGAGGATGTGGATGACGTGGTGTCGGCGCTGCGCTCGTATTTGAAGTGACTTCGACGGCCCTGGTGAGGGCCGCCTGGAGCGCGCCGCGGGGAAAGGACCGGCACGCCCAGGGTGACGCGCGGGTGCTGGCTGGCTTACAGCAAAGGGCAAAGCCCGAAGAGCCTAGGCATTGCTTCGGCCATCAAACTCAAACCAGAAACTGGCCCCGCGACTTTCAAATCGACCATGCATGAGTGCGCTCAGCAGATCATCATTGAAATGCTTGTGATAGGCACTGCCAAACAGCAGTTTTGTCCGCGGGTTATCAATCATCAGCGCCAGCAGAAGGTACTGTTCCGTCCAGTAGATCTGATGATCGATCAGCCATGTCGTCGGAAGACCGAAGGGCAGAAAAACATCATGCACATGGACAAATATCTTCTTGGTGATTTTCGGCAGCAGACGCAGGTAAATATGCAGGCAATCGCTACCGGTTTTTACCGTGTGGGTGGAATCGATAAACAGGATATCGCCATCTTCCAGCGTGGCATTCAGCATTTCGACGGTCAGATCCTGAGCACGCAACGTTTGCAGCTCAAGCGCCCCTTCGTTGCCCAGGGCCGTGATGAACGGCCTTGGAAAGGGTTCAATGCAATGCAGTGTCCCCGTCCCGTTCTTGCGCAGGGCCTCCACGGCAATCAGCGATGAGAAGCCGCTGCCGATTTCAACAATGCTCTTGGGGCGGATACGCCTGATATAGGCGTAATACGCCACCGCATCACTGCAAGTAAACTGGCCGTTTTTCCAAAAGTAGGAAGTGCAGGTTTCCTTATCACCGACTTCCGTGGGCGTAAAATCGATCGCATACGGAATAAGCTCGCTGAGCTCCGCCCGCAGCCGTTCCGGGTCGAACAGGCCGCAATTCAAATAAGGCGGCTCTGACTCAGTGTATTCGTAGGAACTGGCTATCTCGGAAAGCGATGGCGTGCTGGCGTAAAAATTGGCAGGGGTGACATTAAGGCCATGCGCTTGCAGTCGCGCCCTGTCCTGTGGGTCCGCCCAAAGCAGCTTTTGCATCACCGGCAATGCCGCATTGAACTCTTTATCCGTGACACGTTCCATCTTCTAGAATTCCCGTTCCACACTATGTTGAGCAGAGCACTACTGGGTACGGGCAAAGCATAACGCATGAGCCGCGCCCTCTCCTACTCGGCGCGGCAAGGTAAATCCGCTCAAGCCAACCCGGTGCGGCGACTCGAGAAAAACTTTATTTAACCAGACGCTTTTCCTTGGACGGTCGGTAGCCGAAATACGAGCTGTAGCATTTGCTGAAATGGCTCGGCGATACAAAACCACAGGCCACCAGCACATCGACCTGGGACAACTCGGTGTGCTGCAGCAGCCGACGCGCCTCGGTGATACGCAATTCCATGTAATAGCGTTGCGGCGTGGTGCCCAGTTGCTCCTTGAACAAACGTTCGAGCTGTCGCCGGGAACGGCCGGCGTAGGCGGCCAGTTGCTCCAGTTCAAGCGGTTCTTCGAGGTTGGTATCCATCAACTTGACCACTTCCCGTAGTGGCGCGCTCACACAGACATTTTCAGCCGGTTTGATGCGCCGGTAGCGCGACTCCTCGAAAGCCAGGATGTCCTCGATACCCTCGACCAGGGCTTTATCGTGCAAACCCTTGATCCAGTCCAACGCCATATGGAAAGCCCCCGAGGGGCTGGACGCGGTGAGCCGGTCCCGATCGATGACATAGGCCTCACTGGTGACCTGCGTCGCCTTGGAGATTTCCGCCAGGGCCGGACGATGTTCGGGGTGAATCGCACAACGGTAGCCATCCAGCAAGCCCGCGCACCCCAGGAACCAGGCGCCATTCCACAAGCCGGCCAGACTGACACCCTGATCTGACGCGGCCCTCAGCAGGCTGCTGAGCTCATCATCGACCTTCAGTTCTGTCCGGTAGCCGCCGCAAATGACCAGCAGGTCCAGGTTCTGAATGGCGGAAATATCGATACGGGCATCGGGTCGAATGACCAGGCCCAGATCGCTGATGACCTCCCCGTCATCCAGGCCGAAGGTTCGCGAAGAGAACAACCCGGGCCGCAGCAGATTCGCCGTGACCAGCGTATCCAGTGCCTGGGTAAACGCCGGCAGGGAAAAATGCTCGAGCAGCAGAAAGCCTGTCCGGGTCATTTGTCCAGGCTGGCCGGGGCTTTCATTCAGATAGCGGAGGTTTTTCCCCTTCATCCCTCCACTGAATTGGCGTCGTTCGATCAAGGTTTGAATCACTCGATTGCGTTAACCAACAGTTGTTTGGTGGATTGATCAGGGGCAACACCTGGCCGCTACACGCTGGAAGCATCACCGACTTGTTGCTCCAGCGCCATGGCAAATTTGCCCAAGCCCACCGACCAATCCGAATAGTCATTCTCATGCATGAAGATGAAAATGTCTTGCGGGCGAACCTGTGCCTGAGCAGCGAGGTTGTGCGCAATTTTTTGGTAGAGCGCGCGCTTCATCGCGTCACTGCGACCTCTGCGCATCGTAATTTCAATCACGATCAGATGGTCTGAACGCGCAATGCCATTAAAACTACGGCTGTAAAAAAACTGTTGCGGATCATAATCCACAACCAGGTTGAACAGCTCATCCTGGGGCATACCAATGCTCTCTACCAGCGCTTGGTGTATGCCATCGACGATGTGTTGACGTTGCTGCTGGCTGGTGCCGCTGATGACCGATGTTCTAACGAAGGGCATGGGATATTTTCTCAATTGATTCAGGAGATACGCCTATCCTCCTGGCGACCCTTGAACGGCAGCCAGACGGGCAGGAACCGACTGATTCTGCAAAACCGGAACGGGCCTGGAAATCGATTTATGCGCTCTTTCAATTTGAGTTAAAGTCACTTTATGAAACGTCGCCTCCCACCACTGAATGCACTCCGCTCTTTCGAGGCTGCCGCCCGACTGGGAAAAATGACGTCCGCCGCCGAAGAGCTGTCTGTCACACCCGGAGCCGTGAGTCGCCAGGTACGCCAGTTAGAGCTGAGCCTTGGAGTGGAACTGTTCGAGGGTGCCAAAAACAAACCGCGGCTCACCGCCGCCGGGAAAGAGCTGCTGCCCGATTTGACCGCCGCGCTGGATCAGATCGAGGCCGCCGTCGGCAGAATCAGTGATACCGCGACGGGTATTCTGGACGTGTCCTGCTTCAGCACGTTTACGCTCAAATGGTTGATTCCCCGTCTTTTCGACTTCAATGCGAAGTACCCTGAGATCAAGATTCGCTTGAGCTCCTCAGCCCAGGCCAGCGATCCGGGCCGAGACCGCTATGACGTGATGATCAGTGCTGAGCAAGGGGTTGCTGACGGTCAGGAAAATACCCTGCTGCTGTTTCCTGAACGATTGGGCGTCGTGCTGTCACCCACGCTAGCCGCGCGTATTCAACTAACCGAGTTGAACGCCATTTTCCGGCACCCGCTACTGCACACAAAAACTCGCCCGGACGCCTGGACCAGTTGGAGTGATGCAATCGGCTATCCGGCGGTCGTGCCGGGCGGAGTGGAGTTCGAACACTATTATTTTACCCTGGAGGCGGCGATTTCCGGCCTGGGCATTTGCGTCGCCCCCTGGCACCTGGTGGCCGACGACATTCGTCTTGGCCGTTTACTCGCGCCATTCGGCTTTCACCAAAGCCGCTACACCTATATTGCCAAGCGCAGCCCGGAGCAGAGCAAGAAACTCGACCTGTTCTGCACATGGCTGCTGCGGCAGGCCGAACAGAGCCACTTGCCGAGCGCTTTCCAAGACCCGCCACCAGAGTCGCCATGCCGCTCAGCACCGTGAGCGAAGCGCAAGCCGAGCACGCTCATGCAGCGCGCAGCCACGGCCTCCGAGCACCTCAACGAAATCCATTGCCCCGTCGTTGATCCACTATACCGAGGCGATCACAGACGGCTGCGTGGCCGAGTCCTTGTGTCGCTGCAGCACGGTCCGTATAGCGTTGCCAAGGCGCTGGGCGCCGAGGACTATCTCATTCAGAGCGGGGGCCGCGTAGCACAACCTGAGATGGTTTGATGCGCCTCCATCGGGCAAGAATGCCCCACCACCACGTATTGATACGCCCTCGGCGGCAGCGGCGGCCTCAACCTCATGTGCCTGGATGGGCTTTGGCAGATACGCCCAAAGGTAGAGCCCGCCTTGCGGCGTGACACAGCGCAGTTCCGGACAATGAACGGCGAGTGCGCTAATCAGAGTGTCACGGCGCGCCTGAAGCGCCGCGCGAAATGGCGGCAGGTGACGGGCGTAAGCGCCGCTTTGAAAGAAATCAGCCAGAACGGCCTGGGCCAAGGTCGGTGTCGAGAGGTCGAGGCTGGCCTTGGCCGATGACAGAAGTTCCAGGGCGGCCAGAGGGGCGACCAGCCAGCCAAGCCGCAAAGCCGCACTGACGGTCTTGGAAACGCTGCCCTGATGAATCACGATTCCGGCGGTGTCGAGGCTCTTCAGGGTCGGCAGTGTTTCGCCAAAGGCAATATCGCCGTAGACATGGCTCTCCACAATCGGTGTGCGCAAGCGGGTGCAGATGTCCAGGATACGGTGGCGGCGCTCCAAGCTCATCAACCGGCCCGTTGGGCATTGGAAGGAGGGGATCAGATAAACAAACTTGGGGCGCTGGCGAATCAGAACATCCTCCAGGGCCGCGGGGTCAATCCCCTCGCGATCCATGGCGACCCCCACCACTTCGGCGCCAACGGCTCGAAACGCCTGAAAGGCGCCGGGCCAAGAGGGACTTTCGCTGACCACTATGTCGCCTGGCGAGAGCAAGGCGCGGGCGATGACATTGAGGCCCTGCAGGGCACCACCGGTGACGAGAATCTCGTGGGCGGTGGCCTTCACTCCATTCGCGCGCAAGATGCCGATTAACGCCTCGCGCAGAGGCGCCAACCCGAGGATGGGTGCCGTCTTGGTCAAGACTTCCGGGGCTTGCACGACTCTGCTCGTGCAAACCGCGAGGGCGGCGCTCGGTATAAGGCTGGGGTGCAACCAGCCGTCGCCGAGCGAGATGAAGCCGGAGCCTGTGGCTACGCGGACTTCTCGACCCAAGCGGGCGAACCGTGAGGCGAGCTGCGGCCAGGCAATGGCATCGGCGGATGCTCGATCGGGATCGTCGGTAATCACCACAGTGCCGCGCCCGACATAGCCGCGCACCAAGCCCATGGCCATCAACTCCTGGTAGGCGCTTGTGACGGTGGTGCGGCTGACGCCCAGATACTCGGCGCAAAAACGCTCGGACGGCAGTCGAACCCCGACGGCGATGCGCCCCGCCCGGATCGCGTCCGAGAGGGCGACAGTCAACTGCATATAGATCGGCTGAGTGGCCGTCGGATCGGGCTGAAAACCAAAGTCAACCAGGGCTGTGGGTATCGCCATAAGGTGTTTTTAACCAGTCCAATTTTAAAATGGATATTAACAAACTCAATAATTGCACATAAATTTCAAGTCCTGAATTAAAAATGGCCTTTCCCAGGATCACCTCCATGCGCACTCCCCTATTCCAGATTGACGCCTTCACCGCTCGCCGATTTGCCGGTAATCCCGCTGCGGTAATGCCTATGGATCACTTCCCGGACGACGCAACGCTGCAGGCCATTGCCGCCGAAAACAACCTGGCCGAAACTGCCTTTCTGGTCGCCGACGGGCGTGACTATCGCCTGCGTTGGTTCACACCCACCACCGAAGTACCGCTTTGCGGCCACGCCACCCTGGCCAGCGCAGCGGTGGTCATGGAGCGCTTGGAACCCGGGCGCCGCAAGGTGGTCTTTCACTCGGCAAGCGGCCCCCTGACGGTGGAGCGAACAGACACGGGATACGTCATGGACTTTCCGGCCCGGCCCTCCGAGCCGGTGCCAGCGCCGCCCGGATTGGCCGAAGCGTTGGGCATTGTTCCTGTCGAGGTTTTCGCCGATGCCTTCAACTACCTGGCATTGCTGGAGAGTGCCCAGCTCGTGCGTGAGCTGGCCCCCGACATCGCGGCGATCGCCCGGATGAACCGAGGTGGAGTGATCGTAACCGCACCTGGGGACGGCACTTACGACTTCGTCAGCCGCTATTTCGCCCCCGCCAAGGGCATCCCGGAAGATCCCGTAACCGGAGGCGCGCACTGCATGCTGACGCCTTATTGGGCCAAACGACTGGGCAAGACCGCGTTTCGCGCCTTCCAGGCCTCGCGGCGCGGTGGCGAGATCATTTGCCGCTTGGTCGGCGATCGCGTCCAACTGGAAGGTACGTGTGTCTTCTACCTGGAGGGCGAAGTGGAGATTTGAGAATCTCTCCACTCGGAGCACCACAACCATGACGCCCGCAACTTTGCACCGAGCCCACGCAATGGCTTCCAGCTGCTCATGGGCGCCAATTTAGAAAGATGACTTCCATGCTTAAGATTTTCGGAAAATCCTCGTCCATCAATGTGCGCAAGGTACTCTGGCTGTGTGCCGAAATGGAATTGAGCTATGAACACGAACAATGGGGCGCGGGCTTCAGGTCCACTGAAGCGCCGGAGTTTCTGGCACTGAATCCCAACGCCATGGTCCCTGTGATCCAGGATGGAACGTCCACTTTGTGGGAGTCCAATACCATCTGCCGGTATCTTGCCAGCCAGCATGGCCGAAGCGATCTTCTGCCGACAGCGCCCAAGGACCGAGCGCGCGTCGAGCAATGGATGGACTGGCAGGCCACGGAGCTGAACAACGCGTGGCGCTATGCCTTTATGGCCCTGGTCCGCCAGAGCCCCGCACATGCCGATCCGCAGGCTCTTACGGCAAGCATTGCCAACTGGAACCGGCACATGCAGATACTCGACACGCAGCTCGCAAAAACCGGCGCCTATGCGACGGGATCGAGCTTCACGCTTGCCGACGTGGTGCTGGGACTGTCCGCGAATCGGTGGTACATGACGCCGATGGAACGTACCGAGCTGCCTGCGGTACAGGCTTACTTTGAACGCCTGAGCCAACGCCCGGGATTCTTGCTGCATGGGCGCAATGGCATGCCGTGATATTTGTTCATCCGCATGCATGCGCCCAACACCCCGCCCTGATCCCACGGGAGAGCGGAAGACTTAAGCGTCGTCCGCCCGCAGCACCCGCAATACCCAGCACGTCATTCATTTAACGAGCGTCGTAGGCCTGCAGCACCGACTCCGCCGCCTGGAAGTCCGGGGTCATGCTGCGATCGGTGTCCATGAAGGCCACCTTCTTGCGCAGTGCCTCGTAGAGTCCCGCCGTTTTGGGAGCAAGGATGAAGCTTTTGCCGCTGTTCTTTCTCAGGTCAATGGCCTGGGCATCGTGCACCAACACCACACTCAACAGTTCATAGCTGTTGTCGATCTGCTGTTGAAGGCGCTCTACCACCATCGGCGCGTTGGTCGCGATATCTTCGATATCCCCCGCCACCGGGAAGTAATCCAGTGACACCGGCATTGCCAGGATCTTGTTCTGCATGGCCAACTGCGCCGCCGGTTTTTCCATGGCGCCGAAGGCATGGACGGTCTTGTCAGTGCCCAGAAAACGGCTCAAGCCAGTGATACTCGGGTTGTTCAGCTTGATGATCTGCTGCACATTGGCCAATGAGTTATGGGCCAGTGCCAGGCTCAACTGCTCAAAGGCCAGCACCCAGGGCAGCGGTTCGAAGTTGGCACTGGGTAGCACCGCGCCTTTGACGCCATTGCTGTCGACATAACCGTAGGCTTCCTGGGCACGTTGGCTCGGCGCGTTGACGTCCAGGGCGATGCCGGGGTTGTCATCGGAGCTGTTGAGTTGAATCGTCAACTGCTCAGTGGCGAGCTGATAACTGCGCTGCAACTCGGCCAACAAATAGACCCCGGAACGGAAGCTGAGCGGATCCTGCAATGGGCGCTGGTCATCGTGTTCCCACAGGCTCGACCCTTGCAGCAAGCCGCGCAGTTGCGCGCCCATTTCCCGGACCTCGGGGTATGGCCTGAGCGCCAGGGTATTCTCCAGAAACGGCGAGACATTACCGTTGAGTCCCTGCAGGCTCAAGGTGAAGGTCAGGGTGTTGATCGGCAACAGATGCCCGAGTTCATTGAGCGCCAGTGCCGCGTCGGCAGCGGAGTAGGCGTTGGAACTCAGAATCGACAGGGCATCCTTGGCATACGGCACGATGGCCTTGGTACCACTGCGTTCCAGTGCCTGCCGGGCCGGGATTTTCTTGTTCTGATAGAACACCTCACCCTCGCCCAACATTGCCAGGCCGACGTGGCTGAGCACGGTGATATCGCCCTCGCCAACTGAACCATGGGCCGGGATATAGGGGGTAATCCCCTTGTTCAGAAATGCCACATACGCATCAATGATCGACGGTGCCACCCCGGCGCTGCCGGTCAGCAAGTTATTGAGTCGGGCCACCATCGCGGCCCGTACCACCCGCGGTGTCAGCGGCTCACCCGTGCCTCCGGAATGGGCATGCAACAGGCCGATGTTGAACTGGCGCGAGGCGTCGATAACGTCCTGGCTCAAGCGCCCGTGGATGTCGACCATCGAGCGATCCTTGTTCAGACCGACGCCAACGGTCAGGCCGTAGATTTTCTGGCCGTGTTGGGCGGCTTCGATCAACACCTGATGGCCCTGCTCGACCCGTTTCAACGCGGCCGGCGCCACGCTTACCGGTTCACCGTCAGCCACTTGGGCGATGATTCGGGGCGTGATGGAATAGCCATCCAGTACAGTGGCCAGGGTGAACGGGCTGAATCCCACACTGACAACAGAAACGAACACTAATGCAAGCCTGTTTAGCATGATGAACCTTTGATGTAATAAAAGGATGGGGGCTGATCTGAAAGCAGGTCAGTGACATGAGATTGCAAGCAGTGCCGCGGGTCGAGCGCAGGGGTTACTCGGGAGGGGCCGGCGTGGGGTTGCGGGCCATGGAGCACAAGGTCAGCAGGGCGACGACGCTGGCGATCATCACGTACCAAGCCGGTGCAAAACGGCTGTCGGTGTTATCTGACAGCCAGGTCAGGATGGCCGGTGCGAAGCCACCGAAGACCGTCACTGCCAAGTTGTAGGACACCGACATGCCACTGGCGCGAACCTCAGTGGGAAACAGGTCCGCCAGGGCCTTGGGCGCAACGCCGACGAAGAGTGAAATCAGAATGCAGAACAGCGTCTGCACCAGAATCAACATCGCCGTGGTGTGGACGTTGTCCAGCAATACCAGCAGCGGATAGCTGCCGGCCAGCAACAACCCCGCACCGCTCGCCAGAATGCGATAAGTCCCGACGCGATCGGACCAGGTGCCCGCGGTAACGCACGCCAGCACCATGGCGCCGTTGCCAATCAGCGCCGCCAGAAACGCTTGATGGCTTTCAAAGTGCATCACCCGCTGCACGTAGATCGGCATATAGATGATCAACGAGTAGACACTGATCGCCCACAACACCGACAAACCGGTGCCTTGAATCAACGCGCGCTGCTGGGTTTTGAACAGTTGCAACAACGGTGCGAGCGGCGTGCTCGGTTGCTGTTCGCGGCGTGCCTGCTCGGCGGCGAACACCGGGGTTTCGTGCAATGTGCGGCGCATCCACAGGCCAATCGGCGCGATGGACAAACCGATGATGAACGGAATGCGCCAGCCCCAATCGCCGACCTGCTCCGCGGTCAACGTGAGCGTCACCGCCGTTGCAACCAACGCCCCGAGCACATTGGAAATGCCCATGCTCGCTTGCAGCCAGGAGGCGTATTGGCCCTTCTTCTGCGGCGGTGCATGCTCGATCAGAAACGCCGCCGCGCCACCCACTTCACCGCCGGCGGAAAAACCTTGCAGCACCCTGCCACACAAGATCAACAACGGCGCACCGATACCGATGGCACTGTACGGCGGGGCGAAGGCGATGATCGCCGTGCCCGCCGCCATGCTCAGGATCGTCAGCATCAGCGCCGCCTTGCGCCCGACGCGATCGCCGTAGGCGCCGATCACCAGCGCGCCGATGGGGCGAATCACAAAGCCGATGCCAAAGGCCAGGAACGCTTCGAACAGCTGTGCTCCGGCGTCATGTTGCTGGAAAAAGTTCTGCGCGATGTACACCGCAAAAAAGGCGTACACCGAGAAGTCGTACCACTCCAGCGCGTTACCGATGGACGCAGCGGCAATCGCCTTGCGTCCGCTGTATTTTACCGGCGTCGCGACATCGCTTGCCGACGTGGCGTGACTCATCACCGGCGCTATCATGTTTTTATTATGCATGCTCGTCGCCTACCGATTAATGGGTTGCCAACTGGATGTAGGGCAAAGACTTTCGCGCGACTTCGTCCAGCGATTCCGGGTAACCGGCATCGGCATAACGCATCACACCGACACTGGTGTCATTGGTAATCACCAGTTGCAAACGCTGTGCCGCCGCCTCGCTGCCATCGGCGATCACCGTGACCCCCGAGCTGGTCATGTAACCGCTATAGCCGCCGCCGCCAGAATGAATCGCGACCAGGTCGGCCATGGAGGCGCAGTTCATCAGGGCGTTGAGCAACGGCCAGTCGGCGATGGCGTCGGAGCCGTCCTTCATGTTCTCGGTCATGATGTTGGGATGCGCCATGGCACCGGCGTCCAGGTGATCGCGGGTGAAGGCGATCGGGCCTTTCAAGCGGCCATCGGCGACCATCCGGTTGACCTCCAGAGCCAACTCGGTGCGCTCGCCGTGACCGAGCCAGGCGATACGCGCCGGCAAGCCTTCAAAGGGCACATATTGGCGGGCAAGATGAATCCAGTTACTGACGATCTTGTTGTCGGCAAAATGCTCCAGCAAGTAGTCGTCGATCAGCCGAATGTCGTCGCTGTCGTTGGATAAGGCGATCCAGCGGAATGGCCCGATGGCCCGGCAAAACAGTGGTCGCAGGTACGCCTCGGTGAAAATCGGAATCTCGAAGGCGCGGGCCACACCCCCCTGGTGGGCGTGGGTACGAATCAGGTTACCGTTGTCGAACACCACGGCCCCCTGATCCTTGAAACCGAGCATGGCTTCGACGTGCTGCACGATAGACAAACGACTGGCGGTCATCAGGCCATTGATATCGTTTTCACGCTGCTGTTTGACCTGCTCCAGGCTGTAACCGGCGGGAATATAGCCATACACCAGGTCGTGGGCGGCGGTCTGGTCGGTAACGATATCGGGGATAATTCCACGAGCCAGAATGGCCGGGTAGACCTCGGCCGCATTGCCCAGCAAGCCGACGGAAATCGCCAGGCGCTGTTGTTGTGCCTCGGCGATCATCGCCAGTGCAGTGTCCAGGTCCGCGGCCTGGTGTTGCAGGAAGCCGATCTTCAGGCGCTTGTCGAGGCTCTTCTGATTGACCTCAACCGTCAGGATCGCCGCGTTGCACAGGGTCCCGGCCAGAGGCTGGGCGCCCCCCATACCGCCCAACCCGGCGGTGAGGATAAAACGGCCGGTCAGATCACCGTCAAAGTGACGCTCGGCGATGCGCGAAAAAATTTCGTAGGTGCCCTGGATCACGCCCTGGGAGCCAATGTACTGCCAGGCCCCGGCGGTCAGTCCCCCCCAGCAGATCAAGTTGTCCTTTTCCCATTGGTAGAAGTTTTCCGCCTGGGCCCACTGGCCGACCATGTTGCAGTTGGCCATGATCACCAGCGGTGCATTGACGTGGGTTTGCAGCACACCGATGGGCTTGCCCGACTGCACCATCAGCGTCTGGTCTTCGCCCATGGTCATCAGCGCCTGGACGATGGCGGCGTGGGACGGCCAGTCACGGGCAGCCCTGCCGAGGGCGGCATAGACCACCAACTCATCCGGGTTTTCGCCCACGGCCAGGACGTTTTCCAACAAGCGCAGCAGCGCTTCCTGGCGCCAGCCGCGGCAGCGTAGCGTCGTGCCGCCGGTTACGGTGAAGGACTTTTTCATGTGCCCGCTCCCAGGTCCAGGTAGCTGAACAATTCGATACCCAGGGTTTTCTCGACCGCGGGGTAAACGGCCGGGTCGATGACCGAGGAAGACAACGGAATCTGCCGGTGATGCAGGTGGAAGATCACCACTTCCATGCCCGGCTTGAGCTGTCCGGCACTGATGGGGTTACCCTGCATGTCGAGGGTGGTGATCACGTCCGGGTAGGTCGCCAGACGCTGGCCCTGATGGTCATCGACGGCCATGTGTTCATTCATCACATGCACCCGGCAACGACCCGGCCCCTCACCGATATCCACCACCCCGACATCAAAGGCTTCGTCGGTGTAGCGCAGCGTATTGGCCATGACTTTGCCGCTGCCAAGGATGTGACCGCCGGTATGGCTGCAAATGGCGTCGATCACCGCGCAGGAGCCCTTGGAACTGGCCGCAATGATGGTTTCGCCCAGTGACAAGGCCTGGCTGATCCCTCCAAGTGCGGCGTGCTGGCGTACATACGCAGCAGGTATCGGATTGCGGCAACTGGCAATGAAACCACCGGACATATCGGAAGCTTTACGCAGAATCGGTGAGACTTTGGCCGTAGCGCCCTTCACCACCAATTCGATGTAGGCGTTGTTCTCGCGGTTGCCACCGACGGCGGCCTGGATCATCGCTTGAGTGCTCGACGCCAACCCCAGAGAGCCCATGTCGCCAGTGGGATGGGCGCGCAAATCGCCGACGGCATCGATGACCTTGGTGCCAAGAATCGCTGCTGGCAGCCAACCATTGAGCGTGCTCGACATCCCGTTCTGACCCACAATCAGCCCGTAGATCGGCGCGCCCAACTCCTCCTGGACCAGTTGCACAGCCTTGACGTAATCGACGCCGAGCATCTGCCAGTCAGTCAGGCCGCCGGGGGCCCCGATGGCGGCGGCAGTGGCGATCCAAGCGTCGTCGGCGACCTCATCCAGGCTGACCAACTCAGGTCGGCCGATGGTGACGGCCAGACGGCCCAACTCCAGACCATGCTCAACCCAACCGCCGCCACCACAGGCGAAGACTGACCCGCCTTTTACTGCGGCCTCTACATCCTTCAGCGTCAACACACGCCCCATGTCTATCTCCCCTTGCGGTCTATCTGAATTATTCGTCGCGCAGATCGCCGAGGACCGTGGGTCCGGGGAACTGCGCTGCTTGAATTCGATACTAGGGGGCGTTGAACTCGGCTGTCGTATTACTTTTTATTGTCTGCGCATAACAGAATGTTAAGGACTTTTCCTATCCCTACAGCAGGCAGGCAAGGCATTTCAGGTCAGCGCGCCTTCAGCGATTCCAGGGTCACGATAAATCTCTGGGCCAGTCGCGACAGCGGCTCGTACATCCCGTGCACGATGCTGATCGGGGTGTTGGCCTTTGGCTCCACGGGCCGGAAAACCACGTTGGTCCAGACCGGCCCCAGTGCGGTGATTTCGTCCAGCAGAGCAATCCCCGCGCCCGCCTGTACCAGTGCGCAGGCGACGTGGATTTGCTGCACTTCCACCGCTGGGCGCAGCACGATGTTGCGGTCGGCCAGCAGTTTTCTCACCAGTCGCCCGATAGGGATGTCGCTGCCATAACCGATAAAGGGTTGCTCGATCAGGTCTTCCAACTGGATCACCGCTTTGGCCGTCAATGGATGGCCGCTGGGTAGCGCCGCCACCAGGCGGTTTTCGTAGAGTTCGCGGGACTGCACATTGGGATGCCCTTCATGCAGAAAAGCGATGCCCAACTCCACCTGCTGGGTGATCACTGCCTGCAAGAGCACATCGGGAATCATGGTGTGCAGGATCACCCGCGCTTCTGGTAGTTCACGGTGAAACTTGGCGATCGCCGCCGGGATCAGGCTCAGCCCCAGGCTCGGGCTGCAGGCAATACGCAGGTGGCCCATGCGGTTCTGGATAAGGTCTTCGGCGACTTCATTGACCCGTTGCACACCCTGGTA
The DNA here is from genome assembly GCF_059420225.1 of Pseudomonas sp. GW821-FHT04D07. NCBI lineage: Bacteria > Pseudomonadati > Pseudomonadota > Gammaproteobacteria > Pseudomonadales > Pseudomonadaceae > Pseudomonas > Pseudomonas sp. GW821-FHT04D07. Next base: position 25,467 of record NZ_JBWKTH010000026.1, read on the forward strand.
CACCGAGTTGACTTCAGCGAACAGAATGCGCGCCTCAGGGGTCGGGTACAGACGGCCCTTGATCCGTTCAAACAGGGTCAGACCCAGGCGTTGCTCCGTGTACGAGAGCAAACGCGAGACCGCCGGTTGCGAGACATGCAACAGCTTGGTGGCACCGCTGATGGAGCCCGTCAGCATGATTGCCCGGAACACTTCGATCTGCTTCAGATTCACGTTCGGCCTTCCTTCAAAAGACATAACACAGTGTTATGCACGAGCAATAAACAAGCATAAGACATGATGGAAAAACCCAACTTACACTGGCTCCAACATCGCGACAAGCGATCGAAGAGCGCCTGTCGTTGCCAGCTTTACCGGGGCACGAACGGGTAACTGAACAAGGGGTTTGAGCATCATGGGCGATTACGAAACGCTGGATCTGCTGGTCCTGGGCAACCTGGTCGACTCGGACCGGATCGTCGAAAACGGTTGGCTGGCCATACGCGGCGGCAAGCTGGTAACCCGCGGAACTGGTCTGCCACCCGCGGCTCGGGAGGTCATCGACGCCCGAGGGAAATGGGTGTTGCCGGGGGTCATCGACGGCCAGGTACACTCCGGCAGTCAGGCCCACCAGGAAGGGCTCGGTTGGGCGTCACGGGCCGCGGCGGCCGGCGGCATTACCGTGATGGTCGACATGCCCTACGACGACCCGGAACCCATCGCGTGTCGAGCCTTGCTCGAACGCAAAATTGCCGAAGTGGAACGCGACTGTCATATCGATGTAGCGCTGTTCGGTACCCTCAATACAACCCATGGATTTGAGGCAGCTGCCGGATTGATCGAGGGCGGTGTCTGTGCCTTCAAGTTCTCGACCTTCGAGGCCAGTCCGGGACGCTTTCCACGGGTAGAAGAAGACGATCTGAAGAGCGCTTTCGAGCTGATCGAACCGAGCGGGCTGGCCTGCGCGATCCACAATCAGATGCAGGAACTGACCCGCAAGAATATTCAGGCGTTGCAGATCGCCAACGACACCGGGTGGGACGCCTTTCTGCGCGCGCATACCCCGTTGATCGAGGACCTCGCCACCGCTCAGATCTACGAGCTCGGAGCCCAGACCGGCGCCCGCGCGCACGCCGTGCATGTCTCTACGGCGCGTGGTTTTGAACTGCACCGCATGTATCAACAGTGCGGCCACCCGGTCAGCATCGAGACCTGCGTGCAGTACCTGATGCTCAACCACGAAGAACACACCCGTCGCTTCGGTGCCAGGACCAAACATTACCCGCCGATCCGCCCCAAGGCCGAGTCGGAAAAACTCTGGGCGCATATCGCCGAAGGCAACTGCACCTTTGTCTCATCCGACCATGTGAGCTGGGGACTGGAACGCAAGGCTGACGCCAACGTGTTCAAGAACGCATCCGGCGGCCCGGGGCTGGAGACGCTGTTGCCGGCCTTGTGGACCGGTTGCGAGCAACACGGCCTGTCGCCCATGACGGTCGCGCAACTGCTGTGCCGAAACCCGGCCCGGCACTTTTTGCTGGACGATCGCAAGGGTTCGTTCGAGCCCGGCAAGGATGCCGACTTCGTCATCCTCAACCCGCAAAAGTACCGCTATGACCCGAGTAGCAGCCTGTCCGCCGTCACCTGGAGCGCCTTCGAGGGCATGGAGTTCAACGTGCGCGTAGAGGCCACTTACTGCCGGGGCCTGGCCGTGTACGAGCAGCACAAGATTGTCAATCAAGCCGGCCAGGGACGCTTCCTGCGACCGCGTGCCAACACCACCGAGGGTAGGAAATGAACCTGAATGAGCTGATCAACTCCGAGCGTCTGTGGGCGCGGGTCAACCGCTTGGCCGAGTTCACCCGGGACGACATGCCGTGGACCCGTCGCGCCTTCAGCCCATTGTTCATCGAAGCGCGGCAATGGCTGAGCACACAAATGCAAGAGGCCGGCCTGAGCGTGAGCATCGACGCCGGCGGCAACCTGATCGGACGCCGCGAAGGCAAACAACCCCTGCCGACGCTGGTCACCGGTTCCCATTGCGACACCGTGGTCAGTGGCGGACGCTTCGACGGCATTATCGGCGTGCTGGCAGGCATTGAGATCGCCCAGCGCTTTCAGGAATCAGGCATTGAATTGGAGCATCCGCTGGAGGTCATCGACTTCCTCTCGGAAGAACCCAGCGACTACGGCATTTCCTGCGTCGGCAGTCGCGCGTTCTCCGGCGAACTGGACGCCGGTATGCTGGCAGCGAAAAACCAGTTGGGCGAAACACTGGCCGAAGGTATGCGCCGCATCGGCGCCCGGCCGGAACTGCTGGACCGGCCGCTGCGACGCGCGGGTGAAACGGCGGCGTTTGTCGAGTTGCACATTGAACAGGGACCGGTGCTGGAGCGGGCGCAGTTGCCCATTGGCGTGGTGACGCACATCGTCGGCATCCGCCGGGCGCTGATCACCGTGCTCGGCCAACCCGACCATGCCGGCACAACGCCCATGGACATTCGCCGGGATGCACTGGTGGGAGCGGCGCATGTGATCGATCGGGTGCAGCGTACGGCAGCCGGGCAAAGTGGTAATCCGCATTATGTGGTCGCTACCATTGGCCGCCTGGCGATGACACCGAACGTGCCCAACGCGGTGCCTGGCCGGGTTGAAGTGATGCTGGAAGTACGCAGCGACAGTCAGCAGGTACTGGATACCTTCCCCGAGGACATCATGAGCCAGTGCGCAGAGCGCTTGACCGAGCTGCGACTGGAAGCGACGTTGGAACACGTCAGCCGCGCCCGACCTACACACTGTTCGGAAACCGTGATGCGAGCCATTACCCAGGCCGCGGATGGCCTGGACCTGGCCAATCGGCGCCTGCCGAGCGGCGCCGGGCACGACGCGGTGTATGTCGCGCCGACCGGGCCGGTAGGGATGGTGTTTATTCCTTGCCTGAATGGCCGCAGCCATTGCCCGGAAGAATCCATTGACGAGGGGCAATTGGCCCGGGGCGCGGCGGTGCTGGCGCAGAGCTTGATCAATCTGGACAAGGAACTGGCCTGAGCTCAGGCGAACACGGCCAGGTGCGTCTGCCCGCAAGGACAGGCGCCCTCCTCAGTGCCCTGGGTCAAGCGCAGTCAGAGCACGTAGCTGGCGGCTTGTCCGAGCTGATTGTCCTGCGTTCCAGAGATCAGGTGCAGTGGAATGTGCTGTTGAGCATCACTGGATGGAATGTCGAAGCCACACACAATCTGCAGGTGTAGCTCACTCAGTCCGGTCGACTCTTCTTCTTTTGCCTTGGCCATTCTCGCGTGGTTCGCTGCGATTTCATTGAGAGTTGACACGGTACATCTCCCGGTGACTGACCAAGCGTATCGCTGGAGTCCTGAAGCGTTGATTTGATTGCCGCCGCGTCAGAATTACGTCGTTCCGGGGCCGCTACGACCGGCCTTTGCAAACCGCAAGCCAAGCATCCTCGTGTATTCCGCGCCAGGTTTTAATAGGCGACGAATGGTGTCGCGGCGCTCCCCATGAGCGGCGTAAGGTGCCTGTGTCACTCGCTCCTGATTCGGTATGGCGAGTTAGTGACGGGCCATTTTTTGACACTCGCAGCAAGCACTTAAAGCGCAAGAAATGCCTTCTAACGTGCAAAAGCGTCAAAAAACAGATGACCCAAAAATGACACACCCACATTTTGTCAACCCCCGCAATTCAAATTTTATGACCGTTTATCGCTTTCTTTACAGCGTCTGCAATGCCTCAACCACAGGCAGAGCCGCTGTCTGACGGCACTTGATGGCAGATCGCCTAACTCCCGACCATTTTTCAACATGAGGAACACGTCAGTTTGCTGACATGCTTTGTCCACACTGGGCTATACCGTGGAAAGAAGGATGTGGAGAGCCTGCGAAGCGCCTACTGCTGCAGATAAGCGCTTACAAGATTTTATGAGATTGGCTGTGCCACGGCTGGCGGCTCATATTCCGCATTGACCTCCAAGGGGGTGAATTCGATGAAGATGTATTTGAGCAACGTTGACAAAGACGCCTGGGTCGCGCGCCTTGCAGTCTGCTCTGTTGGCTTGGCGCCCTGCTCCTCGCCGGCTGAGAAGGCCAAGAAGGGTCTGGCGCTGAGGGTTCAGGGCGACTGGCTCAAGGCGCTGGCACTAGGAGAGCTGTCAATGTGGTGCGCATCATCGAAGCTGCGGTGCACCGCGGATGGATCATTCAACGCTGATAAGTTAATTAATAATTATATTTTCATTGCCTTTTATTGCTCGACAGATAAGCGTTTTGGACGCTCAATTCAATGAGGTCTAATGATGATATTCGAACCCAGCAGTAGCCGCTCCATACTCCAGCGAAGAAGCAGCACCAGTAACGCTATTCAGGCCGGTCTCGATTTTGTTGCTGTGATCGGTATCGCATGGTATTTGATCGATTATCATATCGGCGTTATAACGCAGGCGTATGTCATCATGCTCCTGTTGCTGCTTGGGGCGTTGGCCGTCGTGTACGACCATTATGCTATTTACCGAAGCAATGTGGGATTTACCGTCAAAGCATTTAAGCTTTTAAAGGCGTGGCTTGCCGCTTTTGGTTTTCTCGTTGTCATGGCCTTTCTGACCAAACAAAGTGAACAGTACTCGCGCTTATTGGTTGCGCAGTTATTTATTGTTGGATATTTCGCCCAGTTGCTTTTGCACCTGGCGACACTCGAAGTGCAGAAGAAACTCTTGACCCACCCGAATCAATTGGAAGCTGCTCTTATTATTGGCTCGGGGGAGCTGGCTAACTTCCTTCACCAGAAAATAAGCAATAATCCCTGGCTGGGTGAACGGGTGGTCGGTTGTGTGTTGATTGAGGCGGGCGATGATCGGAGGAAGGAGGGCTCAGAAAGCACGCAACGTTTGTCGATACTGGGTAATATCTCCGACCTTGATAAGTTAATCGTGCGACACTCCATTCATACCGTATATTTCGTTACACCTCTGGATGGCTCGGAGATCATTAAGGATGTTTACTTAAAGCTGCTTGATAAGCACATTGCTATTAATTGGGTGCCTGACATTTTCTCACTGCGCTTGATCAATCACAGCGTTCGTGAAATTGCCGGTATTCCCGTGCTGACTTTGTCTGAAACTCCGCTGATGGGGATGCGTCTGTTTCTGAAGAATGTTGAGGACAAAGTCTTGGCTTTTCTCATCTTGCTTCTGGCGACTCCGTTGCTGGTGGCTATCGCGATTGCCATCAAGGTCGATAGCCCTGGACCGGTGTTCTTTCGACAGGAGCGCATGGGCTGGAGTGGAGTTTTTCGTATCTGGAAGTTCAGAAGCATGATCATCCATCAGCTGGAAGACGGCATCGTCAAGCAGGCAGAAAAGAATGATCCGCGCATGACCAGGGTTGGAGCCTTTATTCGGCGAACCAGCCTGGATGAGCTACCACAGTTGTTCAACGTTTTGATGGGGGAAATGTCCCTGGTGGGGCCTCGCCCGCATGCTATTCAGCATGATGCGCAGTACTCGCCTGGCATCGCAGATTATTTTGCACGTCACAATATCAAGCCAGGCATCACAGGCCTGGCTCAGGTGCGTGGCTTTCGCGGTGAAACAAGAGATATAGAGCAGATGATTCAGCGTGTTGAGTCTGACATTGAGTACATCAACAACTGGTCGCTCTGGCTCGATTTCGTCATTCTTCTGCGAACGCTGTTTGCCTTCACCGGCAAGCGAGCCTATTAGCCAGTCTTGTAAGCAACCCATAAACCACACATGGCAAAAAAACCGATGCGGGCATTTAGTACGAGATCGTTGGGGAACAGCTCCACGGCAGCAAGGCTTCGAAGTCTTCTACCGAAGTAGCTTGTGGCAGGCATTCAAGTACGTGGCGCCGCCACGTATAAAGCTCTTGGCCGTTGGCTGTCGAATACCGCCACCTTGATATACAGTTCGACCAAGGCTGCGAGGCCGTCAATGGATTTCTGGAAGGCTACGGGCTTGGGGGTAGAGACAGACTTTTTCGACTTTAGCGTCGAGACGCATCATGACGGGCTGGCGCCAGAGAGAGAGGGGAGCACAGCATCGGGGATCAATTGCCGGTTTTGAATGTGGGGCTCATGGCGCGGTTACGATCGAGAGGAGCTTCAGTGGGCCAAGAACTGAAGCAGTTGGCTATTTTTGCAGCGGCTCCCTTGCAAAACGTCTACCTCGCATCTTTAATACTTCTAGAGGCGAGGATATTACTGAGTATTTCCCCGCTGAATGAGCCTTCCACATCAAAATTGGAAGTATTGCTTGAATTTACCAATTGATATTTTTCTGGCTTAACCAAAAGGCAAGTTAAAAAGAGTGCCGGAAATGAAAGCGTATTTAGCGGTACCGATCCGAAAACTCATATCTCCCTCAATACGATTTGAGCTAAGAAAAACTGCGGCCTGGCTGCGAGACATACTTGGGCGAGCCTGTTTCTGGCGCTGGGAAATTGTCAGATTCAAGCTGCGGAAAGACAGTCCTTACGACATCCTCTATGTGGGAAGGAGAGCACAGCGGGAGATGGCCAAGGTTCTCATGGGGGTGGAGTCTCCTGTGGCCGACAGCACATCGGAATCGGATAAATCGAACCGTACGGTTCTGGTCAGTGAAATGCCAACCTTGGGCGCGTTGTATGTGCCTCACTTTCTGAGTGCTATCGTGCCGCTGGGTCGCTCCATTGACGATATCACGGCGGGCTACGATAGTAAGTTACGTCGAAATATACGCAAGAACCAGTCGCGCTACCGAATGAAGCAGGCGCTGACGGATGACGAAATTGAAAGAGCCGACAGGGAAATGCTTCAACCCTATGCCATCGCAAGGCATGGCACTGCCGCCTCGCAAATTGCCACACATGAAGTTATAAGGATAGCAAAGACTGTTGGCCGGCTTGATCTAATACTGTTGGAAGACGACATTGTTGCATGCCAACTTGCGTGCGTAATTACTCGGTCCGGAAAACGCTACTGGAGCATGATACGTGCTGGCTATCCCGAGGCGGTTTTTTCAGATACCAAAAGGCTGAATGAAGTCAACTCGATCACTACATTTATGGAGCTTGAGTGGGCAATAAACAATGGCTTTGACTATTATGACATCGGTACTTGCCTGGCCCGCCCAGACGACGGACTTCTCGAATGGAAAAGAAGACGTGGCGGTGATGTTGATACGCTGGGTAACCACGCTTATATGTTTGTCCGACTACCCAAGGTGGGTGCCGCGCAACTCCTTTGGAATACACCGTTATTTGCTGTCGAGGGAAAAAAACTGACACTTCATCTTGGCTTGCCGGACGGGCAAACCGATGAGGAAGTGGTGACTCGCTATATTAACATGGGGTTTGGCGGGCTATACAAAATTTATCTCTACTGTGCCAAGAACCCAAGCGAACTTCTTCTCGACAGGTTACGTAGTCGTTATGCTCATTTGAAGTCCCCGCCCATTGTGGAGAGGATTATATCTACCTGAGCAGCTTTCTGATGTTAAAAAATGCAGTTTAGGCGCTTGCGCCGTTAACTGTTTTTTTGTAGAGGCGAATGAGAGTGAACATGATATGTCGGAATTACGGGTGTTAACGAGCAGCAACCGGACAAAATGGAGCCTTGCTGCATACCAGCATATTGTAAGAGCGCGGGTTATGCGAAAACCGGCGGAAACCCCGCAAAGTGCAGCGGTGAAAACCTGGAATATTGCGCCTGGCGAAACATCAATTTCTCCGCCGGCTTTTTTCCTGCCCAATCAACTCGAACGGGTGACAGGGTGGGAGGAAGAACGCTTTTTTCCTTACGAACACCCCCGTCGTACAATGGAAGGAATAGGCAGCGTTGATCATGGTCCAACACGGGGCCACCTGCTTAAAGATGTCTGGCTGATAGATGGGACACTCTACAAGGGCAACGCAAAATCCTGCTTATCTCCTAGATCTGGTTGGCTTCCAAAAATCTCCGTGGAAACCGAGATGGAGCGCGGGGCGATTTACTGTACAGCAGGTGGAAACAAATGGTTTGGCTCCTGGCTGATGGAAGACTGTGCAACTTACCCATTAGCATGCGACGAAGGCGTTCCGGTGACGACCGCGCCATCCACCAGGTTTCCTCTATTTCCCCAGGTTCCCGAATATGAGGACTGGCTTGGCATAACACCGGTTCGTTTACGCAATGCGTTTTTTCGTGAGCTCGTGATATTCGATGATCTAAGTCAAAATCGAAACAGGCATTTACGCTTTCGCGCGATGGGTGAAAAATTACTGTCACACGTAAGGTACAGCTCTCACCCCGGAGTTTTCATTCTGCGAGGCGGCAGCGGTGAATCGCGACTGTTACACAATGAAATGGAACTCGCTGAACGTCTGCATAACCGCAGAGGTTTTCGCATTCTCGACCCTTCGAAAACCGATGTTCCGAGCATCGTAGCGACCTGCGCTGGAGCAAAAACCGTGGTGGGGATCGAGGGGAGTCATCTCGTACATGGTGTTAATGTACTTCAGCCGGGGGGCTCACTGCTGGCTCTGCAGCCCCCGAATCGTTTCATCTGTTATTACAAGTATCTAACGGATCGCGATCATCAGAATTTTGGCTTTGTGGTGGGAACGCCAGAGGGCAATGGCTTTACAATCGACCCCGATGAGGTTGAGCGCACTCTAGACCTATTCCCTTCATGAAGACTTGATCTGAACCACGCTCCTCGTGTCAAGGTCGAGCCCCCCATTCCGAGTGATCAAACGCCAATTGGGATATCGGCAACGCGCCTTGGGTCAAATTTCAATTTGAGTGCTGCGCTGAAGCCCTCCACCGCAGAGGTCGCCGTCGCGTCGTGCATCTTCACAGCATCAGGTAGCGCGTGCTGCATTTGGTCTTTGAGACCGCCCTGTTGCGGGCGATGCTCAAGCCTGAAGCTATTTCATGCGGATAGAGTCCGCTTGATTGATGCCTGACCTATTTTTTGCGACGTTATTTTGACGCAATTACACGCGCCTTCTATTTATATTTATCGTAATGACGCACTATTGACGCGGTTGCGATGTGCCTACTATGCTCAATTTAACTTGATAAGGAATCCTTCGTCCGACAAAAGCATACTCCTCTGCTCAGGGAGGCGATGTTATGCACCTGACACTTTTTATTAAATCCGCTTTTTTATTAATGTTCCTGAATGGTGCGACTGTTTCTAGTGCTCAGGCGGCCAGTTTGGTCTATAAATCTAGTTGCATGAGCAACGCTGGCGATAATTTAGGGCCTCAACTAGGCATGCTGATCAAAGAGCGCCCGGGTGGTGCGCTGTTTATTCTTAGAAACAGCATTGACGTGCCTTTGTCTCTTCCAGGTGGCAACACCATTGGCTTTCACACCGACTTCTCCGGTGATTCTGACACGCAGAGCATTGCTACCAAGGGTGTGTTTAACAATGGGGTCAACGCTCTCGGCGAGTGGGTCAGCTTCCTTGGGCCGTGCGCCAACGCATCTTCATTTAACAGTTTAATGGCGGCGCTTGCCAATGGCCAGTTCGGGGTTGGTCGGCATGTCCAGGGTAGAGGTCCGGCTGGGACAGCCAATTCTTATATCAATCGACGGAGTGCGGTATCGCTTCCTGCGGCAGCATGGTTATTTTTTTCCGCGTTGTTTGGATTTATCGTGTTTGCCAATCGACGTAAGGTGTAGGTAGTGCTTTCGTACAATGCCTCCCCATGGTCGGATCGCTGTAACCGAATCAGTTCTGCAACAGATGCACGCGCAGCATCGCCATCAACGGAGAGGCCGGACGAGCCGCCTTCACCCTTCGGGCAATGTAGCTCGATCAAAGTGATCAACCCCTTCCATCGCACCACCTGATCCATCTCGATCAGGAACAATTCCTTACGCGGTTACTTGCGCTTGCCGGCGTACTCGGCGTCGGCGAAGGTCATTCATCTGCTTCATGGGAAACTCGTGCAACGGGATCGGCGTATTTCACCAGAAACGGTAAGTCTTTTTCAGGGTTTCCTTAATGTAGGCGCCTCTCTGCAGATCAGCGTACGCAACAAGAACATCGGATTACCAACCACATAGCGACTGAATAACCGCTTTGGCTCAATCATCAGCCTGAATACCCACTCACAACCGAGACGACGCACCCATTGCGGAGCCCGAACAACTTTGCCACCGAGAAAATCCAGGATCGCCCCGCCGCACACTATCAGGCATGGCACGCCGCTCACAGCTAGCCTGGCAGCAACGGCTTCTTGCCTGGGCATGCCCATGCCCAGCACAACCAATTCTGGCTGCAGTTGCTGGGCAAGGTTGATGTAGGCATCCACCTCAGCAAAACCATGGTGAGCAGAAACTACATTGACCGCAAAGACCGCTTCGCTACGCTGCACCGCATTCGCTAGAAAGGGCTCTGCAGTGCCCCAAAAAGCCACGCGCCGGCCCTTGAACGCGGCCAGTAATTTGGGGATAAAATCCGTGCCATTCATATTTAGCCCCGGCACTAAGCCGAGTCGGCGAAACAGGATAGCCATGCCGGAGCCATCCCGTAATAACACGTCAGCAGCGGACAGCGCGTTATAGTAATCGGTGTTGCCCGCCACCAAGTTCATGGCGAAGGCATTGACGAATCCAAGTACTGTCGCCGCGTCAGGCTTGGATAAAGTATCAATCAATCCTTGCTCATCAACGAGATCATTGACCACCCTGAGTTTCTGGATAATCGTTTGCCAGTTGTGCTTCCAAGCAAAAGCGCGCATTAATTGTCATCTCGCTTCGAACGCACCCACTCAACTTGGCGCTTAAACAAAAAGCCTAGATACAGGGGGATTTTTTTCATCGCGTAGAACGGCGCGTACAACAAGGCTGGAAAAGATATAATCTCGCGACCAAATTGGCTCCATGCCAGCAAGATAGTCACATTCAATATTGCCACCCCGGCAGAAGCGATTAATGCTGGAGCCAAAGCTCCCCACAGCAGAAACACCAACCATGACAGACTAAAAACAGCCCCCAACGCTAACGTCAATAAGGCCAACGGAGGAACCAATAAATCCAGCGTCATCGCCAGGAGGTTCCAGTTACGCCGGCTGATCGACTCTACAAACAACTTTGGCGCATCACCAAGGATGACCCCGAGATGACCATGCTCCCAGCGCGTACGCTGGGTACTTAAACCTTCATCACTGCGCGGAAAATAACTGGTCACTAGGGCATCGGGGCAAAACAGAGGCGGCTTGCCGTTGCGGCAGAAATCGAAGCCCATCTTCAAATCTTCGACGATGTGGCCACTGGCTAAATCGATCAAAGCCAGATCCCTCCAGACGAAAGCCATTCCCGTACCCATTAACTGACAGGGCAAACCAAGCCAAGCCCAACCTTGCGGCCGCACCAGATTCTTCACACGCCAGGCAAACTCGGCAAACCGCACTTTTAGCCCGGAACCTGCTGGAGCACGCATTAAATTAAGTGCCTGCGTTGGCCGCCCTGAGTCGATACAACACATTGCCAAACGCTCGATAGAGCCCTCACCCACCTGGCAATCGGCATCGACAATGATCATGACGTCCGGCGCCACGCTCGCTAAATGACGCATCCCAAAGTCCAGCGCATAACCCTTGCCACACTGCTGATCATTGCTGCGTTCCACCACCTCGGCTCCCGCCGTGCGGGCCAGCGCGGCCGTGTCGTCAGAACAGTTGTCCGCCACCACCAATAAGCGATCGCCCTCTAGCAACTGCGGCCGAATGGTATTTAACGTCGCGACGATCATCGAGGATTCGTTGTGTGCCGGTACCAACACCGCCACCCGCAGCCGCGATCTTGGCGCCGACGAGCGCAACCGCACAGGCAGGCAGGCCAGCAGCACCTGCAAAAACAGCACCAACACCGGCAGGACTATGAGCATCAGCAGTGTGCTGAACAGCCAATCAAGTAAGGTGATCATGCTTGCGCCCTAAACAAATTAGCCAACTTGGTCACTTCGGTATCGATATCGTGTCGCTCCAGCACTCGCTGATAAGCCGCTTCGCCCATCCGCTGCAACACCTCGACGGGTTGCGCGAGGCAGTCCGCCAGCACCGCTGCCAACTCATCCACAGCTCCCGCGGGAAACAACCAACCGTTCTCACCCTGACGCACTAACTCGGGAATGCCCGCCACATAGGTCGTCAGTACTGGCCGGCGCAAGGCCATGGCCTCCATAATGACCACCGGCAAGCCCTCGGCGAAGCTCGGCAACACCAAGGCCCGCGCCGCAAGAATTTCCGCCCGCACTTGCTCACTGCTAATCCAGCCAGTGATTCGCACTTGCGCTTGCAAGCCATGCCGTGCAATCAGGGCTTCGATTTCCGGACGTATTTCCCCATCGCCGGCCAGTACTATCTCGAACACCACGGCTTGCGCTGCCAGGATACGGGCGGCCTCAAGCAACAACAGTTGGCCCTTCTGCTCACACAAGCGACCCACGCAGACCAACCGCGGTACGGATGGCACGGCAACTGCGGGTACATCGTGAAACGCCCGCTCCAGACCACAATGCACCACCTTTACCCTTGCCCAGTGCGCATGAGCTACCCAGCGAAACAGCTGGCTGCGCCCATAAGAGCTGATAGCCGCGACAAAAGCCGCGCGCCGGACTTTCTCACCCAAATGAATAAACTGCGGTTTGTCGAACTCTTCCGGGCCGTGCACCGTAAAACTGTACGCTGGCCCGCCGAGTGCATTGGCCAGCATCACCACCTCGGTTGAGTTAGTGCCGAAATGCGCATGCACATGCTCGGCGCCGAACGCCTGCAACCAAAACAGCAGGCGGCACGCCTCGGACAAATAGACCAAATGGTACGGCCAGGGCCGATCGGCATGCCGGCCCATACGTAGCGCCAGCCACAACGCCGAAAAAAAGCGTTGCGGCTGGGCGCGCAGTACTTGCAGCACAGGCACTAACAGCGCTTTGACTCCGCCCTGCAGCACATAGATAGTTTTACTGCGCTCGGACACGTCCTCGGCATCCACCAACTCGGCATCCCAACCACGCAGAGCAACGCGCTGCACCACAAAGCCCTGGCGCTCTAACGCCAAAATCTCACGACGAATGAAGCTATGGCTGACCTTGGGGTATTGATTGATCAAATAAGCGATACGCATAGGAACCAGCTTAGATGTCGTTGCAGTGAATTATTACTACAGGTACTTTTACAGTAGTACAATTATCAAGAACGTCAACAAGCACCACGGCGTTTGTTCCGATCCTTGCCTGTTCTCCGAGCAATACCCCACTTGGACGAGGCCGTTTTATATCACTTGAATTTTTTGTATTTTTATTTATGTCGATCGACGTCACTGTCAACAAAACCAACCACCTTACAGGTGCATCTCTTCGGAGAGTCCAATAAAAAATCCTGTACGGGATGTATATGCCCTACAGTCAAATATCGACCTAATGAGCGCTTTCGTTAGTTCCACAGCTGCCTATTAACACACCATCTATCCTTGTAAAAATATCATCTAAAAGCTCATAACGCCTGCGGTACATGGCACGTTTTTTTGAAGGAATACAATCAAGCGATTTTTTGGACAGCACCATGGGAATTTCAAAAAAATCTTCACGCTCGGACGGAATCGCTCCATGTTCCAACCATATGACATCATAATTAGCCGCCAGGTCTTGAGCTTTTTCAGCGCCAAAATACGGATGACGATGATGACGATATCCATCCCCTATCGCATAAATCTTTTCAACACCAACACTTCTTGCAAGATGCTTAATGGCTTCGATCAGAAGACTTCTTGGGCGAAGGCCTTCAAAATCTTTTGTCAGTGTTCTATAAATCTCCAAAGACCTATCACTCTCTACGCCTTTGTGTATCCCTTGAACGGCACCGATAAAAATACATAACTCAACTTCCGTGCGACACAAGGTGAACGCTATTGATGCAATACGCAAATCACCCTGAAACAAATTCAGCACCAACTCCCCTTCACGCATAAACCATACCGGACGATCTAGAACCAAGGAACAACCAACAGAGCACTCCGACAAGTCACTCAACATCAAGCGGTCATTTCGCCCCAGAAGTAATAGCTGCGGACAGTTTTTTGTGACAACTTCGTAATGCGAGGCCAACACACTAAGTCTATCCTGAGATCTCCAGCATCTACTGATGTACGGCCAATGAACAACACCCACACAATCACCGCCCAACCGCTCAAAACTGGTCTTGCCCAGGGCATTCGACATGCGCCACAAAAACAACTTTAGCTCAGACCAGTTTTTTCCAACTAAAATCAGTAATTTAAGCTTGTTTTTCAATGCCCTGAAGGAATACCCTGCATGTAAAGAAAATACGCTTTTTAGTATCAGCCAATCATTCATAGCCGTCTCACTTGTATTCGATCAACGCCGTCTTGCCGGCGCCAAATCTGTGCAACAGAAACTTGACTTGCCCGAGCATCTCGGGAAATTTGCTCAGCACCAGAAAGAAGGCCTGCAGCCAGTTTTCGCGCACTGATCTATCGCCCCGGCGCGCCAAGCGCACCACCTGCAGTGGATAGACCAGCAGCAGAAGCAGCCCAAACCATCCCAGCATCAAACTCGCGATCATAGTCGCCAGCGGAACACCCAAGCCCCAGAGCCAGGCCCGGCGCGACTCACGCTGCCAATGTTGCTCCGGTGCGGCCCCATGCAGAAATGCGCCCTCGGCAAAGGCGTAGCCACCACGCAGGGTACGCCGCCACCATTGGCCGAAGCGGGTCATGGCCGCATCGTGCAAGGTCATTTCGTCAGCCAGGCGCCAGACCTTCCATCCATTCGCACGCAGACGCACGCACAACTCAGGCTCTTCCCCGGCAATAAGATCCGCTCGAAAACCAGACACCGCAGCGAAGGCGTCAGCCCGTATCAGCGCATCGCCACCACAAGCCTTGGCCTCACCGATCGGGGTATCCCATTCAAGATCACACAATAAGTTGTAAATCGAACGCTGTGGAAAACGTTCACGGCGCCTTCCACAGGCCACCGCAACCTCAGGCTGAGCATCAAGAAAGGCCTGCGCCCGGGGCAACCAGCCACCGACAACCTCGCAATCACCATCGACAAACTGCACATAACGCATCGCCGGCAATAAACGTTGCACGCAGGCAAATCCTTCATTGCGCGCGCGCGCAGCCGTAAAGGGAATCGACATCTCCAACTCAACCACTTCGACCCCGAGCCGTCGTGCCATCTGGACTGAACCATCCGTTGATCCAGAGTCGACATAAATAACCTTCTGCGCCGCACCGCCCAGCGAAGCCAGGCAACGCTCAAGCCGTAGGCCTTCATTGCGACCGATAACAACGACACCAATACCAGTAGCCATTGAGTTCACTCAACGATGTAAAACTGCTCGATATCGTCCACCCGATGGTTCATAAGCATTCCCCTGCTTCTGCGCGCGGCCTTTTCTTGATAGTCGCAGGCACGCCCACTGCCACCGAGTCGTCCGGTACATCTGTCAGCACCACGGCATTGGCACCAATCACGACGTTGTTACCAATGCGGATATTGCCCAGCACCTTGGCCCCGGCACCGATATCAACATTGTTACCCATCACCGGGGCAATCGGCTCATCCACATTCTTGAGCCCCACGACCACGCCATTGCGGATGCGGCAATCATCGCCGAACTGAGCATAACCACTGATCACAATTCCGCCGAAATGATCGATGACGAAATTGCGACCGATCACCACCTCACACGGAAGCTCGATACCCGTCACGATCTGCACCAATTTGAAGAGCACTTTGTATATAAAGGAGAGCCCCTTACGCAACAATGCTGGGCGCACACCGTAGCGCCAGCGCCCAAAGCGATAAACCAACATCACCCAGAACCCCTGAGCCGCCCAATCGCCAGCGTGTGCACGCAAATCCGCACGTATATTTTCGAACATAAGTTGACCTATCGTGTTGGTTGGCTAGCAAGTTGGGTATCGCGCAGCAACGCCCAAGTATCACGAGCATGCTGCCAACACGCCCCTATGGCGGCCCGGCCGCGACCTTTCAATAGAGCCTTGAGCGCCAGAATCAGATCACCCAGGCTCACCAGTAACATATGTGAGGCCAAACCCAGTAGACCGTGGTGCTTGCGAAAGTACAAAAGCTCGCTTTCGATTTGTAACCTGGGTATCTGTCGACTGACCACATTGAGTTCGACAACCGATTTGGCACTTTCACCGCCGATATGCTTCACGGTGGTATGCGGGTAATAAACCACCTTCCAACCGGCCTGTTTAACGCGTTTGCAGTGATCGATCTCCTCGTAGTAAAGAAAGTAGCGCGGGTCGAACAAGCCAACCTGATCGATGACTTCACGGCGGATCAAGTAATAGCAGCCGGGCACCCAGTCGCATTCACGGACCGAGGCATGATCCCAGCCCATGTCGTCGACCCTCTTCACCACAGGGAAAAAGCGTTCAAGCCCTGTACGCGAGAGGAAGACATTCAACGGCGTCGGAAAATAGCGACAGGAGGGCTGCAAATCACCCTCTTGCCCAACCAAGCGAACGCCAAGGACTCCGCAATCAGGGTGAGCCTCCATGTAACCGAGGGTCTTGCTCAGGGTATCAGCAGCAACAAAGGCATCGGTATTGAGGAGCAACGCGTACTTGCCCTGCAGGTGCTCTACCAACTGATTGTTGGCACGACCAAAGCCCACATTATTTTCATTGGCCAGCAGAAATGCCTCTGGACAAATAGTTGCCAGGCACTCCAGTGAATTATCGGCAGAGGCGTTGTCCACCACTAAATAGCGCGTTCGATCAGCACTGTTTGACTCGCGCAACGCATTAAACATGGGTTGCAGCAGAGTCGCTGTATTGTAGTTAACTACTAACACATCAAGAGGAGCACCAATCATTAGATCGCCCCCCCAAAAGAGTGCTGAATTTTCATCGCCGGATGACAAAACCATTTATAAATCGACATTATTCAAGCTCCGCTTAACACAACCGCCCTTCAGGAACGCTCCTCACACAAGCATTATTAAGTGCCGCTTCAAATAATTTTGCAGAGTTCTCCCAAGAACTTGAGGCCACCGTTTGACATGCCCGCTCTGAAACCGCACGCCACTCCAACTCGTCTAACGTCAATAGCCGTTCAACACCACGAGCCAAGGCATCAATATCATCGATATCGGCCAGTACGCCGTTTTTTAAACAGGCTATTGCCTCTAACGGCCAGCCCGTACGCGTTGAGACTACCGGAGCCCTACATGCCATCGCTTCCATCGCTGTCAGATTAAAACCTTCACTCCGGCTTGCTGAGAGCCAGACATCACATTGCGCATATAAATCACGCACACGATCTTGATCGGGAGAAAGATGAAATTCCAGACTCGCGGGAAGCTTGAAAAAACCACTAGGAGGAGCACTTCCAAAGGTTATAACTCGAAGTTTTGAAAATTTCTTCTCGAGCAAAGAAACTACCTGAAGGGCAACATCAAGCCCTTTAAATGGCGCTTCATGATACAAAAAACCGATTGTTGGGCAACGCTGTTTTCCCCTCGGCACGGAGAAAAACTGCTGATGATCGACACTATTCCCAACCAAGCTAACATTAGAATCGCCATATTCCATGCTCATTACATCAGCCAACCACTTCGAAATGGTTATCTTATGCAAAGGCATTTTATACGTCGCCACAACCCTATCCACCGGGCAATTAGGAAACACTTCATGCCCCTGCACAAAATATACTTTTACACCCTTAGCCTGACCTAGAGAATTCACCCACTCAGCCGTTTCCCACCAAGTTGCAATTACAACATCTGCATCTGGAACATCCGAATCCAAAATAGGCCTGTATTTTTCTATCACCCGGTGATCAAGACCGAGACCGTCTAAATGAGATGGTCTTCTCTCGCTTATCGGCCACCCCTCACCCGTGATGAAACGCTTCATCTTCCTTTTCAGCGGAATAGGAGGTGCCGGCGGGGAAACGAGTGTTACATCATGCCCCCTTTCAAACAATGCCTTGGCGTAAATTGCAACGACGCGAATTCCACCCGACATGTTCACCACCGGCAACACAAAAGTCACTTTCATTAGATCTCCTCCAAAACCGCTGAACACAGGAGGTGCCTATTCAAACTCAATGCACTTCCAGCCAAGCAATTTTCCATCAATCTACCTCTTGAATCCCGAATCCGACGGAAGCTCTAAAGATGATGCTCGATCTCGGAAAACGCTATATCAGCCTTTGAAGACGGTCTGTCACCGCATTGGAAACAGCAAGAGACATAGCTCAAATCAAAGCCATTCAGCAACGCCCAACACTAACTCTCCACACAAAGCCCCCACTGCCAGCATTGGCAGCACCACCAGTTCACGCTTGAGATCGAACAGCCCCACACGACAATTGACATAAACAATCAGGATCAGCGTAGGGAACGTATGCAGGGCAACGCCCCAAATCGCATATTTTATCCCGCCAATCGCCAGCAGCAGCGGCAGTAACCCCCATAACGAGACAATGCGAATAATGTTATCCATGGCTTGGTACTTTGTGAGTCCCAAGGCAAGCCAAACTTGATGCGCCACCGTGTAGCGCAAGGTGAAAAGAGAAAGTGAAAGAACCGCCATCATGGTGCCGGCAGCGGCATAACGCTCATCGTATAACCCACCAACGATGAGCGGACTAACGGTCAAGAACAGTCCACAGACAAACAGTAAAGCAAGATCGAAAATCAATCTGAAGCGGTAATACAAAACGCGGAGCCGCGTGCTGTCATTACTTCTTGAGGCTTCACTGAAGGCCGGCAGGGCCACGGCCCCGACCAACCTAAGCACTCCGGTTTGAAGAGTGCCCAAAATCAGCACCGCAATGGAGTAGACGCCCAGTTCAGTGGTCGACATGCCACCGCCGAACCAGATGCGATCACCATACATGGCCAATACCCCTACTGCCGAAGACAACAGTATCCAACGGCCGAAGACGACTAACTCCTTAAGCGCAGAGCGGTCCCACTGTAGACGGTTAGACGGGCCCTGAAACCATAGATGACCAAGAACAGTGCCGACCATGGCCGCGACCAGACCTGCAATCACCAGCGACCAGATGGACCTGGTGAAGTAACCGATGCCCAGCATCACCAGCAGGCCCGCAAGCTGGGACGCAAACTCGAGGAGCACCACTTTCTTTTGCTGGAAAGCGCGAACTGCCAAGTCGATTTTCGTCGACTGGAACCCAAAGATGATCGCGGTAAAACCGGTAACGGCCAACACCAGCGGCAACTCTGGTGCGGCATAGGTGGAATTGGCCGGCCACAGATTGATGACTTGTGCAAACCAGGTGAAACCCGCGATTAGAAGTGTCGAAGCAAAAAGGACAACGCCACGCAGGATCTGCACTGTCCAGGCGGTATTGAGAAACACTGGATCGTCGCCACGCGGGCTCTGGATAATGTTCTGGCGCAAACCGACATCGGAAAGCAAGTGTAGAACCACCGAAACGGTGGTGGCGATGATCATCACGCCGAAAATTTCCGGCATCAACAGACGGGCCATTACAAGGTTGCCGCCCAAGCGAAATGCTTGAGATGCAAAAAGCGCACCCAGATTCCATGCCCCAGCAGATATCGCTCGCCTGCGAAGGCTCAACGTTGGCGATAAGTCAATTGGAGGCATAACATCAACCCCGAACTCAAATGGTACGCACGTTACTATAGCTACAATTGGTCATCTCACTAGCCGTTGCTCACCAATCCATGAGTTCAATCATCCATGCCTGAGCACTTTCGCGCGTTAATCGTCATTCTAGTTTTAGCTGGCATCGTTTTTGCCCTGGCGCGTCGACCAGCAGTAGACCTGATCCCACACCACGACTTCACTCGTCGCCGCAATCTGTGGTTCGCATTGACGCTACTGGCCTTTGTCTCACACAGTTTCTGGGTGTACGCGGGCATTGCCGCTATCATTTTGACCGTCGCACGACAACGCGAACGCAATCCTCTGGCACTGTTTTTCCTTCTGCTGTTTCTCGTCCCGCCGGTCCCGGCACAGATTCCCGGCTTCGGCCTGATCAACTATTTTTTTGCACTTAACCATATTCGTCTGCTCGCATTGTGTCTGTTGTTGCCGGCTTTTTTCATGCTACGCAGGCAAGCAAGCACACTGAGCTTCGGACGCACCTGGCCTGACAAACTGCTAGCGGCCTACCTCTTGCTGACGAGCCTGCTTTACCTGCGTGACACCACGCTGACCGACACCTTGCGCCAGACGCTCTACCTGTTCACAGACGTTTTTTTGCCTTACTACGTTGCCAGCAGGGCACTGAAGGAACTCAGCGACTTCAAGGATGCTCTGTTGGGATTTGTACTCGCCGCCATGGTGCTGGCGCTTATTGGTCTCGTCGAGCTCACCCGCCATTGGCTGCTGTACAACGCGCTGATTGTTGCCCTGGACATGCACTGGGAAATGTCCAGCTACTTGGATCGTGGTGGTTCATTACGCGCCAGCGCCACCACCGGCCAGGCAATCGCACTGGGTTACGTCATTAGCGTGGCCATCGGCTTTTACCTGTTCTTGCGCGAGAGCGTACGCAGCCGATTGCAGCAATTCTTCGGCGCGCTCTTGCTGGCTGGCGGTCTGTTTGCACCGCTGTCGCGTGGCCCCTGGATCGGTGCAGCCGTCATGATCACCGTGTTCATCGCCACCGGCCGTAAAGCGGTCAAACGCCTGATGCTTCTGGCAATCGCCGGAGTGCTCGCCCTTCCTCTGCTGACCATCGTGCCTGACGGGCAAAAAATCCTGGATCTACTACCGTTCATCGGTACGGTAGACGTAGAGAACATCACGTACCGGCAGCGCTTGATTGATAACTCAGTGATCGTCATCCAGCGCAACCCTTGGTTGGGCTCTTTCGATTACCGCAACACTCCTGAGATGCAGTCAATGATTCAGGGCGAGGGCATCATCGATATTGTGAATACCTATATCGCCCTGGCGCTGGATATCGGCCTGATCGGATTGACGCTATTCGTGGTTTTTTTCGCCGCTGTGCTGCTCGGCATCCGCACAGCAATGCGTTCGGTCCCCAACAAAGACGATGAGGCGCGCCGACTCGGACGTGCGCTGTTGGCGGTACTGGCCGGGATACTAGTGACCATCTTTACCGTTAGCAGTATCACGGTGATCCCCGTGGTGTATTGGTCGGTGGCCGGACTGGGTGTGGCCTATGCTCAGATGGTGCGCAGGCTCAAGCGCACTGAGACTGCAAGCACTGCGAGCGCCAACCTTCAACCCTGGTAACGCTCATGACCCCTTTTTTTCACCGAACCCCTATGCTGCTAGTGGTTCTCCTTGCTCTTTGGCCGTTTAGCACCTGGGCGTCGGACTGGGTCTCCAGCGTGGATGAGCGCAGCGGTCTGCCAATGCTGATGCGCGGTGGCAACCCTGTAGTTTCTTCTTCATTCGCCTTCTGGGGGAGCAACTGGGAATGGACGGATTTGCCGACCGCATTCAAAGTGAACACCCCTTATAGCTACTCCCTTGCAGGCAAGAACAAAAAACTGGATTTCGACGTGACTGCGCAAATTCAGAAGGAAGACGAGCAGAAGTTGACCTGGAACATTGCCCTGGATGCACACAGCATGATGCCGAACGTGATGGGCGGGGGCATCGTCTTCAAGTTCGATCCTGCCCTTTACGATGGAGAAATGGGTGAGCCGGCTTTGCTACCCGACAACCGCGGCTGGTCCTGGGGGAATACACAAAGCCGACGCATCGAGATGCGTTTTGAGCCTGCACTGGCAAGTGTGTACTTCGAACCGGGTGATAAATCTCAGGTGCGTGCTTTTTTTTACAAGAACACGATCAAACCCGGCCGGCAAAATTTCAAAGCCACCTTGAGCCTATCTGGCGATGTGGTACTCGGTCCGACCCCAAACGAGCGCTTCGGGCTGGCGGACACAAGGAGCTGGCCGAGTGACACGCTCGACTGGAAAACCTCGCCGGTCGATCTGTCCTTTCTTAACGCTCACGAAAAACCTGCAGGCAAGCGCGGCTTCGTCAAAGTATCCGGCGAGCAACTGTTATTCGCAGACAACACCCCTGCGCGCTTCTGGGGCACTAACCTGACGGCCTATGCGCTGTTTCGTACGCCAGACGATGCAATCAAGCTGCAGGCCAAACGTCTGTCGGCACTCGGTTTCAATCTCGTACGACTGCACCACCATGACTCCCCATGGGTCAGCCCAAACATCTTTCGCGACAGCAACCTCACGCATGACACTCAGCAACTAAGCCCGGACTCACTGAAAAAAATCGACTGGTGGATCAAGTGCCTCAAAGACGAGGGCATTTATGTATGGCTCGATATGCACGTCGAGCGAGCCTTAACTGCAAACGACAACATCTATGGCTTCGATGAAATGCCAAAGAATGCCAAGAACAACGCCGATCTCAAGGGCTATGCCTATGTAAACATCACCATTCAGCAGGCAATGAAGCATTTTGCCCAAGCCTATTTGACCCATGTAAACACCTACACCGGACTCGCCTACAAAGACGATCCAGCGATCGCCGCCGTACTGATTACCAACGAAAACGATGTCACCCAGCACTTTGGCAACGCCCTATTACCAGACAAACGAGTGCCAAAGCACAACCGGATCTACATGGCCGAGGCCGAGGCCTTTGCGAACCAGCACAATCTATCTGCAAGCCAGACCTGGCGCTCCTGGGAGCCAGGCCCCGCCAAGCTGTTCCTTAACGATTTGGAGCGACGTTTCAACGTAGACATGATTCAGCACCTACGTGAATTAGGAGTGAAGGTCCCCATCGCCACGACCAGTAGCTGGGGCGGCGACAGCCTAAGCTCCCTACCGGCCCTTACCGCCGGCGACCTGATCGACGTCCATAGCTACGGTGGCTCTAGGCAGCTAGAGAAAAACCCGCTCACCAGCGACGGTTTACTGAACTGGATTGCCGCCGGCCAAGTCGTAGGCAAACCCCTGACCGTCACCGAGTGGAACACTGAACCTTTCCCGGCACCTGACCGCCACTCGCTGCCACTCTATATGGCCGGCACCGCCAGCCACCAAGGCTGGGATGCGCTGATGCAGTATGCCTACAGCCAGGAGCCGCTAACCGGCGAATGGATAACGGCCGACAACTGGCACGCCTATAACGACCCTGCAATGCTGGCCACCCTGCCCGCCGCCGCCTTGCTTTATCGCCGTGCAGACGTTCGCGAAGCAACAACGATCTATGTCTTCGCGCCGACGCCAAGCACCCTATTCAACCAACGCATCACACCAGCCAACGCGGCTCTACTGCGCACAGCCATGGAGAAAGGCAAGCTGGAAATCGCCATGCCACAAACGCCGCAATTGCCCTGGTTGCAACAGAGTGCGATCCCGAGCAATGCTCAAGTGTTTCATGACCCCAACCAGTCGCTGCTGGACGCCAATGCCAGCGAGTCCACGACAGACACCGGCGAGTTAAAGCGCAACTGGAAACTAGGCATCTACACCATTAATACGCCACGTACCCAAGCAGCAACCGGCTGGATCGGCGGCGAGTCGATCAGCCTTGGCAGCATCCAGGTTCAAGTGAAGACCGCTAATGCCAGTGTGGTGGTGCAAAGTCTGGACGACGCGCCTGTCGGCCGATCGCAGGATTTACTGATTTCGCTGGGTACCCGTGCCATCCCCAAAGACGACAGCAAAACACCTTTTTATGTCGAGCCCCTCGAAGGCACCCTGGCAATCCAGGCGCCGCCAGGCTTGACACTGTTCACCCACGGCATCCCTGGACAAATGAACAGGCTACCCGCCACCTACCTTGATGGACGCTATACGATCAAGTTCGACGGCTTGCAGGCGTCGAACTGGTTGTTTTTGAAAAAAGACGTCACGCAAGCTACAACTTCAGGCAACGCACAGCCAGGCCCTGTCAATACAGCATCCTCCAGCGCGCTGGCGAATCAATAGCTAACCTGTCTTTTAACGTAATGATCAGGTGGATCGAACTGGCGTACCAATCTGGGCTTGCACAGCAACAGTTTCCAGGAGATCAAGATGAAATTTTTGGTTGTTGGTGGCGCAGGCTATATCGGCTCGCATATGGTTAAGCAACTACTGCGTGCAGGTCACGAACCGGTAGTGGCAGACAACTTTTCAACAGGCCATCGCGGCGCGTTGATGGGCGGGAGATTGGTCGAACTGGACATCGCCAACACACAAGCCCTGGACGTCTTGTTTGCGGGACAGCACTTTGATGCCGTGTTCCACTTCGCCTCATTTATACAGGTGGGCGAATCCGTCACTGAACCGGCCAAGTATTACCAAAACAACCTGGCTGGAACCCTTACGCTGCTACAAGCCATGGTTCGTGCCGGGGTTAAAAACTTCATTTTTTCCTCGACCGCAGCCGTCTATGGCAACCCGGTGTATGTACCTATCGACGAAGAGCATCCCAAGGCCGCGATCACCCCTTATGGTCGCAGCAAGTGGATGGTGGAGCAGATACTTGAAGATTTCGACCGTGCATACGGGCTCAAATCGGTCTGCCTGCGCTACTTCAACGCCGCCGGAGCAGACCCTGAAGGACAGTTAGGTGAACGCCGTGAACCGGAAACCCACCTGCTGCCACTGATACTGCAAGCTGCCTCCGGTCGGCGCACAACCATCACCGTCTATGGCCGTGACTACGACACACCTGACGGCACTTGCATTCGCGACTACATCCACGTTGTCGACCTCGTTGCAGCTCATGCACTTGCCGTGGATTATTTACTGGCAGGTGGTGCAAGCAGGGCTTTCAACCTCGGAAACGGTCAAGGTTTCTCAGTACAACAAGTAATAGACACTGCACACGCCGTGACCGGCCAAGATATCTCCGTGAGCGAAGCGCCACGCCGCGCCGGCGATCCGCCACGCCTTGTGGCCGATCCCCGCATGGCCAACACATTACTTGGCTGGCAACCGCAATTTGCCTCACTTGAACAGATAGTGGCGCACGCCTGGAGCTGGGAGCAGAAGTACCCTTGGCACTGAAAGTCGGCGCTGGCGCATAACGCCTAAAGGTGACGTCCTAGTAGTAAGAGCGGTTGGGGGGCTCGGCTTTGTTTAGTACCGTGCCAATCAGATTGGCTGTCCCCAGATGATACAGGCTTTCCTCGATCTCTTTCTTGCTGTTCATGCCGTTTGCGACCACCAGCAGGACGCAGTCGAATTTAGGCAAGACGGTAATCACATCGTCCGAACTCAACAACGGCGGCAAGTCGAAAATCACGATAC
The DNA here is from genome assembly GCF_059420225.1 of Pseudomonas sp. GW821-FHT04D07. Lineage (NCBI taxonomy): Bacteria > Pseudomonadati > Pseudomonadota > Gammaproteobacteria > Pseudomonadales > Pseudomonadaceae > Pseudomonas > Pseudomonas sp. GW821-FHT04D07. The sequence goes on from NZ_JBWKTH010000026.1 coordinate 50,705, forward strand.
GCGAGTCGTAGCGCTCGCGCAGATCAGTAATCAAATAGCTCACTGTGGGCGATGACAGCACCTCGGTAGAGAGAGGGATCGGCTCTCGCGTCGGCAGGACGACAAAGCGCGGCAAGGTCGGGTTGACCAGAACCTCTTGCAGTTCCGCTTCATTGTCCAGCAATTCATTGAGCGATTTCTCCATCGGCAGACCCAGGCAGGCACCTACCATCGGACGACGCAAGTCGAAATCCACCAGTAGCGCCGTCTTGGTGGTGTGATGGGCGATGCTCATTGCCAAGTTGATCGCCAATACAGTCTTACCTGCATCCGGAGTTGGTGAGGTGATAGCAAGCGTGCGCCAGCCATTTTCTTCCATGACTTTCAGAACTTGCGTACGCAGCAGATCGAAAGCCCCCCCCATATTCGAATTCTTGTTGTACGCCACAATGCGATTGCGCTCGAGATGATCTGGCCGCAGCGGTACAACTTTGGTTTGCACATAACTCAGCGCATTCAGACCAGCAGACTGCCCGGTCTCGGTCATGGCTTTTTGTATTGTCACGAGACTTGTCGAAGGCTGTTGCTCGGAATTCTCGGTATCGGGCTTGATTATTTCCATGGCTATATTCCTTATGCAAACCGACCCAGCGTTTTAAACATCAGAAGGTCCAGAGGCATGTAGAAGAAGTGCAGGAGCACCAAAAAGAGCACGATGATCACGATTCCACTGACGATCAATCGCGTTCGCCACTGCTTACGGCGTGCCAATTCCGCTCTGGTGTATATGTAGGGAATCGCAACCAATATGCGTCTACCCAGCACACTGGCCAAGGCTTCAGCTCCGCGCACGCGCTGGTTCAGCATCTCAAGGAGCATCACCAATGCGCCAGCACCCACCGGAGCGAGAACAAAGCCCATGGCAACCACTTTTTTACGGTTCGGCCGTATCGGTTTTTCAGGCATCAATGGCGATTCCAGAAGAACAAAACGCTCGGCTTTGTTTTCCTGCTCCAGGCTTTCGGAAATTTTCGCACTCATTTCCTTGGTGCGAATTTCCTCGTATTTTTTACGAGCGTTTTCATAGTCACGCATCAGTGTGACCAAGCCGCGCTCGACTTGCGGCGTCTCAAGAATTTGCGCCTCGTAGTCGGCTATTTTTTTGAGTATTTCCTGCTTTTGATCGGCCAGCGACTTGATACGTGCTTCTGCGGCAGCGATCCGGGCCTGAGCCTTGGCAAGTTCCAGACTGACTGGAACCGCTGCACCACCAGCACCTTTGGTCGCCTCAAGTGCAGCAATTTTGCGTTTGACGGCACGCACATCGGGGTGAGCTTCCGTATACAGCGACAGTAACCGGGTGTACTCCGCCTTGAGGCTACCCAGATCTTGCTGTTTATCAACCGCCGCGCCGGGCAATCCATGCTTGGTCGCTGCTGCGGAAAGCTCCAACTCATTGAAGCGCAACTCCTCACGGGCAGTTTTGTAGTCACGGTCGACCTCTTTGAGCTCGGTTTCGGCGCGTGACAACATATTCATGCGCAACTCCTGATGCTCGGGAAGCGCGTTGCTGTGCGCTTGCTTGAAGTCTGCCAAGCGGTTTTCCAGGGCTTCCAGTTCGACCCTGAGCTTGTCCGCCTCCTGCGTCAGAAACTCTGTTGTTTCACTGGCGCGCTCGGTGCGCTGCTTGATGTTTTCATCCAGAAACAGCGTCACCAGCTCGTTGGCCACTTTGTTGGCAATCTCTGGTTGCCGGTGCTCAAAGGAAAGACGGAAAGCAATCGTCACTTCTCCGCGCCCCTTAACGACAGCACTGACCAAGGAGACTGTAATCGCATTGCGCATTTCATCGATTTTCTCGGAAACGCTCAACTGCCTGCTTTGCGAAGCAAAAAGATTGTACTTGTCGATGATCCCTTCCAGATGCTCACGGGTCATCACGCGCTGGCGAATGACTTCGATGCGCTCATCGGCCAAGGTATTGTTGTTCGCCGCCACCAGGTCTGGCGAAATCTGCTGAGACTCGACCAGAATAGTGCCAGAGGACTCGTAGATGGGCGGGATAGAGATCGCGACCACTACGCTCGTGCCGAGTATTACCGCGACACTCAGGATCAACAGCAAGGCATGGTGCTTCATGACAGCAAGGTAGTCGTTGACCGACATTTCGTATTCAGAGGTCATATTTATCACCCTGCTGAATTTCAGAAGTTGGGGTGACTATAGGTCAAGGTCAACCCGACGACGTTTGCGGTGGCATCCGGCAAGCCATCTTGCTGGCGTTCTTTGTACATGAAGGATAGGCGCGCCACCCAAAAAGGCGAGAGTTCCCGGCTAAACCAGACACCGACAGTGCGCAGGGTATTAGGTGTTAGCCCTTTGGTTTTTTGCCATGAGGTATCAAAACCGGTACGGCTGGTGTCGTCGAGGGCATAACTCCATGTACCGTTCAGGTTATCCGCCTCGACAAAACCGCCGTCGCCGCTGGCGACAGTACTACGATCGGCGCCGATACTCGTATCAACACGCTCACCGGTATAGTGCAACGAAAAACCGCCTTGGCCACGGGGGCGGCTGTTCGGGCCAGAGACTTGATTGACACCTGCGTAAAGCGACCCCTTGAGCCGCTCAGAGATCTCAAAGCTCAAGCCGACAGTGGGGGTGTAACTGTTTGAGGAAGACACCGCAGATCCCTGCTGCGGCTCATAACGCTTCACGCCAAAACGCGTGAATAGCTCCACACGCTCGCTCCATGCGTAGTTCAAGCTTAGGCGGTTCGAAAGCTCGTCATAGTTGGTCAGTGTATTAATGTCGTAAGTGACATGTGTGTAGTCGGTTTCGTTAACCAAGGTAGTTCGCTCACTGAGAGCGGTACTCCAGTTGCCGCCGAACGAGGTTAGCTTTTGCGTACCATCGGCGACAATCACGCCGGTTTCTTGAACCGCCGTGGAGAGCGTTGAGCTCTCAACATACTTCGCCGTGAGTCCAAAACCACCCGTTTCGGTCTCGCGCTGCCACCCCAACTGCACGTTGGGGTCTTCGCGGTCCGAAACGATGGACGTATCAGACGAACGCACCAGATTCACACCAAGACCGAACCGCCACTGATCCCGGTCTGAAGTACCGACAAGCGTGTAATCGGGGGCGATGATTGTACGAGTCACACCCTTCTTGTTTTCCGTAACAAGCACCGGGTTGCTGTCGTACTCGACAGTCGAAGGCAGAACGATTGCTGATTGCCAAGTGGCAGCATAGGCCACACCGGAGCACGGCAAGATCAAGATGGCCGTCGCAACTCCGGCCGTTCGCAGCACAGGCGAGATAATCCTTAGTGCATCGCACAAGGCTAAGGCACGACCAGCGTATCGCCGGCCTGGAGTTGAATATTGGTGGACATGTCACGCCCGGACATCAAATCGCTGTAATGGACGGGCAGGATCTCTTGTTTAGCCCCATTGCGGCGCACGACCTTGATGTCCTCCTTGTCGGCGAATTTGTCGAGCCCGCCCGACATGCTCAATACTTGCAGCACTGCAGTTGGACCTGACATCTGTACGATGCCGGGCTTCAGCACCTTACCCTGCACATAGACGAGATTGCCTGCGGTGCTCGTGATGACAACGCTCACGTTCGGATCGGGTATGAACTCCTTAAGCCTGGCAGCGACTTTCTTTGCGACGGCAGTGGCATCAAGCCCCGCAACATCGACTTGTCCTGCCAGCGGGAAGGTAATGCTGCCATCAGGAAGTACGTGCACCTCCTGTTTCAGCTTCTCTTCGCCCCAAACGGAAATCGAAATGACGTCACCCGGACTTAGCAGATAAGCGGCGGCTTTTTCGTCGGCACTGGTAATGCTGGGCCAGACCGCCAGCGCGCAGAGCACCGGTAATAACAAACGCAACATAAGGATCTCTCCGACCAAGTAACATGCACAGAGATTCACATAAAAACGGGGCGAAAGCATTCCTCTCCTTTGACGCCAAAGAAACGATCAAACAGCAATCGCCTCGAGCTTCCTGGCGGCCAATTTCCGCAGAAATCAAACATCAGACCGAAGCCCCCCGACAATCATCTCGACGTTGCCCGGTACTCGTTCTTGAGCGTAGACCACAATGGCCGAGAACGCCGAAGCCAGGATGAAGCCGATCACCATCGCTCAGCACACGGGTCCAGAACAGGTCCACATAAGGCAGCAACAGCGTGAACGGCGCCACGCCGAGGGTCGAGAACCAGATCACGGCCTTTCGGCCGAGCTTGTCGCCGATCAGGCCACACTTTCGCTACGCGCCCCTATTAGCAACCATCAAGAACTACTCATGTTCTTCGATCAGGCGGAGTATGGCCCCTCAGAGCAGAAAACCATCATTCAGGAGATCAGGCAGCGATGGAGCAAAAGATTGCGACATGACGACGATAGAGTGCTGACCGACCACGCACAGCAAGGCCGCAGATGGCTAGGTCGCGCACGTCAGACGAGTTAATGCGTATTTTTATGCCAGACGCTCACACCGCTGCATTCACAGCCCTTTAGAGGGAGGCAGAGCAAAATCACACAAAAGCAGAGTGGGGGAACAGAAACCACAGAAAGCAAAAAGGCCCCGGAATACGGGGCCCTCAGCTACCAATATGGCGGAGGCGCAGAGATTCGAACTCTGGGACCTGTTACAGTCGGCAGTTTTCAAGACTGCTGCCTTAAACCACTCGGCCACACCTCCTATGTACTGCGGGCGCCATAATACCGGAATGAAACACACTGTCAAACTCTCGTGATAGCTTGTTACAGAGCCTCTGGTATGATCTTTGAGACTGAACATTTCAAACCCGAAGGAGTGTCGCCATGCGCGAACAGGATTACGCCGTTAACAGCGTGCAGGCTGAGCAGCTAGAAGTTAGCCGCGTCCTGCGCAACACCTACAGCCTTCTGGCCCTCACCCTCGCCTTCAGTGGCCTGACGGCCTACATCTCCCAGCAAATGCACGTCGGCTACCCGAACGTGTTCGTGGTGCTGATCGGTTTCTACGGGCTGTTCTTTCTCACCAACAAGCTGCGTGACTCGGCCTGGGGCCTGGTCTCCACCTTCGCCCTTACCGGTTTCATGGGCTATCTGCTCGGCCCGATCCTCAACCGCTACCTGGGCATGCAGGGCGGCGCGGAAGTGGTCAGCTCGGCCTTCGCCATGACCGCCCTGGTCTTCGGCGGCCTCTCGGCCTACGTGCTGATCAGCCGCAAGGACATGAGCTTCCTCAGCGGCTTCATCACCGTCGGCTTCTTCGTCCTGCTCGGCGCGACCCTGGCCAGCATGTTCTTCCACATCAGTGGCCTGCAGCTGGCGATCAGCGCCGGCTTCGTGCTGTTCTCCTCGGTCTGCATCCTGTTCCAGACCAGCGCCATCATCCACGGCGGCGAACGCAACTACATCATGGCGACCATCAGCCTGTATGTGTCGATCTACAACCTGTTTATCAGCCTGTTGCAGATCTTCGGCATCATGGGCCGCGATGACTGATCACACCCGCTAAGCAAAAAGCTCGCTTCGGCGGGCTTTTTCTTGTCGGCAATTTAGCTTCTTGGGGGTTCTGGCTTTATCATGAGCCCAGGTTTGCCTACAGAGTCTCCCATGAAGTTTGCCATTGCGCTGTTTTCCGCGCCCCACGCGCCCTCCTCCCGTCGCGCCCTGCTGTTCGCCCAGGCCGCACTGGCCGACGGACATGAGATTGTGCGGCTGTTCTTTTACCAGGACGGCGTGCACAGCGCGTCGAGCAGTGTGGTCACGCCCCAGGATGAGCAGGACCTGCCGCGGCAATGGGCGGATTTCGTCAGCGAACACCAGCTCGACGCTGTGGTCTGCATCGCCGCAGCCCTGCGGCGCGGTGTGCTGAACACCGAAGAAGCCCAACGCTATCAACGCTCGGCGGTCAACCTGTCAGCGCCCTGGACCTTGTCCGGCCTGGGCCAGTTGCACGATGCGGTGCAAACCGCCGACCGCTTGATCTGTTTTGGAGGGCCTTGAAATGCCCAAGTCCCTGTTGATTATCAGCCGCCAGGCGCCCTGGTCCGGCCCGGCCGCCCGTGAAGCACTGGATATCGTGCTGGCCGGCGGCGCCTTCGATCTGCCCATCGGCCTGCTGTTCATGGACGACGGCGTGTTCCAGTTGATGCCCGGACAGAACGCCAAGGCCCTGCAACAGAAAGACCTGACCGCCAACCTCCAGGCCCTGTCGCTGTTCGGCATCGATGAGCTGTACGCCTGCGCCGACAGCCTGGCCGACCGCGGGATCTTCCCGACCCAGGTCGCCGGCGAAGAGCTTGAGGTGCTCACGGCTGAACAGCTCAGTGCGCTTGTTAACCGTTATGACCAGGTGATCACCCTCTGATGTCGACCTTGCATGTGTTGTCCCACTCCCCTTTTACCGACAGTCGCCTGGGCAGTTGCCTGCGCCTGCTGGGCAGCACGGATGCGCTGCTGCTCTGTGGCGATGCGGTGCATGCCGTGCAGCCGCGCAGCCTGCCGCTGGAGGCACTGGAAGAACGCAGCGATGACCTGCGCCTGTTCCTGCTCGACGAAGACCTGCAAGCCCGTGGCCTGGAGTGCCCGACCTGGGCCACCAGCGTCGACTATCCGGCATTTGTCGAACTGTCGATCCGTTACGACAAGGTCAATACCTGGCTATGAACACGCTGACGGTGAACGGACAGGCCATCGCCCTGGACAAGGACGGCTACCTGGTGGAACTGAGCGACTGGTCGCCGCAGGTCGCGGCCGCCCTTGCCACCCGCGAGGAACTGGAACTGAGCCCCGAACACTGGGAAATCCTTGAACTGCTGCGCGGTTTCTACCGCGAGTTCGAACTCTCCCCCGCGACCCGCCCGCTGATCAAGTACACCGCCTTGAAGCTGGGCGCCGAGAAAGGCAACAGCCTGCACCTCAACCGCTTGTTCAAAGGCACTCCCGCCAAACTCGCCGCCAAGCTGGCGGGCCTGCCCAAACCGACGAACTGCTTATGACCGAGTACACGCCGTTGATCACTGAAACGCCCGCCGAGCACCCATTCGCCCAGTTCGTCCGCATTCTCGGCAAGGGTAAGCGTGGCGCCCGCAACCTGACCCGCGAAGAAGCCCGCGAGGCCATGGGCATGCTGCTGGACGGCAAGGTCGAGGACACCCAGCTCGGCGCCTTCCTGATGCTGTTGCGGCACAAGGAAGAAAGCCCGGAGGAACTGGCCGGCTTCACTGAAGCCCTGCGCGAGCGCTTGCAGGCGCCCAAGCTGGCGATCGACCTGGACTGGCCAAGCTATGCCGGCAAGAAGCGTCATCTGCCCTGGTTCCTGCTGGCCGCCAAATGCCTGGCGCAGAACGGCATCAAGATCTTCATGCACGGCGGTGGCGCCCATACCGCCGGTCGTCTCTATACCGAGCAGTTGCTCGAGACCCTGCGGATCCCGCTGTGCCGCAACTGGGCGGCCGTCGAGCAAGCGACCGGCCAGGGTAATATCGCCTTTATGCCCCTGGGCGACTGGGCAGCGCCCTTGCAGCGCATGATCGACCTGCGCAACACCCTCGGCCTGCGCTCGCCCATCCACTCCCTGGCGCGCCTGCTCAACCCGCTGGGTGCGCGCTGCGGCCTGCAAAGCATCTTCCATCCCGGCTACCAGGCAGTGCACCGCGAGGCCAGCGGCCTGCTCGGCGACACGGTGATCGTGATCAAGGGCGACGGCGGCGAAATCGAGGTCAACCCGGACAGCAGCAGCCATCTCTACGGCAGCACCGGCGGCGAAAGCTGGGACGAGGAATGGCCGGCGCTGTCCGAGCAACGCCATGTCAAACCGGCGACTCTGGAACCGGAACACCTCAAGGCCATCTGGCGCGGCGACGTCGAGGACAGCTACCCGCAACTGGCCCTGATCTCGACCATCGCCCTGGCCCTGCGTGGTCTTGGCACACCCCGCGAAGCAGCCTTCGAACAGGCCCGACGCTACTGGGATGCGCGGGATAGATCGATCTGATCGATAATTAACCCCGAGGGTTTGCGCTATTTTTTCGAACAAAGGCCTTTAGACTGGACTCCAACGCACACTTGCCGAGGAGTTTCCGATGGGCCTTTTGATCGACGGCCGCTGGCATGACCAGTGGTACGAAAGCAGCAAAGACGGCGCCTTCCAGCGCGAACAGGCGCAACGCCGCAACTGGCTGACCGCCGACGGCAGGCCCGGCCCCAGCGGCGAAGGTGGTTTCAAGGCCGAAGCCGGGCGTTATCACCTTTACGTCTCCCTGGCCTGTCCCTGGGCCCACCGCACGCTGATCCTGCGCCAGCTCAAGGGCCTGGAAAAACTGATCGATGTGTCCGTGGTCAGCTGGCTGATGCTGGAAAATGGCTGGACCTTCGACAAGGCCTACGGCTCCAGCGGCGATAAGCTCGATAACCAGGCCTTCATGCACCAGCGCTACACCGCCGATACCACCGACTACACCGGCCGCGTGACCGTGCCGGTGCTGTGGGACAAGCAGTTGCAACGCATCGTCAGCAATGAATCGTCGGAAATCATCCGCATGTTCAACAGCGCGTTCGATGGGCTGACCGGCAATCAGTTGGATTTCTATCCTGAAGCCTTGCGCCCGCAGATCGACAGCTGGAACGAGCGCATCTATCCGGCGCTGAACAACGGGGTCTATCGGGCTGGATTTGCGACGTCACAGGAGGCCTATGAAGCGGCCTTTGATGATGTGTTCGGTGAGTTGGAGCAGCTGGAACGGCATCTGGGGGAGAACCGTTATCTCGCGGGGGAATACCTGACCGAGGCGGATATACGACTGTTCACCACGCTGATCCGTTTCGATGCGGTGTACTACGGCCATTTCAAATGCAACCTGCGGCGGATTGCGGACTATCCGAACCTGTCAAGCTGGCTGCGGGAGCTGTATCAATGGCCCGGCGTGGCCGAGACGGTGGATTTTGCCCATATCAAGGGGCATTACTACGCCAGTCACCGGACCATCAATCCGACGGGGATTGTGCCCAAGGGACCGCAGCAGGATTTCACGGCCAAGCATGATCGCGAGCGGTTGGCGGGACGTGGGGTTTGGAAAAGCTGAGGGGCGCGCTGGAATCAGCACTTGAAAACGCCGCGCCCCTGTAGGAGCCCGCTTGCTGGCGATGGACGTCAACAATAACACGGAGAATCTGGATCACCGCGCTGCTCTTGCGTTCATCGCCAGCAAGCTGGCTCCTACAGTAGAGGTTCGCGTCAACCGTAGGGATGGCGTCAAACCTGGGATTGAGCGCCTTCGAACCAGGCCAGCTTCTCACGCAACTGCACCACTTCTCCGACAATTACCAGCGTTGGTGCATGCACTTCATGCTCCGCCACCAGTTGCGGCAGGTTGGCCAAGGTGCCGGTAAACACCCGCTGATTGGCCGTGGTGCCCTGCTGGATCAAGGCCGCCGGGGTCTGCGCCGAACGACCATGGGCAATCAACTGCTCACAGATCACCGGCAACCCGACCAAGCCCATGTAAAACACCAAAGTCTGCGCCGGCGCCACCAGATCCGCCCACGGCAGATCCGTGGAGCCATCCTTCAAGTGCCCGGTGACAAAACGCACCGACTGCGCATAATCGCGATGGGTCAATGGAATCCCGGCATAAGCCGAGCAACCGCTGGCCGCGGTGATTCCTGGCACCACCTGGAACGGAATACCCTGGGCCGCCAGCTCCTCGATCTCTTCGCCACCACGGCCGAAGATAAACGGATCACCACCCTTCAGTCGCAGCACGCGCTTGCCCTGTTTCGCCAGATCCACCAACTGCTGGTTGATCTGGTCCTGAGGCACGGCGTGATCGGCGCGACGCTTGCCGACATAGATCCGGTCCGCATCGCGGCGGCACAATTCCAGAATCGCCGGCGCCACCAGGCGGTCATACAGCACCACATCCGCCTGCTGCATCAGGCGCAAGGCACGGAAGGTCAGCAGGTCCGGATCACCCGGCCCCGCGCCCACCAGATACACTTCGCCCGGCGCATTCGGCGCCGCACCGTTGATCTTATCCAGCAGCAGACGCTCGGCTTCGGCACCCTGCCCGGCCAGTTGGCGGTCGGCAATCGGGCCCTGGAACACCTCTTCCCAGAACGCCCGGCGCTGTTGCACACCCGGAAACAGACCTTTGACCTGGGTCCGGAAACGCGCGGCCAAACCGGCCAGTTGACCGTAGGTCGAGGGAATCCAGGTTTCCAACTTGGCCCGGATCAAGCGCGCCAGCACCGGCGCATCGCCGCCGCTGGACACCGCGATGATCAACGGCGAACGGTCGACAATCGCCGGGAAGATCACGCTGCACAAGGCCGGCGCATCCACCACATTGACCGGCACGCAGCGCCGATGGGCATCCGCCGAGACCTGGGCGTTGAGCGGCTCGTCGTCGGTGGCGGCAATGATCAGCCCGCAACCGTCGAGGTCGGTTTCAAGGTAACCGCGCAACAGCAACTCGCCGCCGCTGCCACTGACCAGCTCACGCAACTGGACCTCGACCTCGGGTGCGACAACCCGTAGCACCGCGCCAGCATCAGCCAGCAGGCGGGATTTGCGCAAGGCAATCTCCCCCCCACCGACCACCAGCACACGGCGGCCACGCAGGTTGTGGAACAGCGGCAGAAATTCCATTTAGCCGATGACCTCGATACCGCCCATGTACGGTTTGAGCACTGCCGGCACACGGATCGAACCGTCGGCCTGCTGGTAGTTTTCCAGCACCGCCACCAGCGTACGGCCCACGGCCAGGCCGGAACCGTTCAGGGTGTGCACCAACTCGGGCTTGCCGGTTTCCGGGTTGCGGAAACGCGCTTGCATGCGCCGGGCCTGGAAATCGCCGCAGTTGGAGCACGACGAGATTTCACGGTATTTGTCCTGACTCGGCACCCAGACTTCCAGGTCGTAGGTCTTCACGGCGCTAAAGCCCATGTCGCCGGTGCACAGCGCCAGGACACGGTACGGCAGCTCGAGCAGTTGCAGGACCTTCTCGGCGTTGGCGGTCAGGCCTTCCAGGGCTTGCATGGAGGTCGACGGCTCGACGATCTGGACCATCTCGACCTTGTCGAACTGGTGCTGGCGGATCATGCCGCGGGTATCACGCCCCGACGCGCCGGCTTCACTGCGGAAGCACGGGGTGTGGGCGACGAACTTCAGTGGCAGCAGTTTCGGATCGAGGATTTCGCCGGAAACGATATTGGTCAGCGACACTTCGGCGGTCGGGATCAGGTACAGGTCGGCTTCGCCTTCGCGGCTGATCTTGAACAGGTCTTCCTCGAACTTCGGCAACTGGCCGGTGCCCTGCAGGGCTGGCGCCTGGACCAGATAAGGCGTGTAGGCCTCTTCGTAGCCGTGCTCGTTGATATGCAGGTTGATCATGAACTGCGCCAGGGCGCGGTGCAGGCGCGCAATCGGACCGCGCAGCAGGGCGAAACGGGCACCGGAGAGCTTGGCGGCGGTTTCGAAATCCAGCCAGCCAAACTTCTCACCCAGGGCAACGTGGTCCTGGATCGGGAAATCGAAGGCGGTCGGCGTGCCCCAGCGGCGTACTTCGACGTTGCCCTCTTCGTCGGCACCGACCGGCACGGAGGCGTCGGGCAGGTTCGGAATATTCAGCAGAATCTGGTCCAGCTCGGACTGGATCGCATCCAGCGCGACCTTGCCTTCGCTCAACTCGGAGCCCATGGTTTCGACACTGGCCATCAACGGCGCGATGTCTTCGCCGCGCTGCTTGGCCTGACCGATACTCTTGGAAACCGCATTGCGCTCGGCCTGCAATTGTTCGGTGCGGGTCTGCACCACCTTGCGCTGGTTTTCCAGCGCTTCGATGCGTGCCACATCGAGGCTGAAGCCACGGGAGGCCAGGCGATCCGCTACGTCCTGAAGGTTGCTACGTAACAGTTTGGAATCGAGCATGTCGGTTTCTCGTTATCAGAGTTTGGTCAAGGACAGGCCGGCCCAGGTCGCGAGCAGCCCGCCGAATACGCTGAGGGCCGTATAGCCCAGGGCAGTGAGCACCTGCCCGCTTTCCAGCAGGCGCACCGTATCCAGTGAAAAGGATGAAAATGTGGTCAGGCCGCCGACAAATCCCACGATCAAACCGGCGCGGATCTCAACCGGCACCTCGGGGCGCAGCAAAAACAGGCCGTAGAGCACGCCAATCACCAGGCAGCCCACGATATTAACGGCCAATGTCGCGCTATAGAAGTGCCGCGGCCAATTGGCGTTGACCAGGTTGCCGGCGGCGAAGCGTGCCAGGGTGCCGATAATACCGGCAACGGAGACGGCAAGGACCGTACGGATCAAGGTTTTCTCCGTTGCCGCGGGCTGTTGCGGTCGAGGATCGCCAGGTGGTTGAGCTTTTCGCCGATCTTCAGTTCCAGCCCGCGAGGCACTGGCTGGTAGAACGGCTGGGGCGCCAGTTCTTCGGGAAAATAGTCCTCGCCCGCCGCATAGGCCTCGGGCTCGTCATGGGCGTAGCGGTATTCGTCGCCGTAGCCCAGCTGTTTCATCAGCTTGGTCGGCGCATTGCGCAAGTGCAATGGCACTTCCAGCGAGCCATGCTCGGCGGCGCTGCGCATGGCGGCCTTGAAGCCCATATAGACCGCGTTGCTTTTCGGCGCGCAAGCCAGGTAGGTGATGGCCTGGGCCACCGCCAATTCGCCTTCGGGGCTGCCGAGCCGCTCCTGCACATCCCAGGCCGCCAGGCACAGGCTCAGGGCCCGGGGGTCGGCGTTGCCGATGTCTTCGCTGGCCATGCGCACCACCCGGCGGGCCAGGTAGAGCGGGTCGCAACCGCCATCGAGCATGCGTGCGAACCAGTACAGGGCGCCATCGGGATTCGAACCGCGCACCGACTTGTGCAGCGCGGAAATCTGATCGTAGAAGGCCTCGCCGCCCTTGTCGAAACGCCGACGGGTATCACCCAGCAAGCTTTGCAGCAGCTCGACGCCGATTTCCTCGCCGTCTTCGGCCAGGTCCGAGGCGTTTTCCAGCAGGTTGAGCAGCCGCCGGCCATCGCCGTCGGCCGCCGACAACAGCATCTTGAAGCCTTCTTCGCCCAGGCTCAGTTGGCGCTTGCCGAGGCCGCGCTCTTCGCTCAAGGCACGCTGCACCAGCTTGTTCAGCGCCACCTCGTCGAGGCTTTTCAGGACATAGACCCGCGCCCGGGAGAGCAAGGCGTTGTTCAGTTCGAACGAGGGGTTTTCAGTGGTGGCGCCGATAAAGATCAGCGTGCCGTCTTCCACATACGGGAGGAAGGCGTCCTGCTGGGACTTGTTGAAACGGTGCACTTCGTCGACGAACAGGATGGTGCGCTTGCCGTACTGCCCGGCCTGTTGCTTGGCGACTTCCACCGCCTGGCGGATCTCCTTGACCCCGGCCAATACCGCCGAGACGGTTTCGAAATGGGCGTCCGAGACTTCCGCCAGCAATCGCGCCAGGGTGGTCTTGCCCACCCCCGGCGGGCCCCAGAAGATCATCGAATGCAGCGCGCCCTGCTCCAGGGCTTCGCGCAATGGCTTGCCACGAGCCAGCAGATGCTCCTGGCCGACGTACTCATCCAGGTTGGTCGCGCGTAAACGGGCGGCCAGTGGCTGGGCAATCGGGGCACGGCTGAACAGGTCCATGGCGGGCGTCTGAAACCTCTTATTCCTGGATCACGTCCGCACCCTTGGGGATGTCGAACTTGAACTTGGCGGCATCGATGGGTTCATTGGCCTTGACCCCGGTGAACAGCAGGTTGGTGCGCTGGCCGACGCTGTCGACCAGTTGCATGTCATTGATCAGGCCATTGCGGAACGACAGACGCAGGCTGTCGAACAGGGTGTCCTTGGTTTTCGGCTTGAGGACGAAGTCGATCACCCCGCCGGCTTCCTTGGCACTGATATCGAAGCTTTCGCTGATCTTGGAGACATCACCGGACAGCAACAGAGCCGGCGTCTGGGTCAGGCGCAGGTCAAGCTTCTTGATGGTGACCTGTTCCAGATCCGGGTCCCAGAGGGTGACCTTCTGGCCATCGGAGATCATGGTCTGCTCCTGCGGCGCATCGGTGTGCCAGTAGAACAGGCCCGGGCGCTTGAGGGTCATTTCGCCAGCGGTTTCCTGCAGCTGGGTACCGCTGCCGTCCAGGGTCAACTGCGAGAAACGCGCGGTGAGGGTCTGGGATTTTTCGAGCAACTGGGTCAAACGTGCCACGTCCTTCGGATCGGCGTGGGCCGACAGCGTGGTCAGGGCCAGAACCGGCAGCAACAGCATGCGGATAAAACGCATGGGAATCCTCATTGAACTCATTGAAAAGGCGCGCCGCGTGAACCCACGCGGCACGGATCAGTCGCGCGACGGCCCGGGGGCGAGTACTTCACGCGAGCCGTTGGTGTTCATGGCGGTCACGACCCCGGCCATTTCCATGGACTCGATCATGCGGGCGGCTCGGTTGTAGCCGATCTTCAGCTTGCGTTGGACCGCGGAAATCGAGGCCCGACGGCTTTCCAGGACGAACTGTACCGCTTCATCGTAGAGCGCGTCGGTTTCGGCGTCGTCGCTATCGCCACCACCGCTGCCGCCGTCGAAGCCGCTGCCGGCCTCTTCGACGCCATTGAGGATGTCGTCGTTGTATTCCGGTGCACCGCGCAGTTTCCAGGCTTCCACCACCCGGTGGACCTCATCGTCGGAGACAAAGGCGCCATGCACGCGAATCGGCAGGCTGGTGCCCGGCGGCATGTAGAGCATGTCACCGTGACCGAGCAATTGCTCGGCGCCGCCCTGGTCGATGATGGTTCGCGAGTCGATCTTGCTCGACACCTGGAAGGCCATGCGGGTCGGGATGTTGGCCTTGATCAGGCCGGTGATCACGTCCACCGACGGCCGCTGGGTCGCGAGGATCAGGTGGATACCGGCGGCCCGGGCCTTCTGGGCGATACGGGCGATGAGTTCTTCGACCTTCTTGCCGACGATCATCATCATGTCGGCGAATTCGTCGACCACCACCACGATGGTCGGCAGCTTCACCAACAACGGCGCTTCATCGTGGATGCTTTCGCGGTTGTACAGCGGGTCGGTCAGCGGCGTGCCGGCTTCCTGGGCTTCCTTGACCTTGTGGTTGAAGCCCGATAGGTTACGCACGCCCATCTTGGCCATCAGCTTGTAGCGCCGTTCCATCTCGGCGACGCTCCAGCGCAGGGCGTTGGCGGCGTCCTTCATGTCGGTGACTACTGGGCAAAGCAGGTGCGGAATGCCTTCGTAGATCGACAGTTCGAGCATTTTCGGGTCGATCATGATCAGCTTGGCGTCTTCCGGACCGGACTTGAACAGGATCGACAGGATCATCGCGTTCACACCCACCGACTTACCGGAACCGGTGGTACCGGCCACCAGCAGATGCGGCATCTTCGCCAGGTCGGTGATGACCGGCTTGCCGCCGATATCGTGGCCCAGGGCCAGGGTGACCGGGGATTTCGCGTCGTCGTATTCCGGGGTTGAGAGCACTTCGGAGAAACGCACGATCTGGCGGTCCTCGTTGGGAATCTCGATGCCCACGGTGGTCTTGCCGGGAATGACTTCCACCACCCGCACGCTGGTCACCGCCAGCGAACGCGCCAGGTCCTTGGCCAGGTTGGAGATCCGACTGACCTTCACCCCCGCCGCCGGTTGAATCTCGTAACGGGTAATCACCGGACCCGGGTGGATAGAGTCCACCGAGACTTCGACGCCGAATTCCTTGAGCTTGATTTCCAACAGATGGCCGACGGCCGCCAGGGATTCCGGCGAGTAATTGAGCTGCTTCTTTTCCGCCGGATCGAGGATCGAGATCGGCGGCAAGGTGCCCTCCACCGCGCTGTCGACGAACAACGGCGCCTGTTTCTCTTTCTCCACGCGCTTGCTCTGCTGCACCGGTTTCACCGGTGCCGGGGCAATCACCGGCGGTATCTGCTTCTCGCGCTCGGACATGTGCTTGCTCAGGGCCTGCTCGCGCTCGATCAGGCGCTCCTTGACCTTGGCCTGCTCGCGCTTGTCGGGGACGCTCGGCGCCACCACATCGTGAACGCGGTCGTCGACTTCACGCAGTTGCGCCACCAGTTGCTTGCGCTCGACCCGGGCCGACCACCAACGATTCAGCGCGCCCTGGAACAGTTCGAACAGGTCCAGGGTGATCTTGCCGGTGACGTCCATGACCTTGAACCAGGAGAGGTCGGTGAATACTGTCAGGCCGAACAGGAACAAGGCGATGAACAACAGCGTACTGCCCTGGATGTTCAGGGCGTTTTTCGCCAGGTTACCGAGGCTTTCGCCCAAGGCACCGCCAGCGCCCGCCGGCAGGCCGAAGGGCTGATGGAAATGGATATGGGCCAGCGCGGCCCCGGACAGCACCAGGAACACCAGGCCGATCAGCCGCCAGGAAAACAGCCAGCCGCTCCATTGCCAGGGTTCGTGGCGCTGACGGAAGATCTGGTAGGTCTTGATCGCCAGCAGCAAGGGGAACACGTAGGCGAAATAACCCAGCACCATGAACAGGATGTCGGCGCTGTAGGAACCCGCGGGACCGCCGAAGTTCTGCACGTTATCGATCTTGCTGTTGTGGCTCCAGCCCGGATCGTCCTTGCCATAGGTCAGCAAGGCCATCATCAGGAACAGGCACAACGCGCCGATAGCGATCAGCGCACCTTCCTTGAGGCGATAATGCAGCTGCTGCCGCCAGAGCGGAACGACTGCTTTAGAGGGTGTGGCGGTGGATTTCTTCAAAATGATTCACTGTTTCATTACATAACCGGCATTGTACGGATTTGTCCGCCCGATGCCACGCTGTCACCGCATGGGTGTAGCATAACCGACAGCACTTTTCACGCGGTTCAATTTGAGCACGCATTCTCTTTTGTGACAAAGGCTTATGAGGTGTTTTATGAGCGCAACCAAGCATTCACGCCTGATCATCCTGGGTTCCGGCCCTGCCGGTTACAGCGCGGCCGTTTACGCCGCTCGCGCCAACCTCAAGCCTTTGGTCATTACTGGCCTGCAAGCCGGCGGTCAATTGACCACCACTATCGAGGTCGACAACTGGCCCGGCGATGTCGAAGGCCTGACCGGGCCGGTGCTGATGGAGCGCATGCAAAAACACGCCGAGCGTTTCGACACCGAGATCGTCTATGACCACATCCACACCGCCAAGTTGCAGCAGCGCCCGTTTATCCTCGAGGGCGACAGCGGTATTTATACCTGCGACGCCTTGATTATCGCCACTGGCGCCTCGGCGCAGTACCTCGGCCTGCCGTCCGAGGAGGCCTTTGCCGGCAAGGGCGTGTCGGCCTGCGCGACCTGTGACGGTTTTTTCTACCGCAACCAGGTGGTGGCGGTGGTCGGCGGCGGCAATACCGCGGTCGAGGAGGCCCTGTACCTGGCCAATATCGCCAAGGAAGTGCACCTGGTGCATCGCCGGGACAAGCTGCGCTCGGAGAAGATTCTCCAGGACAAGCTCTTCGAGAAAGCCGCCAACGGCAATATCCGCCTGCACTGGAACGAGAATCTGGATGAGGTGCTGGGCGATGCCAGCGGCGTCACCGGCGCCCGCCTGCGCCATAGCGACACCGGCGAAACCCGCGAACTGCCGCTGACCGGGGTGTTTATCGCCATCGGCCATAAGCCCAACACCGATTTGTTCGAGGGCCAGTTGAGCATGCACAACGGCTATCTACGGGTGCAAGGTGGCAGCGAGGGCAATGCCACGGCGACGGAAATCCCCGGGGTGTTCGCCGCCGGCGATGTGGCCGACCATGTCTATCGCCAGGCCGTTACCTCGGCCGGTGCCGGCTGCATGGCGGCACTGGACGCCGAGAAGTTCCTGGACGATAACTGAACCTGTAGGCGCTGCGCTGGCTTGCCAGCGATGACAATGGTGAATGTCACATCGCAATCGCTGGCAAGCCAGCGCCTACAGGTTGCGTAGCGCCAACAAGACCGCCCTCCCCTCCTCTGCCCAAGCCTGAATCCCATGCTGACCTGGTTACAACGCAACTCTCTGAGCTTCCCGCCCCTGGCCAAGGCCATGCGCGAACCCAACGGTCTGCTGGCCGCCGGTGGCGACCTGTCCGCCGATCGGCTGGTCCAGGCCTACCGCCATGGCTGCTTCCCGTGGTTTTCCGAAGGCCAGCCGATCCTCTGGTGGTCGCCGGACCCGCGCACCGTGCTGTTTCCCGACGAACTGCATGTGTCCCGCAGCCTGAACAAACTGTTGCGCCAGCAACGCTACCAGGTCACCTTCGACCGCGATTTCGCCGCCGTGATCCGCGCCTGCGCCGCCCCACGGGACTATGCCGACGGCACGTGGATCACCGAAGCCATGCAAAACGCTTATCTGCAGCTGCACGAGCGCGGTTTCGCCCACTCGGTGGAGGTCTGGGACAATGAGCAACTGGTGGGCGGCCTCTACGGTCTGGCAATGGGCCAGCTGTTTTTCGGCGAATCCATGTTCAGCCGTGCCGACAACGCCTCGAAATTCGGTTTCGCCACCCTGGTCCGACACCTCAAGGCCGCGGGTTTCGTCCTGATCGACTGCCAGATGCCCACCGACCACCTGCACAGCCTCGGCGCCCGGGCCATTCCCCGCGACGACTTCGCCCGCTACCTGAGCGAACACCTGGACCAGCCCAACAGCGCGACCTGGGTGCCCTGACCCGTTACGATCAGGTAACCTTCACACAGCGCCTAGGCGACTTTTCCCAGGCTGGCTTACACTTGATTCAATGTAATTGAAAGCTTATTCCGAGGGTCGATCATGACCGAGCTGGCGCGCTTGAAGTTTTATGCCACTCAACCCCACTCTTGCAGTTATCTGCCCGAAGAGCAGGCCACCACGCTGTTCCTCGACCCTAGCCAGCCCATGGATGTGCATGTCTACGCAGACCTGTCGGAAATGGGCTTCCGTCGTAGCGGCGACCACCTGTACCGCCCCCACTGCCAGAACTGCAACGCCTGCGTGCCGGCGCGGATTCCCGTGGCGCAGTTCCAGCCCGATCGCCAGCAGAAACGCATTTTCAAACGCAACACCGAGCTCAAGGTCAAGGCCGTCAAGCCAGGATTCAGCGAGGAATACTTCGATCTGTACCAACGTTATATCGAACAACGCCACGCCGATGGCGACATGTTCCCACCCAGTCGCGACCAGTTTTCCACCTTTCTGGTACGTGACCTGCCGTTCTCGCGCTTCTATGAGTTCCGCCTGGAGGGACGCCTGCTGGCCGTGGCCGTCACCGACCTGCTGCCTAACGGTTTGTCGGCGGTCTACACCTTCTACGAGCCCGCTGAGGAGCGGCGCAGCCTGGGGCGCTACGCTATCCTCTGGCAGATCGGCGAAGCGCAGCGGCTGGGCCTGGAAGCGGTCTACCTCGGCTATTGGATCAAGAACTGCAAGAAGATGAACTACAAGACCCAATATCGGCCGATCGAACTGCTGATCAACCAGCGCTGGGTCACCCTCAGTTAAAGCGCCGGTCCCGGCGCAATCGAACTGTATTTCCCAGGCCAGTACTAACCCCTTGGCGTGAACCCCCTTTTTCGGGCACAATGCACGCCGCTTTTGCCTGGCGCAGTTGCACCGGGCCATTCACTGGACACCGAGGGCTTTACTGCATGTCGAAAGAAGACAGCTTCGAAATGGAAGGCACTGTCGTCGACACCCTGCCGAATACCATGTTTCGCGTGGAATTGGAAAATGGGCACGTCGTAACCGCGCATATCTCCGGAAAAATGCGCAAGAACTACATTCGTATTCTCACCGGTGACAAAGTGCGCGTCGAGCTGACGCCCTACGACTTGAGCAAAGGGCGCATCACTTACCGCGCCCGCTAAGCAAGTCGATACAAAAACGCCCGGCATCGCCGGGCGTTTTTGTTTGTGTGCACTTTAGGGACTGACGCCCCTCTTTTGTGGGAGCCGGCTTGCCGGCGATGGAACCCTTGAATCCTGCATTGATCTCAGGGACGCCGTCGCCGGCAAGCCGGCTCCCACAGAAGACGCGGTGTTTTCAAAATCACAGACACAACAAAGGCGCCAGAAGGCGCCTTTGTTGTGTTTGCAGGACCTACATCACGCCATTTCAGCCGTGGTTTCGAACTCGAAAGTCAGCTCGCCATCCTTGATGTCGATGTGCACCACACCGCCATGGTCGGACAACTCGCCGAACAGGATCTCTTCGGCCAATGGCCGCTTGATCTTGTCCTGGATCAGACGCGCCATTGGACGTGCGCCCATTGCCGCGTCGTAACCACTCTCCGCCAGCCAACTGCGTGCCGCATCGGTGACTTCCAGCTGCACGCGCTTGTCTTCCAGCTGCGCCTGAAGTTCGGTAAGGAACTTGTCCACCACGCTCTTGATGACCTCATGACTGAGGCGACCAAACTGGATAATGGTGTCCAAACGGTTGCGGAACTCCGGCGTGAAGCTCTTCTTGATCACTTCCATGGCATCGGAAGAGTGATCCTGGTGCGCGAAGCCGATCGACGCACGCGCCGCGGTCTCGGCACCGGCGTTGGTGGTCATGATCACGATCACGTTGCGGAAATCCGCCTTGCGCCCGTTGTTGTCGGTCAGGGTCCCGTGGTCCATTACCTGCAACAGCAGGTTGAAGACTTCCGGGTGAGCCTTCTCGATTTCATCGAGCAGCAGGACGCAATGCGGTTGCTTGGTGATGGCCTCGGTCAGCAGGCCGCCCTGGTCGAAACCGACATAGCCCGGAGGCGCACCGATCAGACGCGATACGGTGTGCCGCTCCATGTACTCGGACATGTCGAAGCGCACCAGCTCGATCCCCATCGCCTTGGCCAACTGCCGGGCCGCTTCGGTCTTGCCGACACCGGTGGGACCGGCGAACAGGAACGAACCGACCGGCTTGTCCGGCGACTTCAACCCGGCACGGGACAGCTTGATGGCGGTCGACAACGAGTCGATGGCCGCATCCTGGCCGAACACGGTGAGTTTCAGGTCGCGTTCCAGGTTACGCAGCAGTTCCTTGTCGGAGCTGGTGACGTGTTTTGGCGGAATCCGCGCGATCTTCGCCACGATGTCCTCGACCTGCGCGACCTCGATACGCTTGACCCGTTTCTCGATCGGTTGCAGGCGCTGATAGGCCCCCGCCTCGTCGATCACGTCGATGGCCTTGTCCGGCATGTGCCGGTCATTGATATAACGCGACGCCAGTTCGGCGGCGGCGCGCAAGGCCTCGTCGCTGTACTCGATGTTGTGGTGCTGCTCGAAACGCCCTTTCAGGCCGCGCAGGATGCCGATGGTGTCTTCCACCGAAGGCTCGGACACGTCGACCTTCTGGAAGCGCCGCGCCAGGGCCCGGTCCTTCTCGAAGATGCCGCGAAACTCCTGGAAGGTGGTCGAACCGATGCAGCGGATATCACCCGAGGAGAGCAACGGCTTGAGCAGGTTCGAGGCATCCATGACGCCACCGGAAGCGGCACCCGCACCAATGATGGTGTGGATTTCGTCGATGAACAGGATCGCCTGCGGACGTTTTTTCAGCTCGCCGAGCAGCGCCTTGAAGCGCTTCTCGAAATCGCCACGGTATTTGGTACCGGCCAGCAAGGCACCGAGGTCGAGGGAATAGACCACGCTGTTGGCCAGCAGGTCCGGCACCTGGTTGTCGACGATGCGCTTGGCCAGGCCTTCGGCGATGGCTGTCTTGCCCACGCCCGCCTCGCCCACCAGCAACGGGTTGTTCTTGCGCCGACGCGCGAGGATCTGCGCCACGCGCTCGACTTCCAGCTCACGCCCGACCAGCGGATCGATACGACCCTGGCGCGCCAGTTCGTTCAGATTGCTGGCGTAAGCGTCCAGTGGATTGCCTGAAGATGAAGACTCACCGCCCTCTTCGTCCTGCATGTCTTGCTCGCCTTCGGAGTGATCGCCGTGCCCGGGCACCTTGGAGATGCCATGGGCGATGTAGTTGACGACATCGATACGCGCCACGCTTTGTTGCTTGAGCAGGAAGACCGCCTGGCTTTCCTGCTCGCTGAAGATCGCGACCAGCACGTTGGCGCCCGTCACTTCACGCTTACCGGAACTCTGCACATGGAAAACGGCACGCTGCAGGACACGCTGGAAGCCCAGAGTCGGCTGGGTTTCGCGATCCTCGTCATGAACGGGGATCAGCGGCGTGGTGGAGTCGATGAACTCCTGCAGGTCGTGCTTGAGTTTATCGAGATTGGCGCCACAGGCACGCAGGACGGTGGCGGCAGCCTCATTGTCCAAAAGGGCCAGCAGCAGGTGCTCGACGGTCATGAATTCATGACGCTTCGAGCGAGCCTCCTTGAAGGCAAGATTGAGGGTGACTTCGAGTTCGCGGTTTAACATAGTTCACCTCATACCCAAGTGGTCGGCATTAACCGTCCTTCTCGATTTCACAGAGTAGCGGATGCTGGCTTTCCCTAGCGTACTGGTTGACCTGCATGGCCTTGGTCTCGGCGATGTCGCGGGTAAACACTCCACATACTGCCCGTCCTTCTGTGTGGACGGCCAGCATGACCTTGGTCGCCAGCTCGCGATTCAGGTTAAAAAACACCTCGAGCACTTCGACGACGAAATCCATCGGTGTGTAGTCATCGTTGAACAAAACCACCTTGTACATCGGCGGCGCCTGCAACGCGGGCTTGGATTCCTGTACTGCAATACCCGCGGAATCGTCGTCGTGGGAATCCGGGCGATCCTGATTGAATGTTAGTCGAATCTGGCTGATTGCATGCATGGAAAGAAAGGTTCGTCAGTTGAGCAATTGCAGTGATGGGGACGCGGTGGACAGATTTCAATACTGACCGCCAGGTCACCTTGACTATCGGCAAAACGGTGTTACAACCAATAGAGCCCACAGTGGGTAATAAAGGTCCATACCGTCAACCGTTTTTCTGGTTCACGCAGTGAAGGATGAACTGGATGATACTCCAGTGATGGGGTCGTTTGCAGAGGGATATGAGCATGCTGAGTGGTAAAGTCAAGTGGTTCAACAATGCCAAGGGCTACGGCTTCATCATTGAAGAAGGCAAAAGTGAAGACCTGTTCGCCCATTACTCGGCCATCCAGATGGATGGCTATAAAACCCTTAAGGCTGGCCAGGCAGTAAGCTTTGAGATCATCCAGGGCCCCAAGGGCTTGCATGCGGTCAACATCCGGCAGTTGGTGACTGCTGCCGCGCCTGCTGCCAAACCGCAGAACGTTGCAGCACAAGCCCCCACAGCCAGAGTCTGAAAGCCACACACGTCCAGATAACGAAACGCCCGACCCAATCACTTGGGCCGGGCGTTTTCGTTGACCGCCGGTCGAGTTACATGTGCTTGATCAGCGCATCGCCAAAGCCGGAAGACGACACCAGCGTCGCACCGTCCATCAGCCGCTCGAAATCGTAAGTCACGGTTTTCGCGCCGATGGCACCGTTGGTGCCCTTGATGATCAGGTCGGCCGCCTCGGTCCAGCCCATGTGCCGTAGCATCATTTCCGCGGAGAGGATCAGCGAACCGGGGTTGACCTGGTCCTTGCCGGCGTACTTGGGCGCCGTACCATGGGTCGCCTCGAACATCGCCACGGTGTCCGACAGGTTGGCCCCCGGCGCGATACCGATACCACCGACTTCGGCGGCCAGGGCGTCGGACAGGTAGTCACCGTTCAGGTTCAAAGTCGCGATCACATCGTACTCGGCCGGACGCAGCAGGATCTGCTGGAGCATGGCATCGGCGATGGCGTCCTTGACCACCACGTTGCGGCCGGTCTTCGGATTCTTGAACTGCATCCACGGACCGCCATCGAGCAGGGTCGCGCCGAACTCTTCGGCCGCCACTTCGTAGGCCCATTCCTTGAAGGCACCCTCGGTGAACTTCATGATGTTGCCTTTGTGCACGATGGTCAGCGACTTGCGATCGTTATCGACGACATATTGCAGGGCCTTGCGCACCAGGCGCTGAGTGCCCTCTTTCGACACCGGCTTGATGCCGATCCCGCAGTCCTGGTCGAAACGGATCTTGGTCACACCCATTTCTTCTTTCAGGAACTTGATGACCTTGATCGCTTCCGGCGAACCGGCTTTCCATTCGATGCCGGCATAGATGTCTTCGGAGTTCTCACGAAAGATGGTCATGTCGACATCGCCAGGTTTCTTCACCGGGCTGGGCACGCCTTCGAACCAACGTACCGGACGCAGGCAGACATACAGGTCGAGCTGCTGACGCAAGGCCACGTTCAGCGAGCGGATACCGCCACCCACCGGCGTGGTCAGCGGGCCCTTGATGGAGACCACGTAATCCTTGACCGCATCCAGGGTTTCCTGGGGCAGCCAGGTATCCTGGTCATAGACCTGGGTGGCTTTCTCGCCGGCAAAGACTTCCATCCAGGAGATCTTGCGCTTGCCGCCGTAGGCCTTGTGCACCGCCGCGTCGACGACCTTGATCATCACCGGGCTGATATCGACGCCAATACCATCGCCTTCGATGAAGGGGATGATCGGGTTGTCAGGAACATTGAGAGAATGGTCTGGATTGACGGTGATTTTGTCGCCGACGGCCGGAACCTGAATCTTCTTGTATCCCATGTTGAACTCCATCTATGGATTGAACATCTGGCTGCGTTCGAGCGTACCCCAGGTGCTTGCGCGTGGGAACCTCACACCCGACTCATCTGCCGCGAAAAACCTCGAATTCGCGGCCTACAAGCTTGAAAGCAAAGGTAAAAGCGCCAAAGTCGAGCACTTCTTGCGACACCTCGCCGCAGGGCGCCCTGCGACCTTTAGACCAATGGACGAGTGTAGTCGCTTATGAAGCATCGGCGTTTTGCCAGCAACCTATGTATAATCGCGCCGCTGACCATGGAGTCACGCCGGCTGACCTCTCTACAACGAGACTTTCCGCCCGAAAAAGCCGGGTTGTTATAGCAATCCGACCGCTTGACGCTCGACTGATGCACCCAACATCACCGCGCGCGAAGAAACCTCGACATTCGGCTCATGGATGACTTTTGAACGAACGCGCTTACCCGGCGCATCTCGAGTTTCTGCGCATGCTTTAGCAAAGAAGAGAGTTAATCCGAATATGCCCAACCGTTCGAAGATCATCTACACCTTCACCGACGAAGCCCCTGCCCTCGCCACTTATTCACTGTTGCCTATCGTAGAGGCCTTTACCGCTTCGGCTGATATCGCCGTGGAAACCCGCGATATCTCGCTGGCCGGACGCATTCTCGCAAGCTTCCCCGAACAACTGGGCGCCAAGGCCGTGCCGGATCACCTCGCCGAACTGGGCGAGCTGGCCATCACCCCTGAAGCCAACATCATCAAGCTGCCGAACATCAGCGCCTCGGTTCCACAACTGCAGGCCGCGATCAAGGAACTGCAAGCCCAGGGCTTCAACATCCCGGACTACCCGGAAACCGTCAGCAACGACGCCGAGAAAGACGCTCGCGTCCGTTACGACAAGATCAAGGGCAGCGCCGTGAACCCGGTCCTGCGCGAAGGCAACTCCGACCGCCGCGCGCCGTTGTCGGTCAAGAACTATGCACGCAAGCACCCGCACAAGATGGGCGCCTGGGCCGCCGACTCCAAGTCCCACGTCGCGCACATGAGCACCGGCGACTTCTACGGCAGCGAAAAAGCCGCGCTGATCGACACGGCCGGCAGCGTCAAGATCGAGCTGATCGCCCAGGACGGTACTGCCAGCGTCCTGAAAGAGAAAACCAGCGTACAAGCCGGTGAGATCCTCGATTGCGCCGTGCTGAGCAAGAACGCCCTGCGCAGCTTTATCGCCGCTGAAATCGAAGACGCCAAGAAACAAGGCGTGCTGCTGTCGGTTCACCTGAAAGCCACCATGATGAAGGTCTCCGACCCGATCATGTTCGGTCAGATCGTTGCCGAGTTCTACAAAGACGCACTGACCAAGCACGCCGCCGTGCTGGAGCAGATCGGCTTCAACCTGAACAACGGCATCGGCGATCTGTACGCCCGCATCAAGGCCCTGCCGGCCGAGCAGCAGGCGCAGATCGAAGCCGACATCCAGGCGGTCTACGCCGCCCGTCCGGCGTTGGCCATGGTCAACTCCGACAAAGGCATCACCAACCTGCACGTGCCGAGCGACGTCATTGTCGACGCCTCGATGCCAGCGATGATCCGTGACTCCGGCAAGATGTGGGGCACCGACGGCCAGCTGCACGACGCCAAGGCAGTGATCCCGGATCGCTGCTACGCCACCATCTATCAGGCGGTGATCGAAGACTGCAAGCAACACGGCGCCTTCGACCCAACCACCATGGGCAGCGTGCCGAACGTCGGCCTGATGGCGAAAAAAGCCGAAGAGTACGGCTCCCACGACAAGACCTTCCAGATCAAGGTCGACGGTGTGGTTCGGGTTTCCGACAACAGCGGTCGCACCCTGCTGGAACAAACCGTGGAAGCCGGCGACATCTTCCGCATGTGCCAAGCCAAGGACGCGCCGATCCAGGACTGGGTCAAGCTGGCCGTCAACCGCGCCCGCGCCAGCAACACTCCGGCAATCTTCTGGCTCGACCCAATGCGCGCCCATGACGGCGTGGTGATCGAAAAGGTCCAGACCTACCTCAAGGACCACGACACCACCGGCCTGGACATCCAGATCATGTCGCCGGTCGATGCCATGAAACTCACCCTGGCCCGCACCCGTGCCGGCAAGGACACCATCTCGGTCACCGGTAACGTGCTGCGCGACTACCTGACCGACCTGTTCCCGATCATGGAACTGGGCACCAGCGCCAAGATGCTGTCGATCGTGCCGCTGATGAATGGCGGTGGTCTGTTCGAAACCGGCGCCGGCGGTTCGGCACCGAAACACGTGCAGCAACTGGTGGAAGAGAACTTCCTGCGCTGGGATTCCCTGGGTGAGTTCCTGGCCCTGGCCGCTTCCCTTGAGCACCTGGGCGTGACCTACAACAACCCGAAAGCCCTGGTGCTGTCGAAGACCCTGGACCAGGCCACTGGCCAGTTCCTCGACAACAACAAGTCGCCATCGCGTAAAGTCGGCAACATCGACAACCGCGGCAGCCACTTCTACCTGGCGCTGTACTGGGCCCAGGCCTTGGCCGCCCAGAGCGAAGACACTGCGTTGCAAGGCCAGTTCACCCAACTGGCCAAGACCCTGGCCGAGAACGAGGCGACTATCGTTGCCGAACTCAACGCCGTACAGGGCAAGCCAGTGGACATCGGCGGTTACTACCACGCCGATGCCGAGCTGATCAGCAAGGCCATGCGTCCGAGCACGACCTTCAACGCGGCGATTGCTGCGCTGGTGTAAGCGTTCTGGAAACACCACAAACCCCGGCCCAGTGCCGGGGTTTGTGTTTGTGGCCCAAGCATTCATCGCCCTGTGAATACAAATCCTGTGGGGCCGGCTTGCCGGCGATGAGGCCCCTGAGCCATGCATCGCCGGCAAGCCGGCTCCCACACGGGACCGCGTTCGCCCTATGATGCCCTCATGTTCAAAGAGAGCCCCACCCTATGGAATGGCAACCCCACATCACCGTCGCCACCGTCGTCGAAGACAATGGCCGTTTCCTGCTGGTCGAAGAACTGCAAGACGGACAGGTGGTCTTCAACCAGCCCGCCGGCCACCTGGACCCGCATGAAAGCCTCAGCGACGCCGCCCTCCGCGAAACCCTCGAGGAAACCGGCTGGGACGTCGAACTGACTGGCGTCATCGGTATCTATCTCTATACCGCCCCGAGCAACGGCGTAACCTACCAGCGCGTCTGTTTTGCCGGCAAACCGCTCAAACACCACCCCGAATATCAACTGGACCACGGCATCATCGGCCCGCGCTGGCTGACCCGCGACGAATTGCTGGCCCTGCGCCCGCAATGGCGCAGCGAGCTGATCATCCGTTGCCTGGACGATTATCTGGCCGGTCCCCCGCACAGTCTCGAGCTGATCCGCCCTTCTCTTTAGCCTTGCGGGCCCGGGCCTGTTAGAATCGCGTCCTTTTTCGAAGACACTCATTGAATCCCTATGCGTGATCCAGCTGCCACCGCCCCAGAAAACCTGCGCGTCATCGTCGGCATGTCCGGCGGCGTAGACTCTTCCGTTTCCGCTGTCCTGCTGATGGAGCAGGGTTATCAGGTGGAAGGCTTGTTCATGAAGAACTGGGAAGAAGACGACGGAACGGAGTACTGCACCGCCATGGACGACCTGGCGGACGCCCAGGCCGTGTGCGACAAGATCGGCATCAAGCTGCACACCGCCAACTTCGCCGCCGAATACTGGGACAACGTGTTCGAACACTTCCTGGCCGAATACAAGGCCGGACGCACGCCGAACCCGGACATCCTCTGCAACCGCGAAATCAAGTTCAAGGCGTTCCTCGACTACGCCCTGATGCTCGGTGCCGACCTGATCGCCACCGGCCACTACGTGCGTCGCCGCGACATCGACGGTCGCACCGAACTGCTCAAGGGTCTGGACCCGAACAAGGACCAGAGCTACTTCCTCCACGCCGTCGGCGGCGAGCAGATCGCCAAGACCCTGTTCCCGGTCGGCGAGCTGGAAAAGCCCGCAGTGCGTGCGATCGCCGAGAAACACGAGCTGGCCACGGCGAAGAAGAAGGACTCCACCGGCATCTGTTTTATCGGTGAACGGCGCTTCAGCGATTTCCTCAAACAGTACCTGCCGGCCCAACCGGGCGAGATCAAGACCACCGAAGGCGAAGTCATCGGCCGTCACCACGGCCTGATGTACCACACCATCGGCCAGCGCCAGGGCCTCGGCATCGGCGGCCTGAAGGACGCCAGCGACGAGCCGTGGTACGTGCTGCTCAAGGACCTGGAGCACAACGAACTGATCGTCGGCCAGGGCAACGAGCACCCATGGCTGTTTTCCCGCGCCCTGCTCGCCTCGGAGATCTACTGGGTCAACCCGGTGGACTTGAGCGCGCCACGCAAACTGACGGCCAAGGTGCGCTATCGCCAAAGCGACCAGTCCTGCACCCTGGAACAGACCGCAAACGGCTATCGCGCCGTGTTCGACGAACCGCAGCGCGCGGTGACCCCGGGTCAATCGGTGGTGTTCTACGACGGCGAGATCTGCCTCGGTGGCGGCGTGATCGAAGTCGCCGAGCCCTGGACCTTCAAGGAACAGCGTCCATGAGCCCGACCCAGGAGCAACTGACGGCGTTGGGCGGCGTATTTCTCGCCGCGGTGCTGGTGGACAAGATCGCCAAGAGCGGCCAATCCAGCGAAGCCGGCCTGAGCTGCATGCTCGGCAGCCTGCTGGTGCGCGACCCCAAGGACACCCTGGAAGTCTACGGCGGCGACGACCTCCAGCTGCGTGAAGGCTACCGCGCGCTGATCGGCGCCCTCGAGCGCGATCCCAGCGCCCTGCAACGCGAACCGCTGCGCTATGCCCTGTCGATGCTCGGCCTCGAGCGCCAACTGGCCAAGCGTGACGACCTGCTGGAGATCATCAGCAAGCGCCTGCCGCAGATCCAGTCCCAGGTCGAGCATTTCGGCCCGTCCCACGAAAACGTGGTGGCCGCCTGTGGCGCCCTGTACCAGGACACCCTGAGCACCCTGCGCCAGCGTATCCAGGTGCACGGCGACATGCGCAACCTGCAACAACCGAGCAACGCCTCGAAGATCCGCGCCCTGCTGCTGGCCGGTATCCGCTCGGCGCGCCTGTGGCGACAACTGGGCGGCCATCGCTGGCAACTGGTGGTCAGCCGGCGCAAGCTGCTCAAGGAACTGTACCCGCTGATGCACAGCGCCTAGGCGCTGTTATCCGCGAAAAGCGCAAGACGCCGGTCGGTTGGCAACAGACCGGTGGTTATTTTCATGTATGATACGCGCCCCATTTCGTTGCCCGACTGTCCGAGAACACCCCATGCAGCTTTCTTCGCTCACTGCGGTTTCCCCTGTTGACGGCCGCTACGCCGGCAAAACCCAGGCCCTGCGCCCTATTTTCAGTGAATACGGGCTGATCCGTGCGCGCGTGCTGGTGGAAGTGCGCTGGCTCCAGCGCCTGGCCGCCCACGCCGAGATCGGCGAAGTTCCGGCTTTTTCCGCCGAAGCCAACGCGGTCCTGAACACCCTCGCCGAGAACTTCTCCCTGGAACACGCCGAGCGTGTGAAGGAGATCGAGCGCACCACCAACCACGACGTCAAAGCCATCGAGTACCTGCTCAAGGAACAGGCCGCCAAGCTGCCTGAACTGGCCAACGTCAGCGAATTCATCCACTTCGCCTGCACCAGCGAGGACATCAACAACCTGTCCCACGCCCTGATGCTGCGCGAAGGCCGTGACGACGTGCTGCTGCCGCTGATGCGCCAGATCGCCGAAGCCATCCGCGAACTGGCCCAGCGCTTCGCCGCCGTGCCGATGCTCTCGCGCACCCACGGCCAGCCGGCCTCGCCGACCACCCTGGGCAAGGAACTGGCGAACGTCGTCTACCGCCTGGAGCGCCAGATCGCCCAAGTCGCCGCCGTGCCACTGCTGGGCAAGATCAACGGTGCCGTGGGCAACTACAACGCGCACCTGTCGGCCTACCCGCAGATCGACTGGGAAGCCAACGCCCGCGCCTTCATCGAAGACGAACTGGGCCTGGGCTTCAACCCCTACACCACCCAGATCGAGCCGCACGACTACATCGCCGAACTGTTCGACGCGATCGCGCGCTTCAACACTATCCTGATCGACTTCGACCGCGATATCTGGGGCTACATCTCCCTGGGCTACTTCAAGCAGCGCACCATTGCCGGCGAAATCGGTTCCTCGACCATGCCGCACAAGGTCAACCCGATCGACTTCGAGAACTCCGAAGGCAACCTGGGCATCGCCAACGCGCTGTTCCAGCACCTGGCCAGCAAACTGCCGATCTCCCGCTGGCAGCGTGACCTGACCGACTCCACCGTGCTGCGCAACCTCGGCGTCGGCTTCGCCCACAGCATCATTGCTTACGAAGCCAGCCTCAAGGGCATCAGCAAGCTGGAGCTCAACGAGCAGAAAATCGCCGCCGACCTGAACGCCTGCTGGGAAGTCCTGGCCGAGCCGATCCAGACCGTCATGCGTCGCTACAACATCGAAAACCCGTACGAAAAACTGAAAGAACTGACCCGCGGCAAGGGCATCAGCCCGGAAGCGCTGCAGACTTTCATCGACGGTCTCGAGATGCCCGCGGACGCCAAGGCCGAGCTGAAAAAGCTCACCCCGGCCAACTACATCGGCAACGCCGTGGCCCAGGCCCAGCGTATCTGATCGCACCGTACCCGCTCTGAACGCCCGGCTGAGCCGGGCGTTTTTATTCCAGTCTTAAAAATACGTTTTTTCAATAGGTTACACATGAATCCTGATACTCCTCTGCAACTTCTGGGCGGCATCACCGCCCGGGAATTTCTGCGTGACTACTGGCAGAAAAAACCGCTGCTGATCCGTCAGGCCATTCCGGATTTCGAAAGCCCGATCGACGCCGATGAACTCGCCGGCCTGGCCCTGGAAGAAGAAGTCGAATCGCGCCTGATCATCGAGCACGGCGAGCGCCCCTGGGAACTGCGCCGTGGCCCGTTCGCCGAAGACGCCTTCAGCCAACTGCCGGAACGCGAGTGGACCCTGCTGGTGCAGGCCGTGGACCAGTTCGTCCCGGAAGTCGCCGAGCTGCTGGAGCACTTCCGCTTCCTGCCGAGCTGGCGCATCGACGACGTGATGATCAGCTTTGCCGCACCCGGCGGCAGCGTCGGTCCGCACTTCGACAACTACGATGTGTTCCTGCTCCAGGGCCACGGCAAGCGCAACTGGAAAATCGGCCAGATGTGCGATTCCACCAGCCCGCTGCTGGAACACGCCGACCTGCGCATCCTCGCCGGCTTCGAGGAAACCGCCGAGTGGACCCTGGAACCCGGCGACATGCTCTACCTGCCACCGCGCCTGGCCCATTGCGGCGTGGCCGTGGACGACTGCATGACCTATTCGGTAGGTTTCCGCGCACCGAGCGCCGCTGAAGTACTGACCCACTTCACCGACTTCCTCGCCCAGTTCCTGCCGGACGAAGAACGCTACACCGACGCCGACGCGCAGCCGGTGGCCGATCCGCACCAGATCCAGCACGACGCCCTCGACCGCCTGAAAAGCTTGCTGGCCGAGCACATGAGCGACGAGCGCCTGTTGCTGACCTGGTTCGGCCAGTTCATGACCGAGCCACGTTATCCGGAGCTGGTGGTGGGCCCGGAACTCGAAGAAGAAGACCTGCTTGATGGCCTGCAACAGGGCGCGGTGCTGATCCGCAACCCGAGCGCACGCATGGCCTGGTCCGAAGTCGACGACGACCTGCTACTGTTCGCCAGCGGACAGAGCCGCCTGCTGCCGGGCAAGCTGCGCGAGCTGTTGAAAATGATCTGTGCGGCCGATGCGCTGCACGAGGATAATCTGGCGCCATGGTTGGCCGATGAAGATGGCCGTAGCCTGCTGTGTCAGCTGGTCAAACAAGGAAGCCTGGGATTTGCCGATGAATAGAATTCACGTACGTGTCGCGGACTGGCAAAAGGATAACGCCGAGATTCGGCGCATTCGTGAGTCGGTGTTCATCGCCGAGCAGTCGGTTCCACCGGAACTGGAGTGGGACGCCGATGACAGCGGTGCCGCGCATTTCCTGGCCTTCGAGGGAGACTTCCCGATTGGTACCGCCCGGCTGCTGCCGGACGGTCATATCGGCCGGGTGTCGGTGCTCAAGGACTGGCGCGGGCTGAAGGTCGGTGACGCGCTGATGCAGGCGGTGATCGGCGAGGCCGAGAAACGCGGCCTCAAGCAACAAATGCTCAGTGCCCAGGTCCAGGCGACCCGGTTCTATGAGCGTCTGGGGTTCAGCATTGTCAGCGAGGAGTTTCTCGAAGCCGGGATTCCCCACGTCGATATGGTGCGCAACTCGGTTTAAAAGCCGGCGCTGCTGCGCAGCCATTCGCGGGCAAGCTCCGCTCCCACAGGATTGAGGGCAACCACAGATTTTGTGTGTGGCGCAAAACCCGTGGGAGCGGAGCTTGCCCGCGAAGGCGTCAGCAGACACACTCCAAAAACGCCCCGCCATCCCCCGATGCCGGGGCGTTTTGCCGTCCGCGATTCAACTTGACCCACCAATGGCCGAGAAACTGTCAAACTCAAGCCATTGCCCAGTCCAACGCGGAGATAACGGACATGTCCCTACGCACCCTGCTCACCGGCCTGCTACTGACCTGCACGCTCAGCGCCCAGGCCGCCACCGAAATCATCCCCCTGAACTACCGCACCAGCGCCGACCTGCTGCCCGTGGCCCAGGACTTTCTCGGTAAGGACGGCAAGGCCAGCGCCTACCAGAACCAACTGATCGTCAATGCCGAACCGGCCAAGATCAAGGAACTGCGCGACTTCCTCGGACAACTGGACACCCCGGCCAAGCGCCTGCTGATCAGCGTCGACACCAGTGAAAACAACGATCAGAACAGCCAGGGCTACGCCGTCAACGGCCAGAACCAGACCCGTATCATCAACTACGGCACCGCCAGTCGCGACGGCGGCATACAGCAGGTGCAGACCGTCGAAGGCACCCCGGCACTGATCCAGGTCGGCCAGAGCGTGCCGCTGACCACCGCCATCAGCACCAACCAGTCCTTCGGCAACGGCTCCAACCAGAACCAGAACCCGAACCAGCAACCCCTGACGCAAATACAGAGCCAATACCGCAACGTGACCCAAGGCTTCTACGTCACCGCCAGCGTCACCGGCGACATCGTTCACCTGTCCATCAGCACAAATCGTGACCGGATCAGCCAGGAACGTCAGGATGTAGTGAATGTGCAAAGCACCGACACAACCGTCAGCGGGCGCCTGGGCGAGTGGATCACCCTGGCTGGCGTCAATGGCCAGAGCCAGGCCGACCGGCAGGCGCTAACCCGCAGCTACTCGACCTCCGGACGTAACGACATGACTTTGCGGGTGAAAGTCGACAGCCTGGACTAAAGCACCAAAAACTGACTGACAAGTCGTATTAGACTAAAGATGTAGTGCCTAAAAAAAAGCACTACAAAATGTTTGACGAGCCAAAAAACCGAAGGCATGATGACCTCGCTCCCGCTAATCAGGGGCCCTGGCAAGGGCCTTCGGATCGCCGCTCTAACCTACCCACCTGAGCCGATTCGTGTCTGTACCGCCCACAAGGCGCGTTTGACGAGGTTGCGACTGGAACGAAGTTGTCCCGAGGGACGGAAGCGTAATAGGTAGAACGGCAAGACCCTGAAGTCTGCATGAAGGCCCACGATGCCCCAATGCGCCCGATGGCTCGCCCTCGCCTCGCTCACTTCCCCCTTGAGCCCATCGTTCAATCGTCGCCTTCCCCGCCAGACCGCACCTGAGCGCCTAAGCTTCTGGTCAGCGAGCAGCCGTTTGTCCAAGCCCTCGGCTTGAACACCCGGCGGAGCATGAATTCTCCACCTAAAGACCTATGCGACGAGGTTTATCTCCATGGCACTGACACGCGAACA
Organism: Pseudomonas sp. GW821-FHT04D07; assembly: GCF_059420225.1. Lineage (NCBI taxonomy): Bacteria > Pseudomonadati > Pseudomonadota > Gammaproteobacteria > Pseudomonadales > Pseudomonadaceae > Pseudomonas > Pseudomonas sp. GW821-FHT04D07. The sequence continues at coordinate 85,189 of NZ_JBWKTH010000026.1, forward strand.
GCAAATTGCAGCCCTTGAAAAAGACTGGGCTGAAAACCCGCGCTGGAAAGGCGTGACACGCACTTACTCCGCCGCTGACGTGGTCCGCCTGCGTGGCTCGGTTCAACCCGAGCACACCCTGGCCCGCATGGGCGCCGAGAAACTGTGGAACCTGGTCACCCAGGGCGCCAAGCCATCCTTCCGTCCGGATAAAGATTTCGTCAACTGCATGGGCGCCCTGACCGGCGGCCAGGCCGTGCAACAAGTCAAGGCCGGCATCCAGGCGATCTACCTGTCGGGCTGGCAAGTGGCCGCGGACAACAACTCCGCCGAATCCATGTACCCCGACCAGTCGCTGTACCCGGTGGACTCCGTGCCGACCGTGGTCAAGCGCATCAACAACTCGTTCCGTCGCGCCGACCAGATCCAGTGGAAAGCCGGCAAGAACCCGGGTGATGACGGCTACATCGACTACTTCGCACCGATCGTGGCTGACGCCGAAGCCGGTTTCGGCGGCGTCCTGAACGCCTACGAACTGATGAAGAGCATGATCGAAGCGGGCGCCGCCGGCGTGCACTTCGAAGACCAACTGGCTTCCGTGAAGAAATGCGGCCACATGGGCGGCAAGGTACTGGTTCCAACCCAGGAAGCCGTACAGAAGCTGACCGCCGCCCGCCTGGCCGCCGACGTTGCCGGTACACCGACCATCATCCTGGCCCGTACCGACGCCAACGCCGCCGACCTGCTGACTTCGGACTGCGATCCGTACGACCAGCCATTCGTGACCGGCGAACGCACCCAGGAAGGCTTCTATAAAGTCCGCGCCGGCCTCGACCAGGCCATCGCCCGCGGCCTGGCCTACGCGCCGTACGCCGACCTGATCTGGTGTGAAACCGCCAAGCCGGACCTGGACGAAGCCCGTCGCTTCGCCGAAGCCATCAAGAAGGAATACCCGGACCAACTGCTGTCCTACAACTGCTCGCCGTCTTTCAACTGGAAGAAGAACCTGGACGACGCGACCATCGCCAAGTTCCAGCGCGAACTGTCGGCCATGGGCTACAAGCACCAGTTCATCACCCTGGCGGGTATCCACAACATGTGGCACAGCATGTTCAACCTGGCGCACGACTACGCCCGCAACGACATGACCGCCTACGTGAAGCTGCAGGAACAGGAATTCGCCGACGCGGCCAAGGGTTACACCTTCGTTGCGCACCAGCAGGAAGTCGGCACCGGCTACTTCGACGACATGACCACCGTGATCCAGGGCGGTTCGTCCTCGGTGACCGCGCTGACCGGTTCGACCGAAGAAGAACAGTTCCACTGAGTACGCTGCGAGCAAGCGGCCATCCCAGAACGAAGCAGAACTAACTGGAATGCCTGAAAAACTGACGCCCCGACTGGTTCGGGGCGTTTTTTTACCTATCACTTACGCCCCCCCCTGTAAGAGCGAGCTTGCTCGCGATGGACTTCAGGACACCGCATCCCTCCAGCAAACCCGGGTCATCGTTGGCGCCCATCGCGGGCAAGCTCGCTCCTACATCAAGGAATACGTTCGGCCATGACGATGCAAAACATTGATCCAGAGCGGTATCGATTGCGACAAAAAACGCTAAAACGACGCGCGACGCAACTTTCGTCGCACCGGCGTTTAAAGCCACTACACTTCCCTTCGCGGGCTACAACAAGCATTGGAGCGACCTAGATGATATCAATTATCATTCAATATTCACTTCGTTCATTACAATGCGGATAAAACATAATTAACAAAAAGGCCCCTAATGCCCACAGCGCATGGCCTGCGAGCCATCGAGACCTCAACATGTCCTTATTCCAGACAATAATTTCGCTATAGAAAATTTACTTGCCCGGTGTTTAGCCATAAAATCACCGGGATAGATTGCACTGCGACATATCGTCACTGCTTTTACTTCTTTATCACGCTCAGAGCCCCTTGCGCTCTGTTAAGGATTACCCGCATGCCCGAAGCGACCGGACTCATGGCCCACAACTGGGGCTTTGCCATTTTCCTGCTCGGCGTCGTCGGCCTCTGTGCCTTCATGCTCGGTCTTTCCAGCCTCCTCGGGTCAAAAGCCTGGGGCCGCAGCAAAAACGAACCGTTCGAGTCTGGCATGCTGCCCACCGGTAGCGCCCGCTTGCGGCTCTCCGCCAAATTCTATCTGGTCGCGATGCTGTTCGTGATCTTCGATATCGAAGCCCTCTTTCTCTTTGCATGGTCTGTGTCCGTCCGCGAAAGCGGCTGGACCGGATTCGTCGAAGCTCTCGTTTTCATAGCAATTCTGTTGGCAGGTCTTGTCTACCTTTACCGAGTGGGGGCGCTTGATTGGGCTCCGCAAGCTCGTCAGAAGCGGCAGGCGAAGCTGAAACAATGAGGCTTTGGCAATGCAATACAATCTCACTCGAATCGACCCGGATGCGCCTAACGAGCAGTACCCGATCGGCCAACGGGAAACCGTTTCCGATCCGTTAGAGGATCAAGTCCACAAGAACATCTACATGGGCAAGCTGGAAGACGTGCTGAACGGCGCGGTCAACTGGGGGCGCAAGAACTCCCTGTGGCCGTACAACTTCGGCTTGTCCTGCTGCTATGTGGAAATGACCACCGCCTTCACGGCGCCCCACGACATCGCCCGCTTCGGCGCCGAGGTTATCCGGGCATCGCCGCGTCAGGCGGATTTCATGGTTATTGCCGGCACCTGCTTCATCAAGATGGCGCCGATCATCCAGCGTCTCTACGAGCAAATGCTCGAACCCAAGTGGGTCATCTCCATGGGTTCGTGCGCCAACTCCGGCGGCATGTACGACATCTACTCCGTAGTCCAGGGGGTGGACAAGTTCCTGCCCGTGGACGTCTACGTGCCTGGCTGCCCGCCCCGCCCCGAGGCTTTCCTGCAAGGCTTGATGCTGTTGCAGGAGTCGATTGGCCAGGAGCGTCGCCCACTTTCCTGGGTCGTCGGTGATCAAGGCGTGTATCGCGCCGAGATGCCGTCGCAAAAGGAACAGCGCCGCGAACAGCGTATTCAGGTCACTAACCTGCGCAGCCCCGACGAAGTCTGATCCAGATCCGCTCTGTAAAAAGAAACGAGAAGCTGGCTTCATTCTTTACGTTGACCGAAAGCGATAAGAAACCATGACTACAGGCAGTGCTCTGTACATCCCGCCTTACAAGGCTGACGACCAGGATGTGGTCGTCGAACTGAACAACCGTTTTGGCCCCGAGGCCTTCACCGCCCAGGCCACCCGTACCGGCATGCCGGTGCTCTGGGTGACCCGGGCCAAGCTCGTCGAAGTCCTGACCTTCCTGCGCAACCTGCCCAAGCCGTACGTCATGCTCTATGACCTGCACGGCGTGGACGAACGTCTGCGCACCAAGCGTCAGGGCCTGCCGAGCGGCGCCGACTTCACCGTGTTCTATCACCTGATGTCGCTGGAACGTAACAGCGACGTGATGATCAAGGTTGCCCTCAGCGAAGGCGACCTGAGCATCCCGACCGTGACCGGTATCTGGCCAAACGCCAACTGGTACGAGCGTGAAGTCTGGGACATGTTCGGCATCGATTTCCCCGGCCACCCGCACCTGTCGCGCATCATGATGCCACCGACCTGGGAAGGTCACCCGCTGCGCAAGGACTTCCCGGCCCGTGCCACCGAATTCGATCCGTACAGCCTGACCCTGGCCAAGCAACAGCTTGAGGAAGAGGCCGCGCGCTTCCGCCCGGAAGACTGGGGCATGAAGCGTTCTGGCGCCAACGAGGACTACATGTTCCTCAACCTGGGTCCGAACCACCCTTCGGCCCACGGTGCCTTCCGTATCATCCTGCAACTGGACGGCGAAGAAGTCGTCGACTGCGTCCCGGACATCGGCTACCACCACCGTGGCGCCGAGAAAATGGCCGAGCGCCAGTCCTGGCACAGCTTCATCCCCTACACCGACCGTATCGACTACCTCGGCGGGGTGATGAACAACCTGCCGTACGTGCTCTCGGTCGAGAAGCTGGCCGGCATCAAGGTGCCGGACCGGGTCGACACCATCCGCATCATGATGGCCGAGTTCTTCCGGATCACCAGCCACCTGCTGTTCCTGGGCACCTATATCCAGGACGTCGGCGCCATGACCCCGGTGTTCTTCACCTTCACCGACCGCCAGCGCGCCTACAAGGTCATCGAAGCCATCACCGGTTTCCGCCTGCACCCGGCCTGGTACCGCATCGGCGGCGTCGCCCACGACTTGCCACGTGGCTGGGACGGTCTGGTCAAGGAATTCGTCGACTGGCTGCCAAAACGCCTCGACGAGTACACCAAGGCCGCCCTGCAGAACAGCATCCTCAAGGGTCGGACCGTCGGTGTCGCCGCCTACAACACCAAGGAAGCCCTGGAATGGGGTGTCACCGGTGCCGGCCTGCGTTCCACCGGTTGCGATTTCGACCTGCGTAAAGCCCGCCCCTACTCCGGCTACGAGAACTTCGAATTCGAAGTCCCGCTGGCGGCCAATGGCGACGCCTACGATCGCTGCATGGTCCGCGTCGAAGAAATGCGCCAGAGCATCAAGATCATCGACCAGTGCCTGCGCAACATGCCGGAAGGCCCGTACAAGGCGGATCACCCGCTGACCACGCCGCCGCCCAAAGAGCGCACGTTGCAGCACATCGAGACCCTGATCACGCACTTCCTGCAAGTTTCGTGGGGCCCGGTCATGCCGGCCAACGAATCCTTCCAGATGATCGAAGCGACCAAGGGCATCAACAGTTATTACCTGACGAGCGACGGCGGCACCATGAGCTACCGTACCCGGATCCGCACTCCAAGCTTCCCGCATCTGCAACAGATCCCTTCGGTGATCAAAGGCAGCATGGTCGCGGACTTGATCGCGTACCTGGGTAGTATCGACTTCGTTATGGCCGACGTGGACCGCTAAGCATGAACAGCCCGCTTATCCAGACAGACCGTTTCGCCCTCAGCGAAACCGAGCGCTCGGCCATCGAGCACGAGTTGCATCACTACGAAGACCCGCGCGCGGCGTCCATCGAAGCCCTGAAGATCGTCCAGAAGGAACGTGGCTGGGTGCCTGACGGCGCGCTCTACGCCATCGGCGAGATCCTCGGGATTCCGGCCAGCGACGTCGAAGGCGTCGCGACCTTCTACAGCCAGATCTTCCGCCAGCCGGTCGGTCGTCACATCATTCGCGTCTGCGACAGCATGGTCTGCTACATCGGCGGCCACGAGTCGGTGGTCAGCGAGATCCAGAGCAAGCTCGGCATCGGCCTGGGTCAAACCACCGCCGACGGCCGCTTCACCCTGCTGCCCGTCTGCTGCCTCGGCAACTGCGACAAGGCCCCGGCGCTGATGATCGATGACGACACCTTCGGCGACGTCCAGCCAGCTGGTGTTGCCAAACTGCTGGAGGACTACGTATGACCCTGACTTCCTTCGGCCCTGCCAACCGCATTGCGCGGTCGGCAGAAACCCACCCGCTGACCTGGCGCCTGCGTGATGACGCCGAGCCGGTGTGGCTCGACGAATACCAGGCCAAGGACGGCTACGCCGCCGCCCGCAAGGCCTTCGCCGACATGGCCACGGACGATATCGTCCAGACCGTGAAGGACGCCGGCCTCAAGGGTCGCGGTGGCGCGGGCTTCCCCACCGGGGTGAAGTGGGGCCTGATGCCCAAAGACGAATCCATGAACATCCGCTACCTGCTGTGCAACGCGGATGAAATGGAGCCGAACACCTGGAAAGACCGCATGCTGATGGAGCAACTGCCCCATCTGCTGATCGAAGGCATGCTGATCAGCGCCCGTGCGCTGAAAACCTACCGTGGCTACATCTTCCTGCGCGGTGAATACGTCACCGCCGCCAAGCACCTCAACCGTGCGGTGGAAGAAGCCAAGGCCGCCGGCCTGCTGGGCAAGAACATCCTCGGCAGCGGCTTCGACTTCGAGCTGTTCGTCCACACCGGCGCCGGGCGTTACATCTGCGGCGAAGAAACCGCGCTGATCAACTCCCTCGAAGGCCGTCGCGCCAACCCGCGCTCCAAGCCGCCCTTCCCCGCCGCCGTCGGCGTCTGGGGCAAGCCGACCTGCGTGAACAACGTCGAGACCCTGTGCAACGTACCGGCGATCATCGGCAACGGCATCGACTGGTACAAATCCCTCGCCCGCGAAGGCAGCGAAGACCACGGCACCAAGCTGATGGGTTTCTCCGGCAAAGTGAAGAACCCTGGCCTGTGGGAACTGCCGTTCGGCATCACCGCCCGCGAGCTGTTCGAAGACTATGCCGGCGGCATGCGCGATGGCTTCAAGCTCAAGTGCTGGCAGCCAGGCGGTGCCGGTACCGGTTTCCTCCTGCCCGAACACCTGGAAGCGCAAATGTATGCCGGCGGCATCGGCAAGGTCGGCACCCGTATGGGCACCGGTCTGGCCATGGCGGTGGACGACAGCGTCAACATGGTTTCGCTGCTGCGCAACATGGAAGAGTTCTTCGCCCGTGAGTCGTGCGGTTTCTGCACCCCTTGCCGCGACGGCCTGCCGTGGAGCGTCAAGCTGCTGCGCGCGCTGGAGAACGGCGAAGGCCAGGCCGGCGATATCGAGACCCTGCTGGGTCTGGTCGGTTTCCTCGGCCCGGGCAAGACCTTCTGTGCTCACGCACCGGGTGCCATCGAGCCATTGGGCAGCGCCATCAAGTATTTCCGTCCGGAGTTCGAGGCTGGTATCGCACACAAAAGTGCAGCCGTCCCGCCTTTGGCGCGACCGATCGTAGTCGGCGCATAACGTATCGAAAGGGAGGGCGGTCCGTGCCGTCCTCTTGCTCGCCTGAAGACGCACTTGTGATGCGCCAGGCGAGGACCAGGATTCCATTAGCCACGCCCGCGGACGCGGGCCAACGAAGAACTTTGAACCATGGCCACTATCCACGTAGACGGCAAAGCGCTCGAAGTCGATGGGGCAGACAACCTGTTACAGGCGTGTCTGTCGCTAGGCCTCGACATCCCTTATTTCTGCTGGCACCCCGCGCTCGGTAGCGTCGGTGCCTGTCGCCAGTGCGCGGTCAAGCAGTTCAATGACGAGAACGACAAGCGTGGTCGTATCGTCATGTCCTGCATGACCCCGGCTTCCGACGGCAGCTGGATCTCCATCGACGACGAAGAGGCGAAGGTGTTCCGCGCCAGCGTCGTCGAATGGCTGATGACCAACCACCCGCACGACTGCCCGGTCTGCGAGGAAGGCGGTCACTGCCACCTGCAAGACATGACCGTGATGACCGGCCACAACGAGCGCCGTTATCGCTTCACCAAGCGAACCCACCAGAACCAGCAACTGGGCCCGTTCATTTCCCACGAAATGAACCGCTGCATCGCCTGCTATCGCTGCGTACGCTTCTACAAGGACTACGCCGGCGGTACCGACCTCGGCGTGTTCGGTGCCCACGACAACGTGTACTTCGGTCGCGTCGAAGACGGCACCCTGGAAAGCGAATTCTCCGGCAACCTCACCGAGGTTTGCCCGACCGGTGTGTTTACCGACAAGACCCACTCCGAGCGCTACAACCGCAAGTGGGACATGCAGTTCTCGCCGAGCATCTGCCATGGCTGCTCCAGCGGTTGCAACATCAGCCCGGGCGAGCGCTACGGTGAACTGCGTCGGATCGAAAACCGTTTCAACGGTTCGGTCAACCAGTACTTCCTCTGCGACCGTGGCCGTTTCGGCTATGGCTACGTCAACCGCGAAGACCGCCCACGTCAGCCACTGCTGGCCAACGGCGCCAAGCTGAGCCTGGACGAAGCGCTGGATAAAGCCGCCGAGCTGTTGCGCGGTCGCAATATCGTCGGTATCGGTTCGCCCCGCGCCAGCCTGGAAAGCAACTTCGCCCTGCGCGAGCTGGTGGGTGCCGAGCACTTCTACTCGGGTATCGAAGCGGCTGAGCTGGAACGCATCCGCCTGGTCCTGCAAGTGCTCAAGGACAGCCCGCTGCCCGTGCCGAACATGCGCGACATCGAAGACCACGACGCCGTGTTCGTCCTCGGTGAAGACCTGACCCAGACCGCCGCGCGCATGGCCCTGGCCCTGCGCCAGTCGGTCAAGGGCAAGGCCGAGGACATGGCCGACGCCATGCGCGTCCAGCCTTGGCTCGACGCCGCGGTGAAAAACATCGGCCAGCACGCGCTGAACCCGCTGTTTATCGCCAGCCTGGCGGAAACCAAGCTCGACGATATCGCAGAAGAGTGCGTGCACGCCGCGCCCGACGACCTGGCCCGCATCGGTTTCGCCGTGGCCCACGCCCTCGACGCCAGCGCCCCGGCCGTCGAAGGCCTGGACGCTGAAGCCCAGGCACTGGCCCAACGCATTGCCGACGCCCTGCTGGCGGCCAAGCGCCCACTGATCATCGCCGGTACCTCCCTGGGTTCCAAGGCACTGATCGAAGCCGCGGCCAACATCGCCAAAGCCTTGAAGCTGCGCGAGAAGAACGGTTCCATCAGCCTGATCGTGCCGGAAGCCAACAGCCTCGGCCTGGCCATGTTCGGTGGCGAATCCCTGGACGCCGCCCTGCAAGCGGTGATCGACGGTAAGGCCGACGCCATCGTCGTGCTGGAAAACGACCTGTACACCCGCACCGACAAGGCCAAGGTCGACGCCGCACTGAACGCTGCGAAAGTCGTGATCGTTGCCGACCACCAGAAAACCGCCACCAGCGACCGCGCCCACCTGGTCCTGCCAGCGGCGAGCTTCGCCGAAGGCGACGGTACCCTGGTCAGCCAGGAAGGCCGCGCCCAGCGCTTCTTCCAGGTCTTCGATCCGAAGTACCTTGATGCCAGCATCCTGGTCCACGAAGGCTGGCGCTGGCTGCATGCCCTGCGCGCAACCCTGCTGAACCAGCCGATCGACTGGACCCAACTGGACCACGTCACCGCCGCCTGTGCTGCCAGCACCCCGCAACTGACGCGCATCGTCGATGCCGCGCCGTCCGCCGCGTTCCGCATCAAGGGCATGAAACTGGCCCGCGAACCGCTGCGTTACTCCGGCCGGACCGCCATGCGCGCCAATATCAGCGTGCACGAGCCGCGTACCTCCCAGGACGTCGACACCGCGTTCGCCTTCTCCATGGAAGGTTACTCGGGCTCCGTCGAACCGCGCCAACAGGTGCCGTTCGCCTGGTCGCCGGGCTGGAACTCGCCACAGGCCTGGAACAAGTTCCAGGACGAAGTCGGTGGTCATATCCGTGCCGGCGACCCGGGTACCCGTCTGATCGAAACCCAGGGTGATGCGCTGAACTGGTTCGCCAGTGTCCCGCGCGCCTTCAACCCGGCCCAGGGCACCTGGCAAGTGGTGCCGTTCTTCCACCTGTTCGGCAGCGAGGAAACCTCCTCGAAAGCCGCTCCGGTACAAGAACGCATCCCGGCCGCCTACGTCTCGCTGGCCAAGTCCGAAGCCGATCGTCTGGGTGTCAACGACGGCGCCCTGCTCAGCTTGAACGTTGCCGGCACCACCCTGCGTCTGCCGCTGCGCATCAACGAAGAGCTGGGTGCCGGCCTGGTGGCCTTGCCGGCCGGCCTGGCGGGCATTCCTCCGGCGATCTTTGGCAAATCCGTTGACGGTCTGCAGGAGGCAGCTCAATGACCTGGTTCACCCCTGAAGTGATCGACGTGATCCTCTCGGTCGTCAAGGCCATCGTCGTGCTGCTGGCCGTGGTGGTCAGCGGCGCGCTGCTGAGCTTTGTCGAACGGCGCCTGCTGGGCTGGTGGCAGGACCGCTACGGTCCGAACCGCGTCGGCCCATTCGGCATGTTCCAGATCGCCGCCGACATGCTGAAGATGTTCTTCAAGGAAGACTGGACACCACCGTTTGCCGACAAGGTGATCTTCACCCTGGCACCGGTAGTGGCCATGAGTGCCCTGCTGATCGCCTTCGCCATCATCCCGATCACCCCGACCTGGGGTGTCGCGGACCTGAACATCGGCCTGCTGTTCTTCTTCGCCATGGCCGGTCTGTCGGTGTACGCGGTGCTGTTCGCCGGTTGGTCGAGCGCCAACAAGTACGCCCTGCTGGGCAGCTTGCGCGCCTCGGCGCAGACCGTGTCCTATGAAGTGTTCATGGGCCTGTCGCTGATGGGCATCGTGGTCCAGGTTGGCTCGTTCAACATGCGCGACATCGTCGACTACCAGGCTCAACACCTGTGGTTCGTGATTCCGCAGATCTTCGGTTTCCTGACCTTCTTCATCGCCGGCGTGGCCGTGACTCACCGTCACCCCTTCGACCAGCCGGAAGCGGAACAGGAACTGGCCGACGGTTACCACATTGAATATGCCGGCATGAAATGGGGCATGTTCTTCGTTGGCGAGTACATCGGCATCATCCTGATCTCGGCGTTGCTGGTCACCCTGTTCTTTGGTGGCTGGCACGGTCCGTTCGGCATCCTGCCGCAACTGTCGTTCATCTGGTTCGCCCTGAAGACCGCGTTCTTCATCATGCTGTTCATCCTGCTGCGCGCTTCGATTCCGCGCCCACGTTATGACCAGGTGATGGACTTCAGTTGGAAATTCTGCCTGCCGCTGACCCTGATCAATTTGCTGGTGACCGCTGCGATTGTGTTGTTGAACACGCCTGCGGGCGCGGTTCAGTGAGGATTTGACCCATGTTCAAATATATTGGCGACATCGTTAAGGGTACTGGTACCCAGTTGCGAAGCCTGGTGATGATTTTCGGCCATGGCTTCCGCAAACGCGACACCCTGCAATACCCGGAAGAAGCGGTGTACCTGCCGCCGCGTTATCGCGGTCGCATCGTGCTGACCCGCGACCCCGACGGCGAAGAGCGCTGCGTGGCCTGCAACCTGTGCGCCGTGGCGTGCCCGGTGGGTTGCATCTCGCTGCAGAAAGCCGAAACCGACGACGGTCGTTGGTACCCGGAGTTCTTCCGCATCAACTTCTCGCGCTGCATTTTCTGCGGCCTCTGCGAGGAAGCCTGCCCGACCACCGCGATCCAGCTGACACCGGATTTCGAAATGGCCGAGTTCAAGCGTCAGGACCTGGTGTACGAGAAAGAAGATCTGCTGATCTCCGGTCCCGGCAAGAACCCTGATTACAACTTCTATCGTGTTGCAGGGATGGCCGTTGCCGGGAAGCCGAAAGGCGCTGCCCAGAACGAAGCCGAGCCGATCAACGTGAAGAGCTTGCTGCCTTAAGGAAGAACGATGGAATTCGCTTTCTATTTCGCATCGGGTGTCGCTGTTCTGTCCACGCTACGCGTGATCACCAACACCAACCCTGTGCATGCCCTGCTCTACCTGATTATCTCGCTGATCGCCGTGGCGATGACCTTCTTCAGCCTCGGTGCGCCGTTTGCCGGCGCCCTGGAAGTGATCGCCTACGCCGGTGCCATCATGGTGCTGTTTGTGTTCGTGGTGATGATGCTGAACCTCGGTCCGGCCTCGGTGCTGCAAGAGCGCGACTGGCTCAAGCCGGGGATCTGGATCGGTCCGGTGATCCTCTGCGCCCTGCTGCTGGTCGAACTGCTCTATGTGCTGTTCAGCCACAGCAGCGGCATGGGTATCGGTCAAACCACCGTGGGCGCCAAGGCCGTGGGCATCAGCCTGTTCGGTCCATACCTGCTGGTGGTCGAACTCGCCTCGATGCTGCTGCTCGCCGCAGCCATCACGGCATTCCACTTGGGCCGCAACGAGGCGAAGGAGTAATTCATGCCTGCTATCCCTCTTGAACATGGCCTGGCCGTCGCCGGCATCCTGTTCAGCCTCGGCCTGATCGGCCTGATGGTCCGCCGTAACATCCTTTTCGTGCTGATGAGCCTGGAGGTGATGATGAACGCCGCCGCCCTGGCCTTCATCGTCGCGGGCTCACGTTGGGCGCAGCCGGATGGACAGATCATGTTCATTCTGGTGATCAGCCTGGCAGCCGCCGAGGCCAGTATCGGCCTGGCGATCCTGCTGCAACTGTATCGCCGCTTCCACACGCTCGATATCGACGCTGCCAGTGAGATGCGCGGATGAACATGATCTTTCTGACTTTCGTATTCCCCCTGCTCGGTTTCCTGCTGCTGTCGTTCTCCCGTGGACGCCTCTCGGAAAACGGCTCGGCCCTGATCGGGGTCGGCTCCATTGGCCTCTCGGCCATCGTCGCCGCCTATGTGATCTGGCAATTCAACGTCGCGCCGCCCGAGGGTGGCCACTACACCCTGGTGCTGTGGCAGTGGATGTCGGTGGCGGGCTTTGCCCCCAACTTCGCCCTCTACGTCGACGGCCTGTCGATCACCATGCTCGGCGTGGTGGTCGGCGTGGGTTTCCTGATCCACCTGTTCGCCTCCTGGTACATGCGCGGTGAAGACGGTTACTCGCGCTTCTTCGCCTACACCAACCTGTTTATCGCCAGCATGCTGTTCCTGGTCCTCGGCGATAACCTGTTGTTCCTGTACTTCGGCTGGGAAGGCGTGGGTCTGTGCTCCTACCTGTTGATCGGTTTCTACTACAGCAACCGCAACAACGGTAACGCCGCCCTCAAGGCCTTTATCGTCACCCGTATCGGCGACGTGTTCATGGCCATCGGCCTGTTCATTCTGTTCACCCAGTTGGGCACGCTGAATATCCAGGAACTGCTGGTCAAGGCGCCGGAGCACTTCAAGGTCGGCGACTTCTGGATCGTCCTGGCGACCCTGATGCTGCTGGGCGGTGCGGTCGGTAAATCGGCGCAACTGCCGCTGCAGACCTGGCTGGCGGATGCGATGGCCGGTCCGACCCCGGTTTCGGCCCTGATCCACGCCGCGACCATGGTCACCGCCGGTGTCTACCTGATCGCCCGGACCCACGGTCTGTTCAGTCTGGCGCCGGATATCCTGCACCTGGTCGGCATCGTCGGTGGCGTGACCTTGGTCCTGGCCGGCTTCGCCGCCCTGGTTCAGACCGACATCAAGCGCATCCTCGCCTACTCGACCATGAGCCAGATCGGCTACATGTTCCTGGCCCTGGGCGTCGGTGCCTGGGAAGGCGCGATCTTCCACCTGATGACCCACGCCTTCTTCAAGGCCCTGCTGTTCCTCGCGTCCGGTGCGGTGATCGTCGCCTGCCACCACGAGCAGAACATCTTCAAGATGGGTGGCCTGTGGAAGAAACTGCCGTTGGCCTACGCCAGCTTCATCGTCGGTGGTGCCGCCCTGGCCGCCCTGCCGATCGTCACCGCCGGTTTCTACTCCAAGGACGAAATCCTTTGGGAAGCCTTCGCCAGCGGTAACCAGAATCTGCTCTATGCCGGTCTGGTCGGCGCGTTCATGACCTCGCTGTACACCTTCCGCCTGATCTTCATCACCTTCCACGGTGAAGCCAAGACCGAAGCCCACGCCGGCCACGGGATTGCCCACTGGCTGCCACTGGGCGTGCTGATCGTGCTGTCGACCTTCGTCGGTGCCTGGATTCATCCGCCACTGGCCGGTGTCCTCCCGGAAAGCGCCGGTCACGCCGGCGGCGAAGCCAAGCACAGCCTGGAAATCACCTCGGGGGCTATCGCCCTGGCCGGTATCCTGCTGTCCGCCATGCTGTTCCTCGGCAAGCGTCGCTTTGCGACCGCCGTCGCCAACAGCGGCATCGGCCGTTTCCTCTCGGCCTGGTGGTTCGCCGCCTGGGGCTTCGACTGGATCTACGACAAGCTGTTCGTCAAGCCATACCTGGCGATCAGTCATCTGCTGCGCAAAGACCCGCTCGACCAGACCATCGGCCTGATCCCGCGTATGGCCAAAGGCGGTCACACCGCCCTGAGCCGCACCGAGACCGGTCAGTTGCGTTGGTATGCCGCGTCGCTCGCCGCCGGTGCCGTCGTGGTGCTGGGCGCCATTGTGCTGGTAGCGGTCTGACTATGAACCTTGCGACATTGCGAAAGGAATTGAGCCCGTCATGATTCTGCCTTGGCTAATCCTGATCCCCTTTATCGGTGGCCTGCTGTGCTGGCTGGGTGAGCGCTTCAGCTCCACCCTCCCGCGCTGGATTGCGCTGCTGACCATGTCCCTCGAACTCGCCCTCGGCCTCTGGCTGTGGGCCCACGGGGATTTCCATCTGGCCCCGGCGCCTGGCGCCGATCCGACCTTCGCGCTTGAATTCAAGCAGATCTGGATCCAGCGCTTCGGCATCAATGTGCACCTGGCCCTCGATGGCCTGTCGCTGCTGATGATCCTGCTGACCGGCCTGCTGGGTATCCTCTCGGTGCTCTGCTCGTGGAAAGAGATCCAGCGTCGCGTGGGCTTCTTCCACCTGAACCTGATGTGGATCCTGGGCGGTGTCATCGGCGTGTTCCTCGCCCTCGACCTGTTCATGTTCTTCTTCTTCTGGGAAATGATGCTGGTGCCGATGTACTTCCTCATCGCGCTCTGGGGTCACAGTTCTTCGGACGGCAAGAAAACCCGGATCTACGCGGCGACCAAGTTCTTCATCTTCACCCAGGCTTCCGGCCTGATCATGTTGGTGGCGATCCTCGGTCTGGTCCTGGTCAACTTCAACAACACCGGTGTGATGACCTTCAACTACACCGACCTGTTGAAAACCAAGATGTCGCTGAGCACCGAGTACATCCTGATGCTCGGCTTCTTCATCGCCTTCGCGGTGAAACTGCCGGTGGTGCCGTTCCACTCCTGGCTGCCGGACGCCCACGCCCAGGCGCCGACCGCCGGTTCCGTGGACCTGGCCGGTATCCTGTTGAAGACCGCGGCTTATGGTCTGCTGCGTTTCGCCCTGCCGCTGTTCCCGCATGCCTCGGCGGAGTTCGCGCCGATTGCCATGACCCTGGGTCTGATCGGGATCTTCTACGGTGCGTTCCTGGCCTTCGCCCAAACCGACATCAAGCGTCTGATCGCCTTCTCCAGTGTTTCGCACATGGGCTTCGTGCTGATCGGGATCTACTCCGGCAGCCAACAAGCCCTGCAAGGCGCGGTGATCCAGATGCTCGCCCACGGCCTGTCGGCGGCGGCACTGTTTATCCTCAGCGGCCAGCTCTACGAGCGCACCCACACCCGCGACATGCGTGAGATGGGTGGCCTGTGGTCGAAGATCGCCTACCTGCCGGCCATCAGCCTGTTCTTCGCGGCCGCATCGTTGGGCCTGCCGGGCACCGGCAACTTCGTCGGCGAGTTCCTGATCCTGATCGGCACCTTCCTGGCGGCACCGTGGATTACCGCGATTGCCACTTCGGGCCTGGTGTTCGGTTCGGTCTACTCGCTGATCATGATTCACCGTGCCTACTTCGGCCCGTCCAAATCCGATGCCGTGCTGCATGGCATGGATGGCCGCGAACTGATCATGGTGCTGGGACTGGCGGTGCTGCTGATTTATCTCGGCGTGTACCCGCAACCGTTCCTCGATACTTCCGCCGCCACCATGCATGGTGTGCAGCAGTGGCTCGGCACCGCCCTCACTCAACTCGCTTCGGCCCGGTAAGAGCGCTATGGACCTGACGACTCAACACTTTATTGCGCTTGCACCGCTGCTGATCACCAGTCTCACCGTTATCGCGGTGATGCTGGCGATCGCCTGGCGCCGCAACCACTCACAGACCTTCCTACTCTCGGTGGCCGGTCTCAACCTGGCGCTGCTGTCGATTATCCCGGCGCTGAAAGTCGCGCCACTGGCCGTGACAACGCTGATCCAGATCGATGACTTCGCTTGCCTGTACATGGCCTTGATCCTGGTCGCCACCCTGGCCTGCGTCACCCTCGCCCACGCCTACCTGGGTGATGGCGGCGACGGCTACCCGGGTAACCGTGAAGAACTCTACCTGCTGATCCTGATGGCCGCCGCCGGCGGCCTGGTCCTGGTCAGCGCGCAGCACCTGGCCAGCCTGTTTATCGGCCTGGAGTTGCTCTCGGTACCGGTCTACGGCCTGGTGGCCTATGCGTTCTTCAACAAGCGGTCACTGGAAGCCGGCATCAAGTACATGGTGCTGTCGGCCGCGGGTTCGGCCTTCCTGCTGTTCGGCATGGCCCTGCTCTACGCCGAAGCTGGCACCCTGAGCTTCAGCGGTATCGGTCACGCCCTGGCGGCTACCGGTCTGCCAAGCCCGATTGCCCAACTGGGCCTGGGCATGATGCTGATCGGCCTGGCGTTCAAGCTGTCGCTGGTACCGTTCCACCTGTGGACCCCAGACGTGTATGAAGGCGCGCCTGCGCCGGTGGCGGCCTTCCTCGCCACCGCCAGCAAGGTGGCGGTGTTCGCCGTGATGATCCGCCTGTTCCAGATTTCTCCGGTAGCCAGCAGTGGTGTCCTGAGCAATGTCCTGGCGGTGATCGCCATCGCGTCGATCCTGGTGGGTAACCTGCTGGCGCTGACCCAGAACAACCTCAAGCGTCTGCTGGGTTATTCGTCCATCGCCCACTTCGGCTACCTGCTGATCGCCCTGGTGGCGAGCAAGGGCATGGCCGTGGAAGCCATGGGCGTGTACCTGGTCACCTACGTGATCACCAGCCTCGGTGCCTTCGGCGTGATCACCCTAATGTCCTCGCCTTACAAAGGCCGTGACGCCGACGCCCTGTACGAGTACCGCGGCCTGTTCTGGCGCCGTCCGTACCTGACCGCGGTACTGACCGTGATGATGCTGTCGCTGGCCGGTATCCCGCTGACCGCCGGTTTTATCGGTAAGTTCTACATCATCGCGACCGGTGTCGAGTCCCATCATTGGTGGCTGATCGGTTCGTTGGTACTGGGCAGTGCCATCGGCGTGTTCTACTACCTGCGCGTGATGGTCACCCTGTACCTGATCGAACCGAACCTGCGTCGTGTCGATGCCCAGTTGCACTGGGAACAACGTGCCGGCGGCGTGATGCTGCTGGCGATCGCGGTACTCGCCTTCTTCCTCGGCCTGTACCCGCAACCGCTGCTGGAACTGGTGCAACAGGCGGTACTGGCGAGCTAAACAGTCGCCGGCTGTACCCGACACCCCGCCCGAGGCAACTCCGGCGGGGTGTTTTGTTTCTGCTTCCCTTGTAGGAGCGAGCTTGCTCGCGATGGTAGTCCAGGCACCGCTGGGTATCTGATGCCCCGCGTTATCGTTGACGCCCATCGCGAGCAAGCTCGCTCCTACAGTAGACCTGGATCAATACCGCGCACGGTCCGATACCTTAGTCTCGCGACCTTTTGCGAACGATCCGACCATGGCCCTGCCCTCCCCCGAACTGCTGGCCCCCGCCGGCACCCTGAAGAACATGCGCTACGCCTTCGCCTATGGCGCCGATGCGGTCTACGCCGGCCAGCCGCGCTACAGCCTGCGGGTGCGCAACAACGAGTTCGACCACGCCAATCTGGCACTCGGCATCCAGGAGGCCCAGGCTCAGGGCAAGCGCTTCTACGTGGTGGTGAACATCGCCCCGCACAATGCCAAGCTCAAGACCTTTCTCAAGGACCTGGCGCCGGTGATCGCCATGGCCCCGGATGCGCTGATCATGTCCGACCCCGGTCTGATCATGCTGGTGCGCGAGCATTTCCCGCAGATGCCGATTCACCTGTCGGTGCAGGCCAATACGGTGAACTGGGCCAGCGTGCGGTTCTGGCAGCAACTGGGGCTGAGCCGGATCATCCTCTCGCGGGAGCTGTCCCTGGAGGAGATCGGCGAAATCCGCGAGCAGGTGCCGGACATGGAGCTTGAGGTGTTCGTCCACGGGGCGCTGTGCATGGCCTATTCCGGACGCTGCCTGCTCTCCGGGTACATGAACCACCGTGACGCCAACCAGGGCAGTTGCACCAATGCCTGCCGCTGGCAGTACAAGGCACAGCCGGCCGCGGAAAACCTGCTGGGCGAGATTGTCCAGGCCTTCGATCCCGTCGAGCCGACCCTCGGCCGGGGCGCGCCCACCGAGCAGGTATTCCTGCTCCAGGAGGCCCAGCGACCGGACGAGTCGATGCCGGCCTTCGAGGATGAGCACGGCACCTACATCATGAACGCCAAGGACCTGCGCGCCGTGCAGCATGTCGAGCGACTGACCCGCATGGGCGTGCATTCGCTGAAGATCGAAGGCCGGACCAAATCGCATTTCTACTGCGCGCGAACGACCCAAGTCTATCGTCGGGCGATAGACGATGCCGCGGCCGGGCGAGCGTTTGACCGCAGCCTGATGCAGGACCTCGAATCATTGGCCCAGCGCGGGTATACCGAGGGTTTCCTGCGGCGGCATGTGCATGACGAGTATCAGAACTACCAGCACGGCAGTTCGGTCTCGGAGCGCCAGCAGTTTGTCGGCGAACTGACGGGTGAGCGGCGTGAGGGGCTGGCCCAGGTCAAGGTGAAGAACCGTTTCGGGGTGGGTGATCATCTGGAGTTGATGACGCCCGCGGGCAATCTGCATTTCGATCTGGATGAGCTGCGCAATGAGCGGGGCGAGCGGATCGAGGTGGCGCCCGGGGACGGGCACACGGTGTACCTGCCGGTTCCGGATGGGCTGGAGTTGCGGTTCGGGTTGTTGATGCGGGATGTCACGACCGGCGATCAATAGATGGCAGAGGGCGGCCCCCTGATACCAGCCAGTTAAAGCCGGACACGGTCCCTGTGGGGGGGGGGGGGGGGGGGGGGGGGGGGGGGGGGGGGGGGGGGGGGGGGGGGGGGGGGGGGGGGGGGGGGGGG